>JBBTEI010000074.1:0-8844 GCA_038042405.1 Pseudomonadota bacterium
TCGCCATATCGGACATAGCACCGCTTATCACCAAAACGCATAAAGCGCCCGCCGGGCTCAGTGGAGCCTGCTTACCGATTATCCATTCGTTGCGCCTAATTACGGTGCTGCACGAAGCGCTATAGCCTTAAAAACCGGATTTGACTTTAAAGAGTGTCAACCCCAAAATTTCATAAAGTATCGCCAAACAATAAAGAAAAATCACTCACCCAGAATACGAGTCTTTTATGCACATAAATGCGCTACCTACAAAGAAGTTGCCGTAAACCGAGATGTGTCATAGTCTGTTACCAACTGGCGGTTCAAAAACGCACAATTTGCAAGCGCGGGACGAAGCAGCATTATGGTCGATGAATGGATGAGGAATAAGCGGATCGATGAAGCGAACGCGCGGATGATGGCTGAACAGGCCGTGATCAAGATGAGCAGCAAGATCGATTGGCAGATGAAAGAGGAGTCCAAGGCGGGGCTGGTTGAGGCGATTCTCAAAAGCGGCGACGCACAGACGCTGATGTTTCATAGGGTCCCGTTCCGCCCCGCGCCGCCGCGCTGGTCAATGAGCGGCATGATGACGCGGGCCGCGCTGGCGCTCAATTGCAAGTTCAAACATACCCCTGCCCTTAAAGGTAAAGAAGCAGCCGAACGCCTGACCGCAACGCATTACACGGTGCGGCGCAGCGGTGCCGTTGGGCTGACCATCGCGCTACTGATTGCGCTGGTGGTGGGGATTATTGAATTTGGGGAGCCGCTTGAGCTTGTCTTGCAGATGGGTCGTGATGCGGTGAGACGCACAGCGGCAAGCGGCGATATTGTGGTGATCGCTAAAGACGAACGCAGTGCGAAGCTGTTTGGAGGACTCCCTTGGCAGCGTCGCTATGATGCGCAATTGGTTGATACATTGCGCACGATGGGGGCACAAGCCATTGTGTATGAGCAAGTAATGGCTGACTCACAAAATCCAGAGGACGACCAAGCGCTCGCAGCGGCATTTGATCGCGCTTACGGTAAAGTATGGTTGGGAGCACTGGCAGAAAATAATCGTATTACGGGCGGTCAAGATATAGTACTACCGACACCAACTTTACGGTCAAGAACTAAACAAGCGCATTCAATGTTTAGATACAATATAATAGGCAATGTAAGTGACATCTCTACCTTTGAAAAGATTGGCGGAAAAACCTACCTATCACAATCAGTCGTTTTAGCAGGATTAAAACCAGAGGCACGATCTTTTAAACCTGACTATGCAATTGATTATCAGAGCATCCCCAAAATTGCTGCCATTGATGTAATTTTTGGCATGGTTGACAGCTCGGCAATCGCGGGCAAGCGCGTAATTATCTCGGTCGTCTCTGATTCTGGGGCAATGAGATACCCGATATCGGGGCAAGGCAAAGCAGCGCTGTCATATTCTTTTGTGATTGCTGCTGAAACAATGAAAAATGGCCCAGCCAAAGAGCTTGGCTATCTTATCCCACTCCTCTTATGCGCCCTTATTGGCATCGCCTGTGTGCTGCGCAGTGCGCGTTGGCAGCGCAGCGCAATCCTTGTTGCTGGCGCGGTTGGCTTGGTAATGCTGGTGTTGGTTGCTGACCGTCTCAAACTTCACTTTGAGATTGTGCCAGCGCTGGTAGCACTCAGTATTTTTGGCATCCGCGACGTTTTACGTGGCAATGTGATTGCGGCGATGACGACCAACGCGGTGTCGGGCTTGCCGAACCTCGCACATCTGCCCTTTGTTAAAGGCGCTGAAAAATCGGTTGTTGTTGCGGTAAAGGTTGAGCGTTTTGCCAGCCTTGTATCGGATATGACGCTGCCTGATCATAAGGAATTGGTCGAATCGATTGCCGCGCGGATCAATATCATTGCGCCCGACTGTGTGGTGCATGACGGCGATGATGGCCTTTATGTCATTCTGATCACGCCCGACTCGGTAGTTGAGGTCGATCTGGTGGTTGAGCAGCTTCATGCGCTATTTACCGAAAAAGTCGTGAGTCTTGATTCGATCCTCAAAATTTATGTGTCGATCGGGATGAATGATGATCCCAATCTGCGCTTTGGTGAACGCGTTGCGGTGGCCACTGACCGTGCGCTCCATTCAGCCTTTGTAACGCTACGGCAGGTGGTTTAGCCCCGAAATCAGGCAATAATCGGCTCGTGTCGAGCTAAGTCGAGGCACCCAGACCAACGTGTCTCGACTTCGCTCGACACAAATAGGCGATGCGCGCGCCGCACAGGCGATTGCAAATGAAACATCCCCTGACTAGCCTTTTACTTCGCAACAAGATGCCCTTGTTGCGTAACAAAAGGGTTACATCATGAAAAAGACATCAAACGTGCCAAGGCGTGACTTCTGGGATTGGCTAAGCGGCGGCGGCGTTGGCCCGCGCTCCAGCACCCCACGCGGCTAAACCAGAGTTTGGAGCGGCAGAGCGCCCTCGCCCTGTCATTCCCTGCGCCGTGCGTTCCCACGCGGCGTTTGTTATGCTTTGCTACTCCCCGTCATACCGCTTGAGTGTGACGGGGTACGGCAAGCGTCGTCGCCTCTGCTTTATCGAACACATCGCCCTTTCGTATTCGCGCAGCGATATCGGCACGCGCCTTTTCAGCGGCGGTGCTGATCTGTTTGACATTACCGCCACTTGACCGCGAGGCCGCCGATACGGCTTTGTCAACCAAGCGCTGTGCGGTGGCAAAGCGCGGGTCAGCGAGATTGCCTTGTGGGTCGTTCGCCAAAAATTCTGCGGCAAGCCTGTCTTGATGCGGTGATCCGCCGATTGGGTAAGCGCGATGATCAAAGGTGGCGCTTGCCTGCGTAATCGAGGTTGGGCTGTATTCGTTCAGTGCAATCAGCATCGCCACCGCGATTTCGCGGACGATTTCACCGGAGCTTTGCTCGTCGTGGGTAACCGCCAACAGCTTGCTGGCCCCAAGCGCTTGAAGCACCCCGAGTTGGAACAATGGCCCTTTGGGGTGACGCAAAAAACCAAGCTCTTGGCGCGATGCTCTGAGTTGCTCTGGCGGCGCATTGGCTTTGACAAGATGCGCGATGGCATTGGTGGCCTCTGCCGTTGCGGCTGCGATATGTTCGCGGAGCAAGCCCCCTGCTTTTGACAGTGTGAGGATATAGCGCCTGTGAACGGTCGCATCGCGCAACGGCAATATGGGGAGACCAGAGGCGCTGCTTACGGCCATTGGTGGTTCTGCCCGCCCCAAGAGCGCATCGCTGATCCGGCGATGATCACAGGTGATGAAGCTATGCGTCAGCGCGTCATCCCAAATGGCTTTATCTTTGATACACGCGTCAAGGCTATGCCCTGCTGCACGCGCAAGCTGTGCGCTATGGATGGCAAGGGTACGGCGGTTACCGCTGCGGAACGGCATGATCGCGTGAAGTTCACTGATATGATAGCTGAGTGACGCGCAAAACGCGTCGCGCGGAAGCCCTGCAAAACCACCCGCTTTATTGAGCTTGGCAAAACGGGCAGCAAGCGAGGGCATGATAAAACGGGGGTGCGCAAACTGCGCACCGTCAAGCGCGAGCGGTACGATGCGGACATGGCCGGCCCATTCATAAACCGGTGCAAAGATCGCACCGTGGAGCGCAAGGAAGGCGGGCGCGGTAAATGTAGGGTGCAATAGTTGCAGCACCTCTATGCGCGGGCCGATTGCCTGACGTTCGGCCTCGGCAAGCTGGGCTGTATCACGGACACCAAACAAATTGGCAAAGACGTTGCTGCCCTCTTGAAAGTAAGGATCATCGGTCATGCGCGCATCAACATTCTCATGGTTACGCTGCGTAACGGGTCGGGTGGTACGCATCAATATTCCTCCGGGAGCATCAGGGTAACGGCGCGGCGTGTGGTAGCACCATCCCACGGGGTCAGTGCAGGTTCATCAGACGCACCCTGAAAGCATTCAATCCGCCAGAACACAGCGCCTAGCCAGCCTGCACCGCCGGGTGTGTCGGTCGTCCAAGTGCCATCAGCGGATTTGAAGATCACGCCAAAATCGCGTTGGCCGTCAATATTATCATCGATTCGCCACGCATCATAGCTTTTAACCAGCGCGCGTGCTGCTTGCCTGTCGTCGAGCGCCAGCCTTTGAAATCCTGCACTACTTACAACGCGGGCTTCATCAATGCCCTCACGGGTCAAATCGTTCAACCGCGCACTCGTCTCACGCTCTTCAGATGTCGGCGATACGATCACGCGCACAGTCTTTGTAGGCAGGTGTTCCAGCCCCCCTCTCCAGGTGGGGTAACGATGGTAAGCGTCCGGCCATTTGCAGTTAAATGATCCCCTGCGCGCGCAATTGCATTCGCATGCCCCGGCCCAGTATAAATGATAACCCGCTCTATGCTTGGCGGAATATCAATCGTGGCATAGCGCTCGCAGCCAAACACTGGCCAGATTGGAATACCAAGCGAGCCGATGACCATCGCGCTTGCGGCTTCGACGACGTCCTCCGCAAGCCGCAAGATTTTTACGGGTGCCGCCCCCCAACGCCCAAGCCCCCCCACGGGAAAGCCGAGCATCCGCTTCGGGTTCGGGGTATCCGCCAGCGCCCGCCCATCGCTGCGCAATAACGTCTGCTCAACCGCGACTAGCCCGTCAGCATCGCGCAACGCCGCAATCATTGCAGGATGGGCACTTTGACTGCTGCCCAGCCCTATTGGACAAAAGGCAAGAAAGCGCAGTTCTGCAGGACAAAAATCTATCCCATGTGCGCGTAAGTAAGCCTCGGCCTTTGTGCCTTTAATCGGCTGCGCGCTGTCCCACAGCGCCTGCGCACGCGTGACCGAGACGTGACTGCGCCTGAGATGGATAGGACGGACGTCACGCTGTGTGTCGAGACTGGCGGTTCCTTTGTCGGTCATTGCTGGCAACCCTGTTTTTCGCTGCTACACTTTGAACTATGTGACTTGTGAAGCCACTCATAACATGAATTAAACTAATTTCAGCATAAAAATGGAGGATTGATGTATTTACCCGTAATCCTTGAACGCGACCTACGCACCAAGCGCCCTGAAGGCGGCATCATCAACGCAGTTGAGGTGGTGCAGCGCGACGATGGCAAATGGCAGGTCAATGTTGATGTGAGCTGGAAGAGTCCCGGAATGCGCACCGCATGCCTATTTAACATCCCCGAGATCAAAATATACGCGCTTGCAGCAACAGCACTGCGTCACGTCGTCACCAAATATGATTATTTTGGAGACATTGTTGTGAAACCCAAGAAAGGCATGATTGGGAAGTATCTCATTTAGAGCTTGTGCATCTTATTTATTGAATTAAGCTATATTCAGTAAGTAAGAGATGAGCCAATGCCCCTGAGTCGCATCAACCTATCCGCAAGCGGTGTTTCGGGTGGCGTTGTCACAAGGCAGCACCGGATCATTCACCAACCGCTTTGCCAGCGCAATGCTCCGGCAAAGCACCAAGTGAATGTGGATGTCCGTGGCGGTATCGGCTCGTGTTGCGACCACGAGTGCAAGGGGTTTGCATGATACCGTCACGGATTTCTTGGCTGATGGGTCGAAAGTGCGGTGCACTGCTCGAATTCTCCCGCGCGCGCCACTTAAATGGGCGGGGACTCAGCTCAGTTTGAGCCTTGCCCAACTGCAGATTGCCATGCGCACGCGTGTTCGCGCGCAATTGCCAGAGTTGTGCGCTGCAGCCGTCGAAGCGCGACAGGCCGTCGTTGATGGCGCGAATGCCCCGTTGGTGTCTTGGGCGGATTATGTTTTGGAGCAATTCGATCAGTGACGCGATTTGCGCCATAGCACAGAGTTCATGAACCATTGCGCCATTGTTGCCGATGAAATATGCCTATAGCGAATATCATGATTGGAGAAACTCGACTGCAACTGCTAATGTCTGCGATGGCTGGAGCTCCGGTAATCTGCATAATTGGTCGGCTGAAGACGTCAGGCTTTATGAGAATTACCCTGTGCTTGTTGCGGAATACGGCATTGGGGTTTCTAATGATGGGCGCATTTGTTGGATGCTGCCGACAGGCAGCTTTGGGGTCGAGAACGAGCATAGCAGCCGTTGGTTCAGATAGTTCTGTCTAAGCATTCTCGCGCCCAATGTTGGAAAGCAGCGCTGCCCGTCAGCTGCAAGCCGACGGGGAGGATTAATGCGACTGCGCCAGCACGAACGATTGGGATCGAGGCAGTCATTCCAGCCAAGAGCAATCTCAAATCACCCGTCCCGCACGACCGTGAGAAGTTTCGCTAACGCAACCTTCTTGAACGCCTCTTCAACAAACTCAAGAACTGGCGAACGGTCACTACACGATGCGACAAAACTAAAGGATCCTATCTCGGGTTCGTTACCATCATTTCAATCAAACCACTGCCTGTGGTTGAGCCATCCGCAACTCGTTCTCTGTCATAAGCTTGCCACCAACCATGATGACGATCCGGTCAGCTGCATCAATTGTTTCCTTTCGGTGCGCTATAATGATGCGTGCCGCACGCGCAAAGGCGACGAATGACGCGCCGAAAAATCCAATGATATCAATGACTTAGACTGCATGGCGGAGACGGCGAGATTCGAACTCGCGGTAAGGGTTACCCCCTACGACAGTTTAGCAAACTGTTGGTTTCAGCCACTCACCCACGTCTCCACTTCAAAGCAGCCCGTGCGCTATAGCGAGGGAGTGCCGCAGGATCAATAAGCTGAATAAATATCCGTGATCGGCGGGCAGCAGGCGTAAAACTGCCGTCTGGCGCGAAATCGACTCGCTTCGTCGCGGCGTTGATTGCGAAGGCAAGCCACAAGGATTCTAGCGTAATTCGAGTTTTATCTGGATTACCGAAAGGCTGCCATGCCAATCCTTTCTACCCCGCACACCAAAGCAGTGACCAACATTTTCATAGCCTTTGTCGCTATGCTAGCTACGCCGCTGGCGGCAGCGCCAGTCAAATCGGTTGATCCCAATAGCGCGCTTGGTGCCGCGCAAACATCCGCAGCTACGACGCAGGTCAAGCCGGCGACCGAAAATTTGGATCAGGATTTGATGCAAACCGATGCGGCTACGCCCGCCACTGATCCACCAAGTGCGACTGTTGCAGACTCGGCCAACCCCGCTGCAACCGCCGCCACCCAAGGTGCGACGTTCCGCAAGGATGATTTGATCGGCGCGGCTGAAGGAGTGTTTGGCAAGGGTGCCAAGGGGCTCGGAGAACTGCTCGAAAAAATCCTGAAAGATCAAGGCGAACCAAACGGATATATTGCTGGTCGCGAAGCATCCGGCGCATTTGTCGTCGGGTTCCGCTATGGCTCGGGCACGCTTACGCACAAGATCGAGGGTCAGCGCGCGGTGTATTGGACGGGGCCATCGCTTGGCTTTGACATCGGCGGCGATGCAGCAAATGTGTTTGTGCTGGTTTACAACCTTTATGACAGTCAGGATCTTTACAAGCGCTTTGCCCAGGTTGAAGGGCGCGCTTATTTTGTCGGTGGGCTTTCGGCAACCTATTTGCGGCGCGGTGATATTGCCCTGATCCCCGTGCGGCTCGGCGTTGGCGTGCGGCTCGGTGCCAACATTGGCTATATGAAGTTCAGCGAAAAATCGCGTTGGCTGCCGTTCTAAATCTTACGCAATCCCAAGTACTTTGTGCGTCTGTGTGGAGAGCCGCCATTTGGGATTGGCAAGGATGAATGCGATTGACGCGACCCGGTTTTCTTCCAGTTCGGGGCCATCCATCGGCTGGATCAGAAAATGATCAAACGCCCAGCCTGACATAGCGGCAACCTCGCTGCCCGGTTGCGGCCAGACGAGTTTCAGCTCATTGCCGCTGCGCTGGATAGTCTCGCTGCCCGCCTTGGGGCTGACGCACAGCCAGTCGATGCCCGGTGGCGCTGTGATCGTGCCATTGGTTTCGACGCCGATTTCAAACCCGTGCGCGTGGAGCGCGTTGACCAATGCTGCATCAAGCTGGAGCAAAGGCTCTCCGCCGGTAATTACCACGTAGCGCGTGCCGCCCGTGACATCACCCCAACTGGCCGTGACAGCAGCCGCAAGCACCTCAGCCGTTCGGAATTTGCCGCCGCCTTCGCCGTCGGTGCCGACGAAATCCGTGTCGCAAAAACGGCAGACCGCTGTGCTGCGATCCTGCTCACGCCCACTCCACAGGTTACACCCGGAAAAGCGCAGGAACACCGCGCGGCGGCCCGTATGCACACCTTCGCCCTGTAAGGTAAGGAATATTTCCTTGACCGCATAGGTCAAAGCAGCGCGCCGTCAGTTAATCCCGCCTCGGCAAATCCTTTCGCGCGCAAGCGGCAGCTATCGCAAAGCCCGCAGGGGCGGCCCTCCGACGTTGGATCATAGCATGACCAACTGATCGCAACATCAAGCCCAAGCCGCGCAGCCTCTGCCGCGATATCCGCCTTGCTCATCGCGATGAGCGGGGTGTGAATGCGGAACGGCTGCCCTTCAATCCCCGCCTTAGTTGCAGCGGTCGCAGTCGCCTCAAACGCCGCAATGAATTCGGGGCGACAATCGGGATAGCCGGAATAATCAAGTGCGTTGACCCCGATGAACAGATCACGCGCGCCGCTTGCTTCAGCCCAGCCAAGCGCAAGCGAGAGGAGAATCATGTTGCGCGCGGGCACATAGGTTGGCGGGATACTGCCATCGACGCCGTCTTTTGGCACAGCAATCGCGCTGTCGGTCAGCGCCGAACCGCCAAAGGCCGAGAGGTCAACCGGCAGCACGACATGGCGTTCAGCCCCAAGCGCGCGTGCCACACGCGCGGCGGCCTCAAGCACGATCCGGTGGCGTTGGTTATAAACTATGGTCAGAGCAAACAGCCGATACCCCGCCTCACGC
>JBBTEI010000075.1:0-5627 GCA_038042405.1 Pseudomonadota bacterium
CTTCCTCAAATGCTAAGCCCGATTGCTTGCACGCGAGCCAGCCGCGCAGCGACCATGAGGAATAAGCCTTGTTACCAATAATCAGTTTAAGCATGTGGGCGTCCTATATCGCGGCATAGGCCTTGATCAAATCAAACAGATAATCGCGCCCTTCATAAAGCGAGCGCACGCGGATGCGTTCATTAAGGCCGTGGACGCCGTTGAAATCGGCCTCGGCAAAAATGCCGGGAACACCGTAGGTCGGAATACCAATCGCCGAAAGGAATATCGCATCGGTCGCGCCAGTGGACATCACAGGGACAACTGAAACACCGGGAAAATATTTTTTCGCAAGCGCAACCGCTGGCCCCATAATCTTTGTATCAAGCGGCGGCGGCGAGGCAAGCGGGCGCACGGGCGGAGTGAGCGTCACCAAAACCTTCGGATTATCGATCGCCTTAACAAGCGCGAGCCGAGTGGTTTCGCCCGTTTCACCGGGGAAGATGCGGCAGTTGATATTTGCGCCGGCACGCTGTGGCAGCGCATTGTTGGCATGGCCTCCGTCAAGCAATGTCGCAACGCATGTTGTGCGAGTAGTTGAGCGATACGTTGCGTTGGAGGAAACGATGCTATCCGCACCAGCATCCCCCGGATTGGCGAGCAGCTTGGTAATCGCGGCGCCCATCTCACCGCCGACTGTCGCTGCGGTCTGGGTGAAGAATGCGCGGGTCGTATCAGTAAATGTGATCGGAAAGCCATAGTCGCGCACCGCGACCAACGCCTCGGCGAGTTCGTAGATTGCGTTATCGGGCACGGGGCGTGAACTATGCCCGCCGGGATTGGTCGTTTCGACGCGGTAATTTTGAACGGCTTTCTCGCCGACTTGCATCGAAAGCGTAACGCGCTTTCCTGATGGATCAAGCACGCCGCCGCCACCTTCGTTGATTGCAAATTCTGCCGCAATCAATTCGGGTCGGTTCTTGGTCAGCCACTCCGCCCCGTTAAAGGCGAAGGTGGTTTCTTCGCCGCAAGTGAGCGCAAGCTTGATCGTTCGTTTCGGAATATATTTCTGCTGTTTGAAGCGGATCATCGCATCAGTATAAATCGCCGCCTGCGCTTTATCGTCAAGCGTACCGCGTGCGTAGAAAAACCCGTTTTCTTCAATCAAGGTAAAAGGGTCACGAGTCCAATCCTCGCGCCGCGCCTCAACCACATCAAGATGTGCGAGCATGAGCATTGGCTTAATCTTGGCTTCACTGCCTTTGAGGATCGCGACGAGGCCGCCTTCTCTAGGATGTTCGGGCGTTGAAAATAATGTGATGTCACCCTCAGCAAAGCCAGCGACTTTTAAGCGCTCCGCCATTTTCTGCGCTGCGAGTGTGCAGCTTCCAACCGACAGCGTCGTATTGGTTTCGACCAGTTCTTTGTAAAGCCCGCGAAACGCCTCTTGATCAGGGCGGATCGTTTGCGCCGAAACGGGCAGGGCGATGGCCGCGCTTAGCAAGGCGGCGATGAATTTTAAGCGCATGATATATCCCCAATTGTCTCAGGGACAATAGAGAGCGAAAGCCAAGCGATTGCAACGGGAAACGCGTTGTTAGGACACCGCTTCCATCACAGCCGCGCGCAATTCGGGCAGGCCGAAACCCTTTTCGCTTGAGGTCACAATAACATCGGGGTGCGCCGCTGCCCGTTTGCGCGCCTCTGCGATGGTCTGGATGTGAACAGCTTCGAGTTCGCTAGCCTTGATCTTGTCACCCTTGGTCAGGATGATCCGGTAGCTCACTGCGGCTGCGTCAAGCATTTCCATCACGTCGCGGTCAACATCCTTCACCCCGTGGCGGCTGTCGATGAGGACAAGCGTGCGCTTGAGCACTTGCCGCCCGCGCAGATAATCGTTGATCAGATGCCGCCATTTTTTGACGACCTCCTTTGGCGCAGTAGCAAAGCCGTAGCCTGGCATATCAACGAGGCGAAAGCGCAAAGGCTCTGCAACATCAAAGAAGTTTAATTCCTGCGTTCGCCCCGGTGTATTTGACGTGCGTGCAAGGCTATTGCGGTTGGTCAGCGCATTGAGCAGCGACGATTTTCCGACGTTTGAGCGACCCGCGAACGCGACCTCATTGACCAATGGATCGGGCAAAAACTCAAGGCTTGGCGCGGATTTGAGGAATGTGATCGGGCCGCTGAAAATCTTCCGAGCAGCTTCAATGTCCTCTTCGGAAAAACTCACGCCTTTACCGGCTCTCTCATCGCGGGATGGCGCGAATAAAGCCATTTCTGCTGCGCGATTGTCAGGATATTATTGGTAATCCAATAGACCAGCAGACCTGCCGCAAATGGCGCCATGATGAACATCATCATCCACGGCATTATCGCAAACACCTGCTGCTGAATTGGATCAGCGGGGGCGGGATTGAGCTTGAACTGAAGCCACATTGTAATGCCAAGCAAAATTGCGAGGATGCCGATGCCAAGGAAAGCGGGTACAGTGAACGGCAGCACGCCAAATAAGTTCAGGACATGCGCCGGGTCTGGCGCTGACAAATCCTTGATCCACAAAACAAACGGCTGATGCCGCATTTCAATGGCGACCATCAACACCTTGTAAAGCGCATAGAAAACCGGAATCTGTATGAGGATCGGCAGACAGCCCGCCATCGGGTTGATCTTCTCAGTCTTGTAAAGGCCCATCATCTCCTGTTGGAGCTTGGGCTTGTCATCCTTGTAACGCTCTTGCAGCGCCTTGATTTTGGGCTGTACGACGCGCATCGCGGCCATGCTGGCAAACTGACGCTGCGCGATTGGGAACATCACCCCGCGCACGATCAGCGTGAGCAGCATGATCGCAACGCCGAAATTGTTCACCATCCTGAACAGCCAATCAAGCAGATAGAAGAAGGGCTTGGCAAAAACCTCAAACCAGCCCCAGTCGATGGCCTTGCCAAAATTGACGATGGATTGGCTGTCTTCATAGCCATCAAGCAAGCGGACTTCCTTTGCGCCTGCAAACAGTCGTGTTGTCGCGGTTGCCGATTTGCCGGGTGCGATCACTGTTTGGGGTAGCGTATATTCAGCCTGATAGCTGCCATCGGCGGCGCGAAAACCAGCGTCAATCGACGCGTCCTTTGCCGGAATAATTGCCGCCAGCCAGTGGAGGTCACCAAAGCCGAGCCAACCGCCCTTGCTTTGAAAGCGCGTTCCAGCGGCACCCGCTTCATCAAGTGTCGAGAAATCGACGTCGAAGTTCACACTGTCATTAAAGGCACCGATTGGGCCGACATGGTTCGTCCAAGTATCAAGATCTTTCGATTGTCCAAAACGGCTAACATAAGAATATGGCCGCGCCGCGATGGCACCAACACCCGTATTGCCAACGCTTTGTTCGACCGAAAACATATAGTCGCGGTCAACTGAGATTTTGATCGCAAAACTTTGACCCGTCGTATTGGCCCAGCGCAGGGTAACGGGCTTTTCGGGGGTTAGGGTCGGCTGATCCGCCTGCCATATAGTCTGCGCATTTGGCATTTGAACGCCGTCACCAATCCAGCCGAAGCCGGAGAAAAACGCGTTCTTACTGCCGCTTGGCGCAAACAGGCGGACGGCGGGCGAATCCTTTTTGATCGTTTCCTTATACGCCGTCATCACCAGATCATCGATTTGCGCGCCGCGCAGATTGATTGATCCGCTGAGTTTGGGGGTTTCAATGATGACACGCGGCGATTCTGCGCGCACTGTCGCGACGTCGCGAAGCTTCGACGCAGCCTGCGCGACGGGAGCAGTTACCGGCGTGTTTGACGCAGTGGTGCCAGTCTGTGCCACGTTCGTTGCTGGTTTTGGCGTCGGGAAAAACCGTTCTGACAAGGATGTCCAGCCAATTAGCACAAGCGCCGACAGCACGAAGGCGAGGATCATATTACGCGAATTATCCACCGAAAATCCTTATCAAATTGCCCACATTCAAGGAACTGGATCGAAACCATGTCCACCCCAAGGACGGCATCGCAATATGCGTTTTGCCGAAAGCCAGCCACCTTTGAGCGCGCCATAGCGGGAAAGTGCCTCAATTGCATAGGCTGAACATGACGGCTGATAACGACAGCTTGGCGGCAGGATAGCCGAAGGCCCATATTGCCAGCCACGTGCGATCCAGATCAGAAGCCGCGCAATCATTTGGTGGTCTTTTCAAGCGCCTTGACGAAATCCTTACGGAGCAGTGCAAAATCACGCTCAATTCCGCTTGTTCGCCCAATCATCACATGATCAGCGCCACAAACCCCGTGCGTTGGGAGCAACTCGCGGGCAAGCGCACGAAAGCGGCGCTTCATCCGGTTGCGGACGACCGCATTGCCAATTTTTTTGGTTACCGTAATGCCAAGCCGCATAGTCGTATCAGCATCGGCGCGATCGCGCACAAGCAATACGAAGCCACCGTTCGCTGCACGTTTTGCCGAATTAGCGGCAAGAAAATCCTTGCGCGCTTTGATTGTAACTAGGCGGAGAGTTTCTTGCGACCGCGTGCGCGGCGTGCGTGAATCACTGCCCGTCCGCCTACTGTCGCCATCCGGGCGCGAAATCCGTGACGCCGGGCGCGTACTAGGTTGCTCGGCTGAAAAGTGCGCTTCATCGCTCATGTCCTCAAACGTCTTGAATAAAAATGGCCGCCAGCAATTTGGCGACCTGTTGCAGCCGCGCATAGGGAATCGGACAGCCAAAGTCAATTGCCCGATTACGCTCTTGCGACCGGCTAAAGGATCGCCTTCAAAAAGTTACCGTGTCAACTTCTTATAAGCCAACCTCGTCGGTCTATCCGCTGCATCGCCCAGTCTCCGCCGCTTATCTTCCTCATACGATTCAAAATTCCCCTCAAACCACTCGACATGGCTGTCGCCTTCAAACGCCAGAATGTGCGTGGCTAAGCGATCCAAGAAAAAGCGGTCATGGCTGATTACCACGGCGCAGCCTGCGAAATTCTCAAGCGCCTCTTCAAGCGCACGTAGCGTTTCGACATCAAGATCGTTGGTCGGTTCGTCGAGCAGCAGGACGTTGCCGCCCGCCGCGAGCATTTTGGCGAGGTGGACGCGGTTGCGTTCACCGCCTGAGAGCTGTCCGACCTTTTTCTGCTGGTCTGTACCCTTGAAGTTGAACGCACCAACATAAGCGCGCGTGTTGACCTCATGCTTGCCAAAATAGAAACGCTCGTTGCCGCCCGACACCTCTTCCCACACATTCTTATTGGGATCGAGATCATCGCGCGACTGATCTACATAGCCGAGCTTGACTGTCTCGCCGACTTTGATGGTACCGCTGTCGGGCTTTTCTTGACCCGTGATCAGTTTGAACAGCGTTGATTTACCCGCGCCGTTTGGCCCGATCACGCCGACAATGCCGCCCGGCGGTAGGGTGAATTCGAGGTCATCGAACAGCAGCTTGTCGCCATAAGCCTTGGTGAGGTTATTGGCCTCGATCACGTTGCCACCCAGCCGGGTCGGAATCTGGATCAGTATCTGCGAGCCGCCGGGACGACGATCGGCTTGTTTCTCAACCAATTCGTCAAAGGCCTTGATACGTGCTTTCGATTTGGTCTGACGCGCCTTGGGGCTTTGCCTGATCCACTGAAGCTCTTCCTTGATGGCCTTGGCGCGGCT
>JBBTEI010000076.1:0-11090 GCA_038042405.1 Pseudomonadota bacterium
TTCAAGGAATGGCGGAAATAAAGGCTTCCTTGGTGTCAACTTTGTCAACTTTGGGTGCTTTGATGGCACGGCAATGCCATCCCGAAAGCAGCGGCAACAAACCGCATGTCGCCCAATTAACACGTGATCGAGCACATAAAACAGGCAACAGACGTATAGGTTCCGAAAGATCGCCCTCCGGTCACTGCCTCGGGGCCGGAACAGACCCAGGCGTGGGCGGCCATTTGGTTGCGTTCGCCGCTCAGTCGAACGCCTAAGTGGATCGATGCGGGAACTTTCAACATCCGGCACAGCAGGGCGGCAGCAAGCGCCTGAGGCAGGCAGTCTGAGCGAAACGGAGCAATACGCGCGGCCCGCAAGATGGCACGGCGCACCATGCGCGCACGGGCAATCTGTGCTTTATCGGCAATCGGCACCCAGGCGACTGCGCCAATCGGTATGCCTAGCAATGGCGCCAATCGGCGAAATGGCAGCACCCGAAGCAATGCGGCGGCGAGCCCGAGCAAGCACCATGCGACAAGCAGAAGCGCTTTATCCTTTACCGGCATGCGCATGAAACCGCCGATCATCCGCAGTGCGGGCGGGCTAGGCGAATGGGGGTAGGGTGGCATGGCCAAGGGATAGAAGAGTTGCCAATCAATGACAATCATGGTGGTGGTATAGGAGTGCTTCCGGCAATCGGTAAGGAAATTTTGTCGCGCAAGCGGATAGCCGCTATTCAGGCTGGGACAACAGCCAACCAGCAAATACCCTACGCGGCCCGCCTTGCGTGACAATCGTCACCCTGTGCTCGATCTTTGGGTTAACCGCAAAGACCATCATCGAACCGGGCCGAGCATATTTGACTTGGTGAAAGGGCAATGCCTCGCCCTTGCGCCGCATCTCAAATTCGCCGCCAGTGAAATCGTGGTCCGACAGGTTGACCGCCAGGGCGAGCATGCGGTGTTTGCCATTCATGTCATCATGCCACGTCAGCGCATCGCTGCCATTAGCGCGCATCTGGGCCAAACACCCCGTCATTGCTCGTAATGGCGAAGTGCCCGTGGCTGTTTCCAGCCATTCCAACAGGTTCAAGCGACCTAGTAACAAGCAGATGGCCGCGCCAATTAGCTGCACGGACTCTTTTTCACGCGCACCAATATCCTCAATAAAATCTTTGACAAAATGTGCCGCCGCCGCTCTTGTCATCAGCTTCGCCAGCAGCGCTGGTTCGAAAATGTCATCGAACAGCAGCGACGACTGCTCTTCGAACCTCGCACGATATTGCGCGGGGTCAGCGTGGATGCTGGTCTTGTCGGCGGCAATCGCGAATGGAGACATGGGTCAGATTTAACAAAAGACGCGTGCAGATACCAGCCGCACGATTGCGAATATCATTGTAGCTTTTCAAAGACGAAGCATTCAGCCTTACTCTGTTCGATAAGAATATCATCTGGGCCATAAAATGCCCCGAAATGTGGCCGCGTTCCGGTCACGTAGAGCGGCTTGTACCGGCTCGCGACGATACTGTCTGCGAAATGGAAATTGCTTCCCCAGATGAAAAGCAACCCGCCGGAGCGGATGGTCCGGTCGAGCGCAGCAATTGCGGCTTCGTATTTTGCGAAGGACAAAATTTTAGCGCACGATTGCGGTCGCTCTGTGTCAAGTTGGCCGTGGCGAAGCACCGAAAGGCAAAAAACGGCGTCGTAATACCCTTCAACCGCAGGAGGTTGGCCCGCGACGGTGAATGTAACTGCGCGGCATCCCGACTGTGCTGCTTGGCGACGCGCAATCGCTATGCTGCGCGGATTGATGTCAATTGCGTCGATCACGGCATCCGGCAAATAGCGCGCTAATGATATTGGTTCTTCGCCAGTTGAACAGCCAAAGGACAAAATGCGCACGTCACTTTTCCCAGCCAGCCGTTGCTGCGCAAAAGCAAATAGCGCCGGATGTCGGTCAAGCCCCGTGGTGGGATAGGGTTGGAGCAAGGGTTCAGCCTGATGGCGCTGAAGACGGTGAATGGCCCGTGCTTCGGGCATCGCGATCCGCCTCATCGCCAGCACTATAGCCCGCAGCAAGTGGAATCGGTTGAGGCGGCGGTTTGATGGGATGCGGGCGGTCATCTGCCGGGCTTCAAGGCCATCGCTTGCACCATTTTCACTCCGCATTTGCTTTCGCTACCCAATAAATGGAATGATGGTGCAATGACAACGCTCTTCGGTTTTGGCCAAGCCATCGACACAACCCTTGCAGTGCCAGGTGCTATTGTTGGCAATAGCGTCGCCATGGCGAAGGACTATATCAGGATTCGCATGGCAGCTGAAGCAGCGAATGAAGATGCACCGCTCTATGTGCGCCATGACGATGCGCTGCTGTTTAGCGCCCGCAATATCGCTTCCTATCGGTGCGAGCCGAACCATATAGAAGTTTCTCCCTGCCCTAGAGCGGATGCGGAATGGGTTATCGGTCTGCTGCTCGCCACCGCGCTTCCGGCAACTTTGTGGATGCAGGGGAAATATGTCCTGCACGCGGCGGGTGTTGTTCCGAACGGAGCGCGCCAAGCCATCGCCATTGCTGGGCCCAGCGGGGCTGGCAAGTCGCACTTGACGGCGCAGTTGCTGGAACAGGGCGCATGCCTGTTGGGGGACGATAGCCTTGCGCTTGAAGTGACCGATACGGGGATAAGTGCGAGCGGCCTGCCCGGCGGCATTCACACAAGGATTGACCACAGCGGCAAACGCCGCTTCGCCCCTGTTGCGCCGGACCGCTCGGCCGCAACCGCGCCGCTTGGCGCGATCATTATACTTGGCAGCTTTGTCGATGCGTTCGCGTGCACGGCATTAAGCAAAACGGCCGCTGTTGAGCAAATCATCGCCAATCAACATCGACCGAGCATGCCCGCAGCCCTGGGCCGGCTCGGTGCCGCCCTAGCCCAAGCCGCCATGATAGCGGATCGCGCCCCGGTAATCGTGTGGCGACGGTGCAAGGGCCAAACCGCACTTTCGCCAGCGGAACTACAAGCCCTGCACACGATAGTGCGGTAATGATTTCGGGTCAGTTCAAGCGCAAATCAAAGGCGACGCAAATCCGCTTTTCACCCAAGCCGTGCGGATAGGTACGGTGATAGCATTGCGAGGGGAAGGTCATCATCATCCCCGCGCGCGGGCGGACGAGATGTTCGCCAAAGGCCGCCGCGCCATCTGGTCCGGCCAGATCATCGGGCAGGCCAAAGGCAAGGCAGCCATCCCTCGTGCTCCCCTGTGCAATTGAGTCCGGTATGCGAACATAATAGACACCGCTCAGCCAGCCAAATTGGTGGACGTGCCAGGTTTCAAAGCCATCGCTTTCGGTAATCACGCACCAGTTGCGCAAATGGCCCAATTGCGGTGTAGAAGCGGCCCATGGATGGTCTGATCGACGAATTTGCGCGACATTACGCTCAATTACTGCAGTAATTTGTCCAAGTAGCGCTTTGAACAACGGGGTGTCGGACCGCGCCGGATTCTCGATGCGCCAGGTCAGTGCAGAGGCGCTGCCGTAACGTTCGTAGCGCATGCCCGGATGGCCCAGTAACTCGGTGGCTAGCGCGGCGTTGAACGCCTCAATCGAGTCCCAGGCCGGCGGCGGGGCAAGTTGCTCGGCGAGGTGAAAGGCGTCGAACCCGTCGCTCACCTTTGCCGCCGCGATATCGCCGGCCCGTGCATAAGCGAGAGACTGGGCTGCAAATAAACGCGCGTGGTTTGCGCCCTTTGCCAGCAAATCCTCGGTAAGCGAAATAACTGCCTCGGGCCGACCGGCGGCCAGTTCAATCGCGGTGATCCGTTTGCAGGCATCGCGATTATGGGGATTGAGGGCAAGGGCAGTTTTCAGCGTTCCTAGCGCTATGTCCGTCTTCCCCAGCCGGGTTTCGCATTTGCCGCGCGCCGCCAGCGCGCCGGCGCGTTCGATGTCGTTTTGCGCCAAATGCAACGCTCGCTCTGCCGCCGCGCGCGCCAGCAGGTCCGCGTCGGATGTCTCGACTGAGAGATGGGCGTGGGCCAAGGTCATCTCGCCACGAAAATCGAGCGTTGTGCTGGCCAAGAGAGTGTCAACTACTTCGGAAAATGCCTCTTCCAGCATAAGCAGTCGGCAAAGGCGTTCACGCGTTTGTGGGGTCGGTGACCGCCGATAGGCAGTGCGCAACAGGCCAAGTTCTTGGCGCGGCGTAAGCGCCTTTTCAGAATCCAGGCTGATTATCAATGGGGTCACCGATACGAAATCAATTCCAAAACGGATGGTAAACAATTGCAAACAAGATAAGAAGTGAGTGGTCGCAGAAAAAAGATTCCGCAAGCCTTTTGACAGGTTATGTTTTCTGACTTAGAATTAGTCGATTGAGAATAGGGATTTAGAACCATGGCAAACGCATCCGACTCGAACAATCCGAAGAAAATATGGGTCGAACCCGAAATTCGTGAGCTTGATGTGATGGAGACATTCGCATTTCCGGGCGTCGGAGCCGACGTCGGTGGTAACCCCACTCCGGATTGCCAGCTGTCCTGAACCCATCGACCCAGTTTTTGTTCTCCAATCGAGACCTAGATTGGGGCAATATCTGTTGGCGGTCCGTCGAGCTCAATATCTGCGATGCGGTTAAATGCGCGGTCGAGTATGACAACTCCGCCGAGCAGCGCATGACGCGTTTCGCGCGGCCCGAATGACGATATGCCGACGATGATCCGATCATCACCGATAGCAAGCCCGCGCGTCAGCATGTCATCGCTAATTGCGACCTTGCGGCCGTCAGAGGCCAGCAGCTGACCAGCTTTTGAGCCGCAATGCCACAGCACCCCATGCTCGTCCTCGACGATATCGTGGCACCACTGTCCGTCGAGCGGATGTAGCGAAAGCAGGTTCCAGTCGGCATCGAGCCAAGCGAGTTCACTGGCTTTTTCGGGCAAGGCCTTACCGTTGTGGCGCATGACCGCAATCCGCGATCCGATCTTTGCAACACTGTTCAGGTGAAGATACTTTCCGGTCCGGGAGTTCGACCTAGCTACAGGAAAGGGGTGCTTCACATCGACCAGTTCGCCATCAAGCGTATAGCGCCGGATCGCCTGGTTGGCGGTGTCAACCACACAGAGCAGCCCATCGATCACTCTGACCTGATGGCAATTAGTGTGCAGTCCGGTCACCAACACCGTCGGGTTGGCGAGACGACCATTGATCAGGTCTATCCGCACGATCCGCCCGAGATAGACACTGCGATCACGCAGTCCGCAATTCTCGTACAGGTAGAACTGATTTTCATGGCGGCAAATACCAAAGAACCAGCCATGAATGGCGGTGCAAACCCGGTCCTTCGCCACCGCGAAAACGCCGCTATGCGATGCGACGAGCCAAGTATAAGCGGTAAGGTCTGACTTGGAGATCCGCACCAGATTGCGTTCATAGGCATCACGGGCCAGCGCCATCTTGATGGCCCGCCGCATGTCAAGATCAAAGGGTTCTGACATTTCGGGACTCATAACGCTCTGCGATGTTGGTTCAACCCGTCAGATCGTATACGACGGCGTTATGGCTGAATCGGGACCACGTTCAAGCGGCATCTACGGCCTGTTCTGCCTCGACGGCGCACCCGCTGCGGCAAGCGACGCGCGCGCATTGGGCATGGTGCCACCGCAGGCGGGCCTCAGCTGGCTGATCGAGGGGCATGATCCGCATGCTCCCGCCGCGATTCACCGCCACGCTGATGCGCGCGGCGTCACCCTATTGGTCGGAGAGGTTGCCGGGGTGGAGGATATAGCCGCCCGGCTTGGCTTGGTGCGCGGGACACCGATGGCGCGCATCGCGCGGGCCGCGCTGGAACGGTTCGGGCCGGATACACCCGCCGAACTGCTCGGTGAATGGTCGCTGCTGCACCGTTCAGCCGAAGGGCGGTTGACGTTGATGGTCGGCCCCGCACGCCGTGATCGGCTGCACTATGCGGTGGTTGACGCGCGTGTTGCGGTCGCGCCTGATCTGTTTCGGCTGGCGCGGATCGGCTGGATCGGCAGCGAAGTTGACGAGGCCGGACTGATTTTCGGTTGGGGAAACGGCCATGTGCGCGAAGGCCGGAGCGACCGGACGATGCTCCCTCGTGTGCGCCAAC
The DNA here is from genome assembly GCA_038042405.1 of Pseudomonadota bacterium. Lineage (GTDB taxonomy): Bacteria > Pseudomonadota > Alphaproteobacteria > Sphingomonadales > Sphingomonadaceae > Aquisediminimonas. The sequence continues at coordinate 6,113 of JBBTEI010000076.1, forward strand.
TGGAACCGGGAGCCAGCGTAGCAATCGAAACCAATGGCAGCATTGCGCAATCCGCCGCCACTATAATCGCCCCACAACCGCGCTGGCGGGGGACTTTTGCCGATGCCCTCGTCGAGAGCGAGGGGCTGCTGCGGCAAATCATGCGTGAGCGGCTGGCAGGAGCTTCGCGCCCAGCGGTGCTGCTAAGCGGCGGCCTTGATTCATCTTTGTTGGCATGGCTGGCGGCGGAAGAACGCGGCGACGAACAGGCTATACTCTCGCTCACCTCAGCAGCCCTTGCGGGCAGCGGAATCGACGATGAAACGAACTTCGCAGCGATGGTCGCCGATCATCTCGACATTCGTTGCGCCCCAGTTTCCGCCGCGCTGGACGCCAATTTCTTTCGCCCGCCCGATGCGATCCTGTCCGGCGCGAGCGGCCCGCTCTTGTCGAACCGGCATTGCCTGACCGAAGCGTTCCAGATTGCTGCAAAGGCTGGCGGGGCGACGCTGCTGGTCAACGGCACTTATGGCGAGATGACCGCGACCGCGCGCTTACCTGTGACGAGGCTGGCCCAGCGGCTGCGTACCGTTGCCGCGCACCTATATTATGGCCTGCGTAGAACCGACTCCAACCAATCTGCGGGCTATCCTTTTCATGTCAAGCTCGCCCCGCACAGACTTGCCAACCTGCCCCAGCCGATAAGGGCAGCCATCGAAAAGCCCCTTGCTCCAATGCAGCTTATGCCGAAACGGACTGGCCTGCTCGGCTATCTTCCTGGCGTTGCGAAATCACTGGCGCATCCCAACGAATTCTATCCCGGTGCACTGCGGATGAACTTTCCCTATCGCGACATGCGGCTCTATCGCCTGTTCGCAGGTTTTCCGGTCGCCATGCTGCTCGAAGGGGGAAGTGATCGGCCCATGGTCCGGGCAATGCTGGATGGACGCCTTCCCGACGTGATCCGCCTGCGCCGCCAAGGCATGCCAGCCGAACCCGATCGTTTTCAGCGCATGCAGCGCCAGGTTGCCGCTGCGCGAAAACGCATAACAGATTTTCGAAAAGCCGAGATTGACGATTGGATCGATCTTGACTGGCTCGACGTCGCGTTGCACCGCGTCGCGGCGAATGGCGCGGGGAACAACAACGAGGCGAACGAGGTTCAACTGACCGCGATTGCCGCTGAGTTCCTGTGCTGGTGGCGCAGCAGAAGCTAAGCAGTCGATCCTAAAAAGCCGCCTTGCGCAATTCTCCTGCTAACCAGTCGTTCATTTGCACATCGACCACTAAGTGGATGCGGTCACTCGCTCCGTGATTGACTACCGAATGCGGGTCGGAAAGGCGCAGGTACCACCATTCGCCCGGTTGCATAACCACTGCGTGCTTATTGACGAGAAACTTGACCTCTAGGTTAGTGGTGAGAGGCAAGTGCAGCCGCGCCGAACCATATTCGGCCGCCAGGTCGTGGTCGCGATGCTCGCGGATTTCGGAGGCTGGGCCAAGCCGCATCAGCCGCACCGCGCCGATTGAACAGCATAATGTTTTCAACGCAGTGCGAATCGCTGGACAAGCGGCCAGATATTCGGTCTCAACCCAGTCAGCGCAGCTGGGCGGCGACGTAATCTGCATGATCGGGTGCGTTGCCTCAGCCGGCGCGCACAGCGGCACCACGCTCCATTCGCCTCTATAATTATCGGGAACAAAATGCCGGGTCCAGGCTGCGGCGGGAAGCGCGGCAACTTCAGACACGAGAGGCGTTACTGCGCAACCAAAGGACAAACGAATGCGGTCGGGCAGAGTGGCCAGTGTGCGATCAATAACCGGTTGCGGATGCTGCATGATGCTGGATTTTTCCATACTATTCCGCCAAAGTAACACAAATGCGGATGCAAACAATCCGGTTGAGGAATGATGGATTTGGCCGAGCCGCAATGGGAAATATCGCTTCCGCTTGAACTGCACCCCTTCGTTGCATTGGTGCTGAATGATCCGGCGTTGCAACGGCGGCTTGGCTCGATTGCCGTGCCGGATGCCTTTGTTGCCGAGGCGATCAAGGTCGCCGCCGAACATATGGTGGCGCTCGATCCGGTGATCCTGACGGGTGTTTTGCGCCCCGATCCGCTCGGGCTTGGTCGTTTCACCGCAGCGCCGATTATTTGCGCCACATGGCCGCCCGTCGGATGGCTGCCAACCCGCTCGGTCCCAGCAGTTGGGGCACCTGCCTTTGATTGGCTGTGGTTTGGCGCGCGGCGCCTAACTCTGCCATTTATGGAGGGCGAAGTTCGCGGTGCCGGGGCGCTGCCGTTCAACTGGCTGTTTCGTATCCGCACGACCCTTGAAACCGTGATTGACGGGGCCGGGAGCGAGCCGGAGATTCCTCTGCAGGGGTTGATCTTCCACATGTCGCGCTGTGGCTCGACACTGCTGGCACAGATGCTTGCCGCCGTTCCTGATAATGCGGTTTCGTCTGAGCCTGAACCGCTCGATGGCGTGGTGCAATGGGCCAGGCAGGCGCAGGTCGAAGAGCGGGCGGCCATAGCCGCAGTTCGCGCGATTGTTGCGGCATTAGGGCGCAATCGCGGAACGGGGGCAGTGCGCCATTTCATCAAGCTTGACGCTTGGCACACCTTTTCGCTGCCGCTGCTGCGCGCCGCGTTCCCCACTGTGAATTGGGTTCACCTCTATCGCAATTCGACCGAGGTGATGGTCTCAACTATGCAGCAACCCGGGGTTCACACGGCTCCCGGGGTGCTACCAGAAAAAGTGGTCGGCTTCGCCGCTGATGCAAGCATGTCGCACGAGGATTATGCCGCCCGTGTTCTCGCGCGGATTGGCGAATCGGTCATCGCACATTGGGATCTGGGCGGCGGTATTGTGGTCGCTTATCCGGACATATGTGAAGCCGCGACAGGCCAAATTGCAGTGCATTTCGGGCTGAACATTGATGCCGAAACTGCGGCATTGATGGCGGTGGCAGCAAAGCGCGATGCCAAGGACCCGCACCAAAGTTTTACTAGTGATGTGTCACGCAAGCATGCGGCCGCGACTGTCGCGGTGGAGGCAGCGGTCGTCCGATGGTTGCAACCGGTTGAACAAAAACTCTCTCGTTTGAATCAACACATTATTGAGTGATTGACTCCAAAATAGCTTGCGTTAAGCTTCTGTTTGAACGAGCGAATTTGATACATAGATATCAGTGGCTTCGGCATTTATGCGGGGCACACCTTCGCCATGGTCGGCACTAAACGACTGAACCATAGGAGAAATATCATGGCATCCCCCTTTATCGGCCAAATTATCCAGGGCGGCTGGAACTTCGCACCGCAAGGCTATGCGTTTTGCAACGGGCAACTGCTCCCAATTGCGCAAAACTCCGCACTATTCTCGCTATTGGGAACCACCTTTGGCGGCGATGGCCAGACTACCTTCGGGCTTCCCAATCTGCAAAGCCGGTCGATGATGCACTGGGGCCAAGGGCCGGGTCTGTCCAATGTGGTGATTGGTGAGACAGGCGGCGCTGAATCGGTAACTCTAACCACCAACCAGATACCGGCGCATACCCATAGCGCCACCTTCGATGGATCGGCCTCGGCGCTCAACGCCTCCAGCGTCAAGGCAACACTTCAAGCTGCGACGGCTGGTGCGGTACTCGGCAAATCCGTCGACAATACGGGCACCGCTATTCCACTGATCTATTCGCCCGCCGGGTCAGCCGCAAGCGCGGTGCTCGGTGGCCTCAACGTGGCTGGCACGGTAACGGTCAACGCCACCGGCGGTGGCCAGCCTGTTCCGACCCGAAGCCCTTATCTGGGGATCACGCATGTTATTGCGTTGCAGGGCATCTTTCCATCGCGAAACTAGGGTCAGGACCCTAGTTGAACACCGCCTGATAATAATGACCCGGCGCTCCGTCTGGCGGTGCCAATGTCGGCCAGATCGAAATACGGTCTGGCCCCCATTGGCCACAGCGCAAAACATAGCTGCCTTCGACCAGAAACACCTCTGGCTGGGTATGAAAAATCAGGATGAATGGCGGACGCGGAGCCACTGGATTGGGGCGCAGCGCAGTGGCTGCAACCAAGGTTATTGCGACCGCTTGCGGTTCGCAATCGGCGGCGAAGGCATGGCCAACCAAGGGGGTGAACTCATCAAGCAGCATAGCGCGAAAGGCGATTTCAGAATCAGACATCGGGTGAGACTACAGTCAGTGCAACGTGGCCGGCAAGCCTTGATATGACAAATCGACAGGATCCAGAAACACTGTTTGCCGCTGAAGTTGCTGCCCGCCTCCCTGAAATCGGCCTGCGCAACGAATGCGGCGAAGACACACCATTTCTGATCACACTTCATGTTGCCTGCTCCCCGCTTGTTGGAACATTGCCGACGGTGATGATCGAGCAACAGGCGCGGTTTCAGGGCCAAGGCTACCACACCGACTTTCCTTCTGCCTCGCGCTGGATCGTCTTGCGTCAGGAGGAGCCGATCGGGCGGATCATGGTCGATTGGACCGTCGAAGGGGTGAGCCATTGTGTTGACCTAGCGCTGCTCCCAGCAGAGCAGGGGGCGGGCATGGGCACGCGTTTGCTTCAGTCTTGGATCGCCGTATCCGACCAGCTTGGCCGATCCGCCTACCTACAGGTGCTAAGCAACCATGGTGCCCAGGGTGCCTATGGGCGACTAGGCTTTGTCGCCATCGGCAATTCCGATCAGCCGAGCATCACCATGGTGCGTCCGGTCGGCGGCTGATTCCCTGCCATTCCTCAGTTCGTGACGTATTTGGTTCGAATGCTCAGGCCGGTATAATATCAAAGGCGATGCATATCCGTCGCTCCGCCATGCCGTGCGGATAAGTGCGATGATAGGCATGCGAGGGGAACAACGTAAGCAACCCCGCCTCTGGCTGCACCGACACCTCGCCAAAACATTTTGCTGCATCCGCGCCCGGCAACCCATCTGGCAGGCCAAAGGCGATGCTGCCGGATTTTCCCAGGTTATGGCT
>JBBTEI010000077.1:0-14138 GCA_038042405.1 Pseudomonadota bacterium
TTGCGATGATCATCCTTTACGCCGTTTAAGTGCTTCACGTCGCCCCGGTTTAGGCTGGGGCTGCGTCCTGAATAACGGAAAGTAACAATGCCGCAAATCAATCAGCTTTTGCTTGTCTATCAATCACAGTGGTTCTGGCTGCTTGTGGTGCTTGGTCTCATTTACTTCGTGATCGCGCGGGGCATGGCCCCCAAGATCGAGGCGACGGTTGATGCACGCGATAAAAAGATTGCCGATGATTTGGCGGCGGCTGAGCACGCCCGCGCTGCGGCGGACGCAACCGAAGAAACCGTCCGTTTACGTGTAGTTGATGCGCGGGCCGAGGCTCAGGCAATCGCGGCCAAGGCAAAGGCTCAGGCCGTTAAAGATGCCGAGAACCGCGTTGCAAAGGCTGATGCTGAAATAGCGGTACAGCTTGCGGCAGCGGATGCTGAACTTGCGACCGCGCGTAACAAAGCGCTCGAAAGCATTGAGAGTGTGGCGGCGGATGCGGCGCAGGATATTGTGGCCAAGGTTGCTGGAACCAAGATTAACGCGGCTGATGCCGCAAAAGCAGTGAAGGCAGTGCTGGTCAATGGCTGAAACCGCTCATACCGAAGTCGCTGGCGAAGTGCACGCCGATCCAAGCGCGCTGGGGCTTGATCCTACCGGTTGGGTGGCGCTGTCAATGATCGCGGTGTTTGCGATCATGCTCTGGAAAAAAGTGCCTGCGATGATCGGCGCTGCGCTCGACAAGCAAATTGCCGGGATCAAGGAACAGCTTGAGGCCGCATCAAAATTGCGGGCCGAGGCCGAAGCGCTCAAGGCCGAATATGAAGCCAAGGCAAAGTCGGCGGTAAGCGATGCAGAAGCAATGAAGCAGGCTGCATCCAAGGAAGCCGATGAAATTGTTGCCCAGGCTCGCGTTGATGCCACCGCGCTTATCGCACGCCGCTCTAAAATGGCTGAAGAAAAGATTGCGGCAGCCGAACGCGCTGCGATTGCCGACGTGCGTACGCGCGCCGCTTCACTTGCAGCGTCGGCAGCGGCGCTGCTGATTGCCGACGGTCATAATGCCAAGGCTGATAAGCCACTGATCGACGAAACGATTGCCCGTCTGAACTAAAATCGCAGCATGATCCGCTGCGCCAGCGCTGGCGACAGGCTGTAAACAGCGGTCAATATTTTCACCATGCCAACATTGGCTTGGGTGGCATTGCTTTCAATCGCGCGAACGAATGCGGCTGCGCAATCAGCAGCGGACATTTTCCTATTGCCCCGCCCCGCAGTCATCTTGGTTTCGACAACAGGCGGCAACGCCTCAAGTACATGGACATTCGTGCCCGCAAGCTGCGCTCGTAACGCCATCGTGTAGCTGCGCAGACCAGCCTTGGTCGCGCAATAGATCGGCCCGCCTGCGCGTGGCGCAATCGCAAGGCCTGAGGTTACATTGACGATCATCGCCTCTGGGCGTGCTTTTAATATGGGCATCAACCGCGTGATCAAATGTATCGGGGCATTGAGATTGAGAAAGATCATCGCATCATTATTGGTTAGATCAGGCACGGCCCCACGGAAATCATGATCGCTGCCAGCGCCTGCATTGTTGACGAGGATATCAATCACCCGCCCCGCAACGCCAGCAATCAGCGTATCAACCCCGAGATGCGTTGATAGATCCGCCGCGATGACCTCAAATCCTTCGGTCTGTGCCGCTGCTACACGTTCGGGATTGCGCCCAGATGTAATCACGGTTGCGCCCTTTGCCCTGAGTTGGCGGATGAGTTGAAGTCCGATCCCGTCCGTGCCACCGGTGACCAATATGGTCTTGCCGCTGATTTGCATCTATTCTCTCCTTCGAACCAACCATAAAAGTATCGTATAGCAACCTAATGTCCACCCCTGATGCTCCTGATCGTTTCCATGAGGAAAAACAGACATACACCGTGCGCGGGTCGGAGTTGCCGGATATTGATGCCGGAATCGCTGCAATCCGTAACGTCTGGAAAACGCTGCCTCTAAAGCCTGGCGTTTACCGGATGCACGATGCGCGCGGCGACGTGTTGTATGTGGGGAAGGCCCGCGCACTCAAAAACCGTGTAAGCAATTATACGCAGGTTGACCGCCTGCCCAATCGGCTACGCCGCATGGTCGCGCAGACGCGGTCGATGACGATTGTGACGACCAATAGCGAGGCCGAGGCACTATTGCTTGAGGCGCAACTGATCAAGCGATACCGTCCCGCGTACAACGTGCTGTTGCGCGATGATAAGAGCTTTCCCTTCATTCTGCTCCGCGCCGATCATGCTTATCCGCGCATCCAGAAACATCGCGGCGCGCGACGGGCCAAGGGCAATTATTATGGGCCGTTTGCGAGTGCAGGTTCAGTCAATCAGACGCTTAATGCGCTGCAGAAGCTGTTTCTGTTGCGCAGTTGCAACGATAGTTTTTTTACACGGCGTGACCGGCCCTGCTTGCTCTATCAAATCAAACGCTGCTCGGCACCATGTGTGGATCGGATCAGCGCCCCCGCATATGACGAACTGGTCGCCGATGCCAAAGCCTTTCTCAGCGGCAAATCAACTGCGGTGCAGGCCAAGCTCGCAACGCAAATGGAACATGCCGCCGAGGCGCTTGATTTTGAAAGTGCCGCGATCATGCGCGATCGGCTCAAAGCACTGACTTTCATTCAAGGCAGCCAGGCGATCAATGCCGAGGGCGTTGGTGATGCCGATATCTTCGCGCTTGCGGCCAAATCCGGCGCGATGTGCATCCAGGCCTTCTTCATTCGCGGTGGGCAAAATTGGGGGCATCGCAGTTTCTTCCCTGTCCACACCAATGATGTGCCTGAGGATGAGGTGCTGGCAAGCTTCATGATCCAATTTTATGAGGATGTGCCACCGCCGCGCACGATCCTTGTTGATCGCGAACCCGCCGAAACTGCTTTGCTCGCCGATGCGCTTGGTGAACGGGCGGGGGGAAAAGTGACGATTGCGGTGCCTCAGCGCGGCGACCGGGTGCGCCTCATCACGCAGGCAAGCCGCAATGCGATTGAGGCGCTTGAACGACGGCAGGCTGAGTCGACGACACAGGGCAAACTTCTGCAAGAAATCGCTGACCTATTTGAACTCGCCGAGCCGCCCAAACGGATTGAGATTTATGATAACAGCCATATTCAGGGGACAAATGCACTCGGCGCGATGGTGGTAGCGGGGCCGGAGGGCTTCCTCAAAGGCCAGTATCGTAAGTTCAACATTAAAAACTCTGACACGGCACCCGGCGATGATTTCGCAATGATGCGCGAAGTGATGGAGCGTCGCTTCGGGCGGGCGTTGGCGGAAGATCCTGATCGCGATAAGGGGCAATGGCCCGATCTTGTTCTGATTGACGGCGGCAAAGGGCAGATGAGTGCGGTCAAAGGCGTGCTTGACGAAATGGGGGTGGAGGATGTGCCGTTGATTGGCGTTTCCAAAGGCCCGGATCGCAATGCAGGGCGCGAGACGTTCCACTTTCCTGACGGTCGCGAATTCACCCTGCCGGCTAATGCGCCCGCGATGTTCTACCTCCAGCGCTTGCGTGATGAGGCGCACCGCTTTGCGATCGGCGCGCACCGTGACAAACGCAGCAAAGCGATCACTGCCAGCCCGCTTGATGACGTTCCGGGCATCGGCCCTGCGCGGAAGAAGGCGCTGCTCATGCACTTCGGCACTGCGCGGGCAGTGCGCGACGCCAGTTTGGAGGATTTGGTGAGGGCACCCGGCGTTTCAGAAGCCGTAGCGCGAACTATATATGATTTTTACCGTGAGTCATGACGATCTCCAGCAACGATCGGCTTCATGAAACGCTTCGCCATATCCATTAAATGCTGCGCTGCACAAAATCTATTGCACCTTGCGTTTGTGTCGCTATCATTGCCCTATGTCTGCCAGTCAAACGATGCTTGAAGCGATTGCGCGCAAGAAGTGTGTAATTGTTACCTATAATCGGGTTGAGATGAAGCTCGCGCCCTACATCCTCTACAAGCGCAATGATTCGCTTTTTGTCGATGCTGTCGCGCTTGAAAAGGCAGGGCAATCTCCGCGAGAGATCAAACTCGGGGCGTTCAACCTCGCTGGTCTCAACAATGTGTCGCTGCTTGATCAGCCGTTTGATGCCGAAGCCGTGTTTGATCCGGCAGCCGCCAAATATCAGGGCGCAACTTTGTTTGCGATAGCGGACTAAGCCCAGCACTGTGCGAATTGATTCTCCTTGCGTCAAAATCTGCGCTCTTGATGCGGCAAATGATGTTTGTTCCGGTTGCGGTCGCACGATTGATGAAATCAGGATCTGGGGCCAGGCCAGCGCGGCGCAGCGTGAAGCGATTTTGGCGCTTTTGCCTGCGCGGATCGCCGCGCTCAAACTTTCGATATTCACCGGATAACAAGATTTTGCCGATAAATGTCTCGCAAGCTTTACTATTTTGAGAGGCACGGCAATGACACACCCACTTCAGCAGGCATGGGTAAGTGCGGCTTCTGAGCAGGATTATGTGCGCTCCATCACCGCGATGATCCACGGCGGCCAGCTTGATGGCGCTGCTACGAAGCTGCTTGGTGACATGGCAGCGATTGATTCGCCGCTGTCGGCGTTGTGCCAAGCGCTGCAGCCAGCGACACTGGAAATTAGTGGTTGGGATGAGATCAGCACCGCGATTGCCCAGTTCGAGGGCGATCCTGTGACTGCGGTGCATCTTATCATGTCAAATCCACCCGACCTCGTGTTTGAATCGAAGGCCGATACCTATGATCCCGTGTTGGAGATCGGCTTTTACACTGATGCGAATCTTGCGTTTTCAGCACTTTCGCCCGAACAATTGCTTGCTGAAAGCCTTGCGTCGTCACCTAATTGGTACGGTCGGTCAGAAGATATCGAGGTGTATATTGAAATCACCGGACTTGCTGATTTAAACACCGCGCTGCTGCGCCATAAAACCCAATATTTCCTGCGATCTCAAGGCGATGGTGTACAGGCTGAAATGGCACCGCTTAGCTATGTCGAATTTACGCTTGCATCGCTGTTCCGTGCAGTTTGCTATCATCAAGCGGTGAAGCAAGAGCTTGATGTAAACGGCTTATCTGGAAATATTCCGGTGATTGCGGGGATGGATAATATGCGCGCCTCAATCGGTTCGATCTACTATCCAGAAGCCATTAAAGCAGTAGCTGTTGCAGAAGTGGCGACGCTTGCAACCGCCATTAAACCGCGCCTCGATGAGATGGTGCAGGCCAGTCCAAGTGGAAGCAGCTTGCGCCGCCGTATCGTGTTTGATGCGTCTGAAGAGCCTGCTGTGCCGCCAGAAAAAATTGGCTTCTTCAAGCGTTTGTTCACACGCTTGTAAAGGATGATCAATGAGATGAGGGCTATTACGGAGGCCATCTCTCACCTATGATCTGTCTATGGCATTTTCCGGTACGCGCTATTTCTTTATCTTGATCATCGCCTTTGTCCTGCCGTCATGCGCAGCAACGGTGAACTATGGTAAAGCGCCTCATGCCCAATATGTTGCAAACCCGCAATGCAGTGGAGAATCATCATCTGGTGGCGTTGCGCTGAGTGATGCAGCTTTGTTTCTTGTCACATCGCGGCTGCCCGACTGCCGCGATGACATGGTTAGGCTTACCAGTTTTCGAGCGGACCAAGTGCGCTATGGCCGGTTTGACCAACCTCGCGCTAGTATTGATAAGCGTAAACCGGACATAATTGTCCCGATGAATTTTCAAGCTGAGGCACGTTGGTGGGCCGATCTTGAAGCCGAAATGCTTAAGGGCGATGGGCGCGTGCTGGTTTATGTCCACGGCTACCGCGAGACGTTCCTATCGAATTCGCGTGACACGTTTCAAATGAAGCGCCTTACCGGATTTGCCGGGCCGGTGATTCAATATAGTTGGCCATCGCAGGGCGCGTTGCTTGGTTATCTCGTCGATGAGACCAATCTTTATTGGGATGAACAAAATTTCCGCCGCTTTCTCACTAAGCTCGCAACACGCGGCTGGACCAAGGAGATTGTGCTGATTTCGCATTCGATGGGTGCGCGGCTGGTGATTCCGGCAGTTGAATTTGTTGATCGCAATTCGGCAAATGCAGATTCGAGCAACATTTCAAATATCATCCTCGCGTCTCCCGATGTTGATCGGCAGGATTTTGAACGCGACATCGCCGAAGAGATACTTTCAGTGAGGCGCGTTGCGAATAATCGACGGATCACCGTTTATGTCTCACGCAAGGACAGGGCGCTTGGGCTTTCGCAGCAACTTCACGGTTATCCCCGCTTGGGTTCGCCGTTTTGCTTTGATCCTTTTGAAGCTGACCGGCTCAAGGCGCAAAATTTGCCTCAGCGATGCTACCCTTCAACCTCGCGAGCCGACACGGCATCGGCGCAAAGTGGCCTTACCATTGTCGATACAACCGACGTTGGCGGCAGGGACGCCGGCCATTCGGATTACCTCAAAACTGCGCCCGGATGCCTTGATTTCAAGGCTGTTGTCGGCGGAGAACGCGGACGGATGGCTGGTCGCTTGCCCACGCGCCTGCCGCATGTTTTTGTGCTGCCCAAACGACAGAAAATGTCACAGAAAGAAGAATTCGCACTGTGTAAACGGGAGGGGTAATGGCCACTCGCGCGACTGCCATCATCTGCGCCGTCCGCAATCACGGTGAAACGGGAACGATTGTCCGCGCGCTGACGGGGGAGCATGGCTTAATCGCTGGCTATGTGCGCGGTGGTCGCTCGCGGGTGATGCGACCGATATTGATCCCGTCGAACATCGTTGACGCGACTTGCAAGTTTCGTGGCGGCGCGCAATTGGCGAGCCTGAGCGTTGAACTGATTCAGAGTCGTGCCCCGCTGATGGCTGAACCGCTTGCCGCAGCCGCGCTTGACTGGGTGACGGCGCTTGCCGCCGCGACATTGCCTGAAGGGCATCCCTATCCGCAGCTTTATCTGGCGCTTGACGGCGTGCTTGGCGCAATTGAGGCAGCACCAGCCGCGCGTGGATGGAGTGCGGCACTCGCTCGTTATGAACAACTGCTATTGGTCACCCTTGGTTATGGTGAAGGGCAGACAGTTACCGAGATGCCGTCGGGTTGGGATCAAACACTGCCGCTGCTTGCTGCCAATGGCAGCCGGATCGAGCGCCATTTGCTCGGCGGACGCAAGGTGGATGTGATGGCCGCGCGCACGCGATTGATTGATCGGCTCAAAAGGGCGGTTGCATAAACGAGTGGGTCACGCCATCAGCGCGCCATATTACGGAGTGTGACAATGTTGATTGCCCTGCTGCCCGGTGACGGGATTGGCCCTGAAGTTGTTGGTGAGGCTAAGCGCGTGCTTGATGCGCTCGGGCTTGACCAACTCACTTGCGAAAGCGCAGTCGTTGGCGGGGCCGCGTATAAGGCGCAAGGCCATCCACTGCCGCCTGCAACGCTTGATCTGGCGCGGCGTGCCGATGCCATTCTGTTCGGCGCGGTTGGCGATCCCGATTGTGACGGGCTTGCGCGGCATTTGCGCCCGGAGCAGGCGATCCTTGGCTTGCGCAAGGAACTGTCGTTGTTCGCCAATTTGCGCCCTGCCAAGCTATTTCCCGAACTTGCCGACGCCTCAGCACTCCGCCCCGAAGTCGCTGCGCAAATAGATATGGTGATCGTGCGCGAACTCAACGGCGACGTCTATTTCGGCGAAAAAGGAATGCGGACAACTGCGGCTGGCAAGCGTGAGGGCTATGACATCATGTCCTATAACGAGGATGAGGTGCGGCGCATCGCGCGGGTTGGCTTTGAAACGGCGCGTGCACGCGCCGGCAAGCTTTGTTCGGTGGATAAGGCCAATGTGCTTGAAACGTCACAGCTTTGGCGTGATGTGATGATCGAAACCCACGCCGAATATCCTGATGTGGCGCTCAGCCATATGTATGTCGATAATTGTGCAATGCAGCTTGTCCGCAATCCCGGACAGTTTGATGTGATCGTAACCGGCAATTTGTTCGGGGACATTCTGTCTGATCAGGCGAGCATGTGTGTAGGCTCGATCGGGATGCTACCCTCGGCATCGCTCGATAGCGCTGGCAAGGGGCTTTATGAACCAATCCACGGCTCCGCGCCCGATATCGCGGGCCAAGGCAAGGCCAATCCGCTGGCGACGATCCTGTCAGCGGCGATGATGCTGCGCTATTCGCTTGGGCGGTCTGAGGCCGCTGACCGGATCGATGGTGCGGTTGCTAAAGCACTCGCACGCGGCGCGCGTTCGCCCGATCTTGGTGGGACGATGACGACTGGGCAAATGGGCGATGCGGTGCTTGCGGCGTTAGGGTAATGCTGCGACGACATCGGTCTGTGAAAAATCACTGCCTTTGAACAGCAATGCCTCGCCACTATCCTTGGCGAGCGCATAGGCAAAGCAATCGCCGAAATTAAGCTGTGCCGGGTGCCCGCTGCCTTTGCCATATTGGCGGTAAGCGGCGCGTGCGATCCGCGATTGGGCGGCGGTGAAGGGGACGATATCGATGCTGCCGCTTTCGATAATGTCTTCAAGCAAATTGCTCTCGGCTAATTTGAAGTTTTTATCACAAACGATGGCGACTTCAACAAACGACGCCGCAGACATTTTATTTTGATTGGGAGCTTCCATCATCTTTTGACTGTAATCGGAGAATCCGTCTTCACGCTTGAGAATGGCGATGATGACCGACGTATCAATAATCACTTAGGCAGTCCCCATTCGTCATAAAGAATATCGCCATGCTCCATCGACTTCCAAGGCTCAACCCAGAGCTTGGATGCTTTTTGAGCAATCTCATCAATCCGGGCTAAGCGTTCCTCACGGGTTAATTCCAAATGATTGGCACGCAACGCATCGGTTACAACCAGAGTCAGGTTTTTGCCCGTGCGACGCGCGATATCGCTTGCCAGTTCATAGGCTTCGTCGCTTTTGATGTTAAGATTGCGCATCGTCCCTACCTTTCTGCCATTATGTAGCAGAATATCAGGGCAGATTCAAGTTCTGCTCAAAGGCGACTCCTCAAAATCCGCCTTCCCAATCGCATAAACAACATGCGGCACCGCACGTCCTTCAAAAACAATCTCGGCAGGGCGATCAATCAAAATGCCGCCGATTTTCTCCATCGCTGCGCGTGAGCGGAGATTGTCGGTGGCGACGCGGAAGACCACGGTGTCGACAAAGGCAAAGGCATGAGCCAGCATCAACGCCTTCATCTCACGGTTGGTCTCTCCGCCCCAATAGGCGCGGGTGAGGAACGTCCAGCCAATCTCAACTTCGCGCGCTGCGGGGTTAAGCTCGCCGTAGCTTGACCATCCGATGATCGCACCATTTGCTCGGTCAATCACAACCAGCGTCCCTCCCGATGCCAATAGCTTGTCAAAATAGGGCTGGAATTTCTCGGATAAATGACGGTCAACCGCAGGATGCAGTTCCCAGATCAGCGGATCGGATGACGCAACGGTCATCGCCGCGCGGTCTGCCTCGGTTAGTGGGCGGAGATGGAGCGTTTTGCCGGTGAGTTCGGGCTGCATATCAAATGTCATTGCTTGCGCATATCAGCCAGCGAGAGCTGCGCAAAGCCAATAGACGTTGACCAAAGCCCTGCTCTCGCTGCAAAGCGAGCGGCATGAAAAAAGACAGTGGCCAGAATCGGAATATAACCTCGCTATGGCGTCCAGCGACGCAGGCAGTGCGCGGCGGCACGTGGCGTTCGGAACACGGCGAGACGTCCGAAGCGCTCTTCCTCTCGTCGGGTTATACTTACGACGATGCAGAAACGGTTGCTGCGCGCTTTGCCGGTGAGGCCGAGGGGATGACCTATTCGCGCCTGCAAAACCCAACCGTTCAGATGCTTGAAGAACGCATCGCCCTGATGGAAGGTGCCGAAGCCTGCCGTGCCCAAGCCACCGGCATGGCCGCGATGACGACGGCGCTGCTGTGTCAGTTGGAGCAAGGCGATCATGTCGTTGCGGCGCGCGCGGCGTTTGGCTCATGTCGTTGGCTCACAGATAGCCTGCTTCCCAAATGGGGGATCACAACGACAACGATTGACAGTCGTGACAATGATGCGTGGAAAGCCGCGATCCAGCCCAATACCAAAGTATTTTTCTTTGAAACGCCCGCCAATCCGACGATGGATATCGTCGATATGGCCTATGTCTGCGGCCTTGCGCACGAACATGGGATCACAAGCGTGGTCGATAATGCTTTCGCGACGTCAGTACTTCAGCGGCCGATGGATTTTGGTGCCGATGTTGTCGCGTACTCTGCGACCAAAATGATGGACGGGCAGGGGCGCGTACTGGCAGGCGCGGTGTGCGGATCGAATGCTTTTATCAATGATAAACTGCTGCCCTTTCAGCGTAATACGGGGCCAAATCTTTCGCCGTTCAATGCCTGGGTTGTGCTCAAAGGGCTCGAAACGCTTGATTTGCGCGCGATGCGCCAGTCCGAAAATGCAATAAAAGTCGGCGCGTTCCTTGAAGGGCGCGTGGCGAAAATGCTCCACCCTGGCCTGCCGTCGCACCCCCAGCATAATCTGGCGCGCGTGCAGATGAAGGCGTGCGGGCCGATTTTTGCGTTCGAGGTTGAGGGTGGCCGTCAGCAGGCGCATGCACTGCTCAACGGCCTGCAACTCATTGATATTTCAAATAATATTGGCGATGCACGCAGCCTGATGTGTCATCCGGCCTCATCCACGCATCACAGCGTCGGCCCCGAAGCACGCGCCGAAATGGGTGTGGGTGAGGGGCTGCTTCGCCTCAATGTCGGGCTTGAAGATCCCGACGATCTGATTGAGGACATCGATCAAGCCCTGAAAGGGGCTGGCCTGTGATGAAGGCACTCTTCCCTTATGCAGAGGAGACGCGCGGAATCACCATCCGGGTCGCGGTCAATTTCCTGCCTGAACAATCCGAAATTGATAAAGAACGCTGGTTCTGGGCTTATCATATTCGCATCGAAAATGCCGGCGATATGGCGTGCCAATTGCTCACTAGGCGTTGGCTGATCCGCGATGCGCGGGGTGCCCAGCAGGTCATTGAAGGTGAAGGCGTTGTCGGCGAACAGCCGGTGGTGAAGCCGGGCGAAAGCTATGACTATGTCTCAGGCTGCCCGCTTTCAACCTCAAACGGGTCAATGGTTGGCAGTTTCAATATGATTGGAGAGGATGGCTCACGCTTCGATGTCGCTATCCCCAAATTCCGGCTGAGCGCCCCCGTGACGGCTGGATGAAGCGGACGCATCTACCTTTAAATGGCCTGCGCGTATTTGATGCGGCGGCGCGCCATTTAAGTTTTACCCGTGCCGCCGATGAATTGGCGGTAACGCCTGCAGCCGTTGGCCAGCAGATCCGCGCGCTTGAGGATTTGCTCGGCGTTGTTCTCTTCCGGCGGACACCAAAGGGGCTTGAACTGACGCCCGAGGCCGAAAACGGGCTAGAAGCACTTCGCGCGGGTTTTCTGCAATTTGAAGAGGCCGCGCGCGCGATGCAGGCGGGGCAATCGTCAAAGTCGCTCACCATTGCTGCGCCGCGTGACTTCGCCGCCAAATGGCTTGCGCTTCGGCTTGCAAGATACGGAAAAGCTGATCCAGAACTGCGCTTCGTGTTGCTGACAAGTGATGGAGACATTGATTTCACCCAAGCCAATATTGATCTGGCGGTCCATTGGGGCACTGCTCCTGGTGAGCATGAGGGCGTTAAGATTGCCGATGGTGCGATGGTTTCTGTGGCTGGAACCGATGAGCCTGCGGCAGAGGGGATGATTGCTTGGCCGGGTGCGCCCGCTGATGAAGCAGCCACGCTGCGGGTGGCCGATGCAGGATTAGCGATTGATGCTGCGGCGCACGGCTTTGGCAAGGCGACAGTGCCGCTGCTACTGGCCGAAGCCGATATAGCAGCCAAATTTGTGCGCGTTATTGGCGCGGCACATCCGGTTGACGAGGCGTATTGGCTGATTGCGCCGCTTCCGCAGTGGCGACAGAAGAAAGTTAAGATGCTGGTTGCCGCGCTAACTGCTCAAAATGGGACATAATCATTTGGTTAACGCCTGCGAAAGACTTTGAAGTATCTTAATTTTCTGTTAATTTTGTGACGAATCGAGCGTTAGGCACTTTCGGCGCCCTATAAATTCGATTGGTTTGGCGTTGCAGAAATGCGGTGCTGGGTGCGGTCTTTTGGGATTGAGGTATTAGTGATGAAAAAAATCGTAATCGGACTAACGGCAGCGGTTATGGCAGTGGCTCCGGCACACGCGGTTACGCTCTATGGCGTTGATGAGGTTAACAATCTCGTTCGTTTTGATAGTCGTACTCCAGGCGTGGCTCAATCGAGTATCGCAATTACAGGCATCGGCGGAAGCTCGATCCTCGGGATCGATTTTCGCGTTCGTGATGGGCTGCTTTATGCACTGGCCGACAACAACAATGTTTACACGGTCAACTACATCACGGGTGCAGCGCGTTTGCTCACCAGTGTTGCACTGACCGGAACGAACTTTGCTTTTGATTTCAATCCAACAAACACCAATCTGCGGATCGTCGGCAACGATAACAGTAACTATGTGTTGCGGTTCAATCCAGCGCCGCTCGCACTGGTTCCTGGCGTGAATGTTGCCTATGCCGCAGGCACTGTTGGCGTTGGCGATCCTGATATCGTTTCGGCTGCTTATCTGAATAATGATAACAATGCTGCCACTGGTACCGTCTTATACGTTCTCGACAGCGCAAATGATGTTCTCGCAACCCAGAATGCCGCAACCGGTGTTTTGACCCGCGTTGGTTCACTCGGCATAGACATTGGTGCCCGCACCAGTTTTGATATCACGGGCACTGCGAATAACCCATTCGTTCAGGCTGGTAACACGCTTTATAGCATCAATCTTTCGACAGGTGCGCTGACAGCAATCGGCGGTACAGATCGTACACTTTTTGCGCTTTCAGCGGCTGTTCCTGAGCCGGCAACTTGGGCGATGATGATGATCGGTTTTGCTGGCATTGGTGCCGCCGCCCGTTCAGGTCGTAGCCGTCGCAAGACCGTTACTGCTTAATCGCGAAGTTGAAATTATATGGAAAAGGGCGGCGCTTGCGTCGCCCTTTTTTGTTGTACGGGAAAACCACTAGCCAAGCCGATAAATCTGCGCCATCTTTGGCTCTCAAAGTGGGAGGATGGCCGATGTTGCGTTACGGGCTTTTGATCGGGTTGCTGGCGTCGGGCGCTGCCTATGCGCAGAGCGCGCAGGGTGATGTTTCAGTCACCATTTACAATAACAATCTGGCGTTGGTTCAGGATGCGCGGACGCTCACCGTCCCCTCTGGCCGGTCAAAGCAGGAATTCCCCGATGTCTCGGCGCAAATCCGCCCCGAAACCGTGACGCTATCAGGCAGCGGCATCGCGATTGTTGAACAGAATTTCGATTATGATCTGCTCAGCCCTGATAAGCTGATGGAAAAGGCGGTCGGTCAAGTCATCACCATCGTCCGCACCAATCCCGCGACGGGCGCAGAAACGCGCGAACAGGCGAAGGTGCTCGCGGCGAACGGCGGCATCGTCCTCCAAATCGGCAACCGGATTGAGGTGCTGCGCGATGACGGCCTGCCGGTGCGCGTTGTATTTGATAAAGTGCCCGAAAACCTACGCGCGCGGCCGACGCTCTCGGTCACGATTGAGGCAGCGAAAGCGGGTGCTATCCCGACGCGGCTGACGTACCTCACCCCCGGTTTTGGCTGGAATGCCGATTATGTCTCGCTGTTTGATGAGGGCAAGGAGACGATTGACGTTCAGGGCTGGATCACGCTCACCAACAATACCGGCACGACGTTCAGCAATGCCGATACCTTGCTCGTCGCGGGCAATCCGTTCGGCGGGAACAATGGCGGACGCGGGCGGTTCCAGGAATTTCAGCAGCCGCAGGATGCAACGCTTGAAGAGGCGGGCACCGAAAGCGGCACGCGCGAACGGCTTGGCGATTATTATCTCTATCCGCTCAAAGAACGCACGACGATTGCCAATGCCCAGCAAAAGCAGGTCAGCTTCCTTGACGTGAAAGGTGCGCCCGCGCGTAAGGCGTATGAGTATGTCAACGGCTGGCTCGGTTCGCAGGCAGAGCCGCAAAGTGCGTCAACCGTT
>JBBTEI010000078.1:0-10628 GCA_038042405.1 Pseudomonadota bacterium
CCAACCGTTTCACGCATCTAGGCTGTGTCAGCATGACGCTCGAAATGCCGTTCAAAGATCATGACATGAACCCCGACGTCGCAAGCGGATGGTCTCCCGCGCGGTGCAAGGGGCTGGCACGAAGCTGCCTTGCGGTTTTGGCTACGATGGTTTGAGACAACCGCCCCATGCACATCAAGGAAGATGATCTCTCCGGCCCCGATATCCGCGCGCTGCTTGAAACGCATTTTGCGCATATGCTCGCCAATTCGCCCAAGGACAAATGCCACTTCCTTGATTTTGAAGGGCTGAAGGGCAACGGCGTCACCTTCTGGTCAATCTGGGACGGTGATGCACTTGCCGGATGCGGCGCGCTGCGCGAACTTGACGCTACTCACGGCGAGATAAAGTCGATGCGTACCCATGCCGATCACTTGCGCAAAGGGGCCGCCGCGCAGATGCTAGATCATATCATCAAAACAGCGTGCGAACGGGGCTATACCCGGCTTAGCCTTGAAACAGGATCGGGCGCGGCTTTTGAACCCGCCACCGCGCTTTATCTGCGCTATGGCTTCACGCTATGTCCGCCCTTTGGCGATTACCGCGAAGATCCGTTCAGCCGCTTTATGACGCTTGCCCTTTAGGAGAATCGTATGAAAGCCCTATTCCTTGCCGCTGCGCTTGTTTCCTTTGTCGGGATCGCCACAGCGCAGACGCCGCCGCCTGTTCCTGCTTTGGCGACCCCAGCGCCGCCCAAGACTTACGCCACTGTCCGTGTGGTTCTCACTACCAGCCTTGGCCCGATTACCGTTGCGCTGGAAAAGGAGCGCGCGCCGATCACATCGGCCAATTTCCTGCATTACGTCGATCAGAAGCGCTTTGATGGGATCAGCTTCTTTAGGCGCTCACAAGCGCCGGGCGAGCCGACCAAAGGCTTTGTTCAAGCCGGGACGACCGATCCAAAACGCGTACTGCCACCAATCGCGCACGAGCCGACGACCAAGACCGGCCTGACCCATAGCGACGGCGCGCTTTCGGCTCCACGCTTTGCCCCCGGTACAGCGCGCGGGGATTTCACGATCATCGTTGGCGGCGCACCGTGGATGGACGCCGACCCCAAGGCGCCCGGCGACAATTTGGGCTTTGCTGTCTTTGGGCGCGTGGTCGAAGGAATGGATGTCGTGGCCAAAATCCTTGCAGCACCTACCTCCACAACCAAAGGGGACGGCGTGTTCAAAGGCGAAATCCTTGAGCCACCTGTGCGGATTATCAGCGCGCGACGCGCCAAATAGAGAGGTGCCAATGTGGCCGATTGGCAACATTGGCTGTGTAAATACCGACAAGGCATATTTTTATATTGTGCGTCGCAGCATTTTCACGCACGGAAATGTCGTTGACGTCATCCAAGCCCCCCGTTTTTAAGAAACAGTGAGAGGCGCGGAACGACAACGCAGGCGGGACGATACGCATATTGATTGAAAGGAAAACCTATGCGCACGTCCTTTGGCTCACTTGTAGCCCTTATTCTCGCTGTGACAGCGACACCCGCATTTGCTGACGAAACCGATCCTCCACCCAACATCACTATCAGTGGTAGCGCAACACTGGTTTCGGACTACCGTTTTCGTGGTATCTCTCAAACTGACAAGCGGTTTGCCGTGCAAGGCACCTTTACCGTTGCCAGCAAAACCGGGCTTTATGCCACTGTCTGGGGATCATCGATTGATGATTATGTCTTCAACGGCGCGGATCAGGAAATTGATCTGAGCGTTGGGTATAAGAAGGCATTTGGTGCCACGACCGTCGATGTTGGCGTACTATATTATTATTACCCCGGCTCAGGCGGGATCACGTCGGACTTTTTTGAGCCTTATGGGTCTGTGACTTACAGCATTGGCCCTGTCTCGGCCAAAGCGTCGGTGGCCTATGCGCCCAAGCAAGCCGCGCTTCGGGTCGTTACCGGCGTCACCGAGAAACGCGACAATCTCTATGTCGCGGGCGATCTATCGGGGGGAATTCCGAACACGCCGGTCAGCTTATCGGCGCATATCGGCCACAATTTCGGGCCGAGCTACCTCTCGATCGGCAAGGAATATACCGATTATTCGATCGGCGCGAGCGTTACGCGCAAGAATATCACGCTCGGCGTCCAATATGTCGATACCGATGCCAATTTCATTACCCCGTCGGGGCGGAACGCCAGCAAAGGCGGTCTTGTCTTCTCGCTTGGGGCCAGCTTCTAAAAGCCTGTTTGCGGCCCGTGCTTATGCCGGGCCGCAACATGGTTGACTGCGCCCCCCGCTTTGGGGCAAGCGCGTGATCATGACTGATATTATCCCCGATCGCCTCTCGATTGATCCATCGAGCGAATATTTCAACGCTGATGCGCTTCAACGCGGGATTGGCGTCCGTTTCAAGGAGCGCGAGCGCAAGGACGTCGAGGAATATTCGATTTCCGAAGGCTGGATTCGGGTTCAAGCTGGCAAGACGGTTGATCGTCGCGGCAAGCCTTTGACAATCAAACTTAGTGGCCCGGTAGAAGTCTGGTTTGAAAATCCCGCCGCTGAGGAAACCCCGGCGGCGGAATAATCAGCTTTGTTTAGGCGACAAGTTTCGCCACAACAAAAGCGAATGCGGCGGCCATCGGCAATGTGCCAACCCATGACAGCAGAATGTTGCGCAGGACGCCCAAATCAAGCGTCCCATGTGCGGCACCAACGCCCGAAATCGCGCCGACCGCAACATGCGTAGTTGAAACGGGAAGTCCAAACTTGCTCGCCGCCAGCACCAGGAGGGCGGTGATGAAGTTTGCGGGAACCCCCTGCTGTGGATCAAGCGGCGTGATCTTCTTGCTCATCGTTTCAGCAACACGGCGTGACAGTAACAGTCCACCAAGCGCCATCGCACCGGCAATCGCAAGCAGCGAAACATTCGGCCCGCCAAGATTGACTGCCAGCAGAAGGGCGGCAAGCTTTGGCGTGTCATTGACCGAACGCGCAAAACAGATCGTGGCGGCGGAGATGATATGCGCCTTATCAAGCGTACCCGAAACGGTGGTGCGCGCAACGACCTCCCCGTGTACCGGGCAATTCGCTTCCGAGCCAATAACTACCTCTGGCATAGCGATGGTTGAGGCAAGCGCCGCACCATTTGCAACCGGCTGCGCCTTAACCACACAAACACAATCGGTTTCAGCCTTATATTTGGGCAGCACTTTATAAGCGAGGAAACCAAGCGTAGCAGAAATCACCGGGCTAAGCAGCAACGGCACAAAGAACGCCGTGCCGAGTTTGGCAATATTGACGTCACCCGTACCAATCGCAAGCCCAGCGCCGACAAGACCACCGACCAGCGCGTGCGTTGTCGAGATTGGCAGGCCCACGCGGGTTGCCGTCATGACCGTCGCCGCAGCGCCCGCCGCGACGGCAAGCGAAAAGGCGGGGAGAGCAACAACATCGTCAGGGACTAGCCCCTTGCCCGAAAATTGTTTGATCAGGCCATTGGCGAGGAGCACCGACGCGATACTCCCCGCAACCGCAGCGATGGTCGCAATGATCAGCGCACGGCGGTAATCGAGCGTTGCTGAGCCCCAGACGGTAGCAAAACCCTTAAAATTGTCGTTGGCACCGTTGCTGAATGCAAGGAACAGCGCAGCAACCGCAAGTAAAGTGATGATCATGGAGACTCCCCGAAAAAGTGGAAATTATTACATATTTATGACGAGATACGGTTAAGCAGCACAAAGAGTTGCAGCAACCCCGAAACATTCACAAAACGCTTTTTTGTGGCGATTCAGTGGGTTTTGCGACAGGCCAGTGAGATGATAGCCGCCCACCCACCACGATTACCGTTCAGTTTTGCCGGAAACGCATTTGAGGTTGTCGGCAGCAAAGCCCTCTATTGGTCTGCCCAAAATGCGCTGGTTGTCGCTGATCTTCATCTTGAAAAGGCGAGTTGGTTTGCGGTGCGCGGGCAGATGCTGCCGCCTTATGACAGTCTGGCCACGCTGCAGAGCCTTGCGGGGTTGATAAACGCAACCCAAGCGCGCGCGCTTTGGTGCCTTGGCGATAATTTTCACGATAGCGGCGGGGTTGAGCGCCTTGAGCCGACAGCGCGGCGCTTGCTTGGTGCCCTTACTGCGCAGCTTGATTGGCACTGGATCGTTGGCAACCATGATCCAGCCCTTGGCAGCACTATCGGTGGCACAGTGGTTGACGAAGCCGAAGTAAACGGTTTGATCCTGCGCCACCGCGCCCATCCAGATGAAACCCGCGCTGAATTATCAGGCCATTTTCATCCCAAATATCGTGGGCGAAACCGCAGCCGCGCCGTATCGCGCGCATGTTTTGTTATAAGTGAGACGCGGCTCATTCTGCCAGCATTTGGCGCACTAGCCGGGGGGCTTTCCGCCGACCACACTGAAGTTATCAGTATGGTCGGCCCAGCAGCAGAAGCACTTGTCCCGACCCAAGGACGATTGCTGCGCTTCAAGCTCTAACGAAACAGATTTGGAAAGGTTTTGCGCGCGCCGGCAAGCTTTGGCTTATCCCAACGCACGATATAGGGGTGCATCGGATTGCGGGTGAAGAAATCCTGATGATAGGCCTCGGCCGCGTAGAATTTACCGCTTTCGATCCGTGTTACGATCGCCCCGTCATAAGCTTTGGCGGCAGTAAGTTGCGCGATATAAGCGCGGGCAATTGTCGTTTGTGCGAGCGTTTGGGGGAAAATGGCCGAACGGTAACTGCGGCCAACATCTGGCCCCTGACGGTTAAGCTCGGTCGGATTATGTGCCGCTGAGAAAAATATCTGAAGCAAGCTACCATAGCTAATCACACGCGGGTCATAGACGATCCGCACAGCCTCTGCATGATTGGTGGCCTCGGTAATGACCGCATCATAAGTGGCTTCCTCGGCTTTGCCCCCAGCATAACCAGACGTTACCGATTTTACGCCTTTGGCATTTTCGAACACCGCTTCAAGCCCCCAGAAGCAGCCCCCGGCAAGGATCGCAACAGCTTGCATTTCGGCCTGTGCCGGATCGAGGGCCGGGGCTGGAATAATGACTGGTCGTTCGGCTGACCCCGGTGCGGCCAGCGTAAAGACGGCTATTGCCGCCACAATCACAAGCGGAACGCGTGTTTTCAATTGCATCTTGCTCATATCAATCACGCGCTTGCCTTAAATGTTAGTGCCGCCCCATTCATGCAATAGCGCTTACCTGTCGGCTTTGGCCCATCATCAAATACATGACCAAGATGCCCGCCGCAGCGCGCGCAATGCACTTCAACCCGCTCAGCAAAAAGCGAGCTATCCACAGATGTGCCCACAGCTTTTGGGACAGGCTGCCAGAAGCTTGGCCAGCCGGTATTGCTTTCAAATTTGGCGTCCGACGAAAACAGCGGCAGTGCGCAACCCGCACAGGAGAATGTGCCTTTACGCTTTTCTTTGTTGAGCGGGCTGCTGCCGGGACGCTCGGTCGCTTCCTGCCGCAATACAGCAAAGGCTGTCGGCGAAAGCCGCTTGCGCCACTGCGCCTCGCTCAATTTGAACGGAAAAATGCCCTTAGGATTGGCGTGAGCCATATTGGCAAAAGCAAGCGCTCCAAGGCTGAATCCACCGATTATAAGATGGCGACGCGAAAATACCACGGCATTGCTCCGACGTTATAGGATCTATTTATCCTATATTCGTAAACAAGGTCTTGTTGGTTTCACATCACGCAAATCAAATTATCGCAGCGCCGCACAGGCCGTCTGCATCCGAGTGCAGGCCTCGGTCAAAATTTCTTCGGATGTCGCATAGGAAATGCGGAATGCGGGTTCGAGGCCGAAAGCACCGCCGTGCACAGCCGCTACCTTAGCCTCATCAAGAAAATAGCCGATCAGCGTTTCATCATTATCGATCAGCAGCCCCTTGGGCGTCCGCTTTCCGATCAGCCCCGAAACATCGGGATAGACATAAAACGCACCTTCAGGTCGCGGGCAATGGACGCCGTTGATCTGGTTGAGCATGGAAATCACTAGATCACGCCGCCCCTTGAACGCGGTATTGCGCGCAGCAAGGAAACACTGATCACCATTTAGCGCAGCTGCAGCTGCTGCCTGCGCAATCGAGCACGGGTTAGATGTGGACTGTGATTGCAGCTTTGCCATCGCCTTGATCAACCACGCCGGGCCGCCAGCAAAGCCGATCCGCCAGCCAGTCATGCTATACGCCTTTGAACAGCCGTTGACCGTCAATGTCCGTTCATAAAGTGCTGGTTCGACCTGCGCGATGGTGGTAAATTTGAAATCATCATAGACAATATGTTCATACATATCATCGGCCATCACCCAGACGTGAGGGTGGCGCAGGAGCACGTCAGCCAGCGCGCGCAACTCATGCTCGGCATAAGCCGCACCTGTCGGATTGGACGGCGAATTGAGTATCAGCCAGCGCGTGCGCGGCGTGATTGCGGCCTCAAGCTGTTCGGGCGTAATCTTGTAATTCTGTGCAGCCGCAGCCTTGATGAACATGGGCGTCCCACCTGCAAAGTTCACAATGTCAGGATAGCTCACCCAATAAGGCGCGGGGATGATCACTTCGTCACCAGTCTCAACCGTGGCGACGAGCGCATTGAACAGCGTATGTTTGCCGCCAACATTTACGCTGATTTGATCAGGCGTATAATCAAGCGCATTGTCTCGCTTGAACTTCGCGGCAATCGCGGCTTTCAGCGCCGCAGTGCCGTCAACATTGGTATATTTGGTTTGCCCCGAGCGGATTGCTTCAATCGCGGCCTCCTTGACGAAATCAGGCGTATCGAAATCAGGCTCGCCCGCGCTCAGGCCAATTACATCAACGCCTTGCGCTTTAAGAGCGAATACCCGTCCGCTCATCGCGAGCGTTGCTGATGGCTGGATACGGTTGAGGGCAGCAGAGGTAGTGCGCATGGGACAGGCTTTCGGCAATAATGTTGCGGTGCAGCGTGGCTATAGGATTGGCTCAAGCGCGGGGCAAGCGATTGAACGCAATAAAAACCGGGACAAACGCTACTTGGCAAACAACTGACTATCGTCGGCAAAAGCCTTGAATTCAATGGCATTACCGCTTGGGTCATAGAAGAACATCGTCTTTTGTTCACCAACCGCGCCTGCAAAGCGCGTCGTTGGTGGAATAGCGAAGTCTATCCCTGCCCCCGCAACGCGCGCGGCAAGCGTATCAAATCCGGCCATATCAAGCACAACCCCGAAATGCGGGACAGGAACATGATGGCCATCGACGGCATTAGTAGCCGACGGGCGTACCGCACCAGTGACGCGATGCGCAACAATCTGGTGCCCGAACAAATCAAAATCAATCCAGTCGTCCGCACTGCGCCCCTCACTACAGCCAAGCACATCGGTATAGAAAGTCCGTGCGGCATCAAGATCATGCACCGGAAAGGCGAGGTGAAACGGTCTCAAGGTTTGGCAAGCTCAAGACAGCCCACCATATCGGGGCCCACCGCCTCATCAGCATTCCGCTTTGCCTTAGCGGCGGCAAAAAACTCTTCCTTTTTCAACCCCAGAACCACGTCGTTTTCGGATTCTGTGTTACCCTCGGAGCGCAGTTTGGCGCGTGCGCGGCTTTCAAGCACGGTCGCAAAAGTGACAAGCAATTTTGCATTGTCGGAAAAACCTTCACGTTCGCGTGCTTGCTTGGCAGCAAGCGAAACCATGGCGGCGCACTCGGTCAGCCCCGGTGGTGGTGGTGGCGGATCAAGCCGATCCATCAGCACGATACAGTTGATCGCGGCTTCAGGGGGGATTTCATTAACCCCGCTTTTTTGAAAATCAGCGACGGCGGCAAGAATAGCGTCGCGCACAACCTCACGCGTCCGTCCACCTTCGCCGGTCAGGGTCTCACCAACAACGCCGGCAAAATGGCTACCGCGCGATTTGAGTGGAGGGAGGCTGTCCCAATCACCGATGCCGCGCTCCTGCTCATTGGCCACAATCGCAAGGGCAGCAACACAGCGGACACGCTCCTTTTGTTCGGGCGTCAGCGGGGGCGGTGCTGCGGCAAATGCAGGAAGGGAAAGCGCAAGGACAAGCGCGGGAATGAGAATTATCTTCATATTATGCTTTTTCGCCGATAGCTGGAGGGGATTCAAGAGAGGCTATGCGAAAATATATTCGCGCGGCTATAGCGTTGTTGTGATCAACTACACCAAAATGATGATGTTCGGGCTTGGCTTGCTGTCAGCCGTCGGATTTGCGCCCATTGGCTTATGGCCAGTAACGCTATTGTGCTTCGGGCTGATGATAGCGCAGGTCGCCACATCCCCCACATTAAAGGGCGCATTTGCGCGCGGATACTGGTTTGGCGTCGGCCATTTCATTGTCGGCCTCAACTGGATCGCCGGTGCATTCGCTTATCAGGATACGATGCCGCCGTGGCTCGGCTGGATAGCCGTGGTTTCGCTGGCACTTTATATTGCGGTTTATCCAGCACTTGCAGCGGCGATTGGATGGCGGTGGGGCCGCAAACACCCCCCCGCATATGCCCTGATATTTGCGGCTGCGTGGATCACCACCGAATGGCTCCGCGCAACTGTATTTACCGGCTTTGCCTGGAACCCGCTTGGGGTGATATGGCTGCCTTTGGTCGGCATTCCCCGCATCTTTGCCCCCTTTGTAGGCACATATGGTCTAAGCGGCATCACTATTTTGATCGTAGGAGTGCTGACGCGGTGGGTACCGAACTGGTTAGCGCGCATCCGCGCGCATTATCGCGAAGGCAAAGACGAATGGCTTTCTATGGTCATCGCTCCAGTGATGTTCGCGACATTTATAGTGCTCGGTGCTTATTCGATGCGTTATGTTGCGCTGCCCGAAACCACAGCATCGAATCAACCGCTGCTACGCATCGTCCAGCCCAATATCGGTCAGCAGGATAAGCATATCGAAGCCTTTACTGAGGTGAATTTCGCCAAGCTTGCAAAACTTACTGGCAAGCCCAGCGCGGTTCCGCGTCTCATCCTTTGGCCCGAAGCCGCAATCCCCGATTATCTTGAAGAAGAGCAATGGGCGCGTGAGCGCGTTGCCGAGTTGCTTGGGCCGCATGACATGCTGCTCACCGGTGGGACAGCGTTGATTTATGACAGGAAAGGCTTGCTCACGGCTGCGCGAAACAGTCTGTTCGCAGTGACACCCGAGGCAAAACTTGTTGGCCGTTATGATAAAGCACATCTGGTGCCTTACGGCGAATATTTGGCGCTGAGGTGGCTGCTTGAGCCGCTAGGTGCGACGCGACTTGTCCCCGGCACAGTCGATTTCCTCGCCGGCCCCGGCGCACGAAGCCTTGCCGTTCCCGGCTTTGGTAAGGTGGGTGTGCAAATTTGTTACGAGATAATTTTTTCGGGCGCAGTCGTTGACCGTGCCAACCGTCCCGATTTTCTCTTCAACCCCTCAAATGATGCCTGGTTCGGCGCATGGGGGCCGCCGCAACATCTCGCGCAAGCACGACTCCGCGCGATTGAGGAAGGGATCAGCGTCGTTCGCTCAACCCCCACCGGCATTTCGGCAATCATTGATCCGCAAGGGCGCATCCTCAACAGCCTGCCATATCAAAAAGCCGGATTTATCGAAGCACGCCTACCCAAAAGCGATCCGCCGACGCTATTCGCGCGGTTTGGCAACATGCTGTCGCTCGGCTTTGCGATCATGCTGTTCGGATTGGGAATTGCCCTCGTGCGAAAGCACCGCTAAAGGGCCTGCGAACCACACATAAAGTTTTCCTTATATCCACAGGAATATAGCCATGCGTCACGATTATCTCTTCACGTCCGAATCGGTTTCGGAAGGCCATCCCGACAAGGTTTCGGATCAAATTTCGGACGCCATCGTCGATCTGTTTCTGTCGAAAGACCCCGAAGCACGCATCGCCTGTGAAACCCTGACCACGACCCAGCTTGTTGTTCTTGCAGGCGAAATCCGCTGCAAAGGCGTTTATGAAAATGGCGCATGGGCGCCGGGCGCACAGGACGAAATTGAAGCAACGGTGCGTAAAACGGTCAAGGAAATCGGTTACGAACAGGACGGTTTCCACTGGAAAACGCTCACCTTCATGAACAATCTTCACGGCCAATCCGAACATATTGCGCAGGGCGTTGATGCAAGCGGCAATAAGGATGAAGGCGCTGGTGATCAGGGGATCATGTTCGGCTATGCCACCGATGAAACGCCTGACCTGATGCCAGCCACGCTGTATTACAGCCACAAAATCCTTGAGCGGATGGCCGCTGATCGCCACTCAGGCGCAGCACCATTCCTCGAACCCGATACCAAGAGCCAGGTTACGCTGCGTTACGAAGGCAGCGTTCCGGTTGCGGCAACTGCAATCGTCGTATCAACCCAGCACGCCCCCGGTTATGATAACGGCGCGAACGAAGCCACGCTCCACGCCTATGTGAAGCAGGTGGTTGCTGATATTTTGCCCGCCAACCTGCTGACCGAAACCGAGTATCATATCAATCCAACGGGCAGCTTTGAAATCGGCGGGCCTGACGGGGACGCTGGCCTTACTGGCCGTAAAATCATCGTTGACACCTACGGCGGCGCAGCCCCGCATGGCGGCGGCGCATTCAGTGGCAAAGATCCAACCAAGGTTGACCGCTCAGCCGC
>JBBTEI010000079.1:0-13124 GCA_038042405.1 Pseudomonadota bacterium
TGCCGGGGCCAGCGACTTGGATTGGTGCCGCCATCATTATCGTCAGTGGCCTTTACATTGCATGGCGCGAGCACCGCCTCAGCATATCGCGCGAAACGGAGATTGTTGCATGACCAAACCTATATTGTATCATTGTAATGATACGCGTTCGTTTCGCTGTGTTTGGGCAGGGGAAGCTGTCGGGCTTGATTACGCCCTCGAAACCATGCGCTTCCCGCCGCGCTTTCATGTGCCCGCTTATAAGCAAATTAACCCGCTGGGCACGATCCCTTGCTGGGTTGATGGTGAGATCAACATGACCGAGTCCGCCGCGATTTGCCAGATTATGGCGCGCGGCACGTCGCTTGAAGTCACCCCCGATGAAGCCGATTACCCCGCTTATCTCAACTGGCTTCACCGTAGCGACGCGACGCTGACTTTCCCGCTTGCGATCATGCTGCGCTACAGCGTGTTTCCAAAGCCCGAAGACCGCAAGCCCGAGATTGCCGAGGATTATAAACTCTTCTTCCTTGGCCGCGCACGCAGTATTGAAACTGCACTTGCCGATGGTCGGGAATGGTTGGTTGGTGGGCGTTTCACCATTGCCGATATTTGCATTGGCTATGCCGTGATGCTGGCCGGCACTCTTGGTCTGCACGATGAATTGGGCGAAGCGACACTGACTTGGTGGGGGCGGTTGAAGGCGTGCGATAGCTTCAAAGCGGCAAAAACACGGCAAAAAATCGCGGATTAATTGCCCGTTCCCAAATGGCCTATAGTGTGGCATCTTCTCCCTAACAGGTTGGGAGGCCATGATGGATCGTAAACGACTTCCGCCGCTTGCGGCGCATAGTTTGCGTAAATTCACCGATGCGATGTTCCACGGCGTAGATATGAAGATCTCATCGCAGCAAGTTGTTGACAATATTCAGGAACAATTCGCCAAATTTACCAGCGATAAGCCGCAGGAAATTGCCGTTGCGCTATCGGGGTTATGGACGATTGCTGGCGGGCCGCTGTTTTCTTTGCGTAGCAACGCCTCGCGGCAGCGCTGGCTCGATACGCATTTGCGCGGATCGAAGCGCAATCTTGTTCAGGATATCGCGCGGCTGCGCGGGGTAGTTTATGCGGGCTATTATGGGCATTGGTTGGGGGTTGACCAGGATGCCAACCGCAACAATCCGGTGTTTGATCAAATTGGTTTCACCCTGCCAAAGCACCGCCCGCCCCGCCCCGCAGACCAACCACAACTGACAGAATTTCTTGACCTTGATCTGAAGGCGGCGGCGTTCATTCCCGAAGGCGTGGTTCCGGCTGATGCTGAAATCATTGTCATCGGCTCTGGGGCAGGCGGCGCAACGGCGGCGGCGGCACTGGCCAAGAAAGGCCATCAAGTTTTGATCCTTGAGGCGGGCCCGCATTATCCAACGACGCAAATTACCCATCAAGAAGCGCATATGACGGCAAGCGTCTATGTCGACGGCGGGCTGCAAACCACGCGCGATAATGACATTATCGTCTTTCAGGGGCGGATGGTTGGTGGATCGACCGTGATCAACAACGGCATTTTCTTGGGCGCGCTCAAAGGCGGGCATTTGCACCCCGATGCCAAAGATCCGTTTGATACGTGGAACAGGCTTGGCGCGGGGCTTGACCGGCCTTTGCTCGAAAAGGCGTTTTATGATGTTGGTGTGGCGCTTGGCATAAATCCGGTACAGGATTTTCAGGGCAAGAATAATGGCCCGCATTTGCTCGATGGTTGGCGTAAACTTTATATGATCGCTGGCAATATCCGTGATGCCCGTGCCCCGACACGCTGGTTTATCAAAAACTTTGGTCCGGTTGTACCGAATGGTGGCTGCGCCTTCTGCGGCTATTGCAATACGGGCTGCCCTTACGGGCGGCACAATGCGATGCCACAATCCTTCTTGCGTGAAGCAGTGGCGGATGGCGCAAAAATTCTTGCTGATGCCACCGCAACCGAAATCCTGTGGGGAGAAGCCGACGCGGCGGGCAACCGCGTGGCAAACGGTGTCAAAATCCGGCTGGAGAATGGCGCAAGCCATATCATCGCGGCACGGCGCGGCATTGTGATTGCGTGCGGCACGATGGCCTCAAGCCGGTTGCTCAACGATAGCGGCATTGCAGAAAGCGGCAGCGGCATTTCGCTCAACATCGCAAGCCCCGTTCCCGCACTCATGCCCGCAGGCACCGAAATTAGGGCCTGGGATGAAGACCAGATGGCAACCTATGTCGATCAGGGCGAGTATCTGCTCGAATCGCATTTTCAGCCGCCGATGAGCATGGCAACGCTGATGCCCGGCTGGTTCGCCGAGCATCACCGGCGGATGCGCAATTATAACCGCACGGTATCGGCTGGGATATTATTCCCCGTTGATCGGATCGGCGCGATGGTTGGTGGCAAACTCTCGATGAAACTTGGCGAGGCTGAACTGGCACTCGCGCGGCGTGCGCTGGCCAAACTATGTGCGGTGCATTTTGCGGGTGGCGCGATTGAGGTCTATCCGCCGCTGTTGACGGGCGAAACGCTTTATCCATGCAGCGAAGCCGAAGCGCTTACTTTCTTTGAAGATCGGATCAAGCAGGCTGATGATATGGTGCTCTCTAGCTCGCACCCCCACGGCGGCAATGCGATCAATGCTGACCCTGATAAAGGTGTGGTGGATTCGCACCTCCGCGTTCACGGCACCATCAACCTGTTCGTTACGGATGCCAGTGTTTTTCCGAGTAATATGCGAGTGAACGCGCAATATTCAACGATGGCAATATCCCACTACGCGATGGCACTGCACACGCCGTTTGGGCGGTGAGGGGTTAATTCACCTGCCGTTCGTAGCCCGCCCAATAAGGCGCGCGGAGATCCTTGCGGAGGATTTTGCCGCTGGCGTTGCGGGGGAGGGCAGCGATCACATCGATGGTTTTAGGTACTTTGAACGCAGCAATCTTCGCGCGCGTCCAGGCGATGACATCGGCTTCGTCAATCACCGCGCCGGGTTTGGCGACGCACACGGCCTTAACCGCCTCACCCCATTTTTCATCGGGCACGCCGATCACTGCAACCTCGGCGATTGCCGGATGACCATAAATCGCGCTTTCGACTTCGGCGGGATAGACGTTTTCGCCGCCGGTGATGATCATATCTTTCATCCGGTCGTGGATGAAAAGATAGCCATCCTCGTCAAGGTAGCAGGCGTCACCCGTGCGAATCCAACCGTCTTCGGTGACGGTCTTGGCGGTCGCCTCGGGCAGTTTCCAATAACCGATCATGTTGTTTGATGAGCGCGTCATTAGCTCGCCGACTTGCCCCGTTGGCACTTCGTTGCCGTTTTCATCAACGACCTTTAGCTCAACGCCCGGCAAGGCGCGGCCCGCTGCGCGCATCCGAATACTGCCATTTGGATCATGATCCTCCGGCCAGAGCGAAACAATGGTGCCTGTAGTTTCAGTCATACCGTAAGCCTGAATAAACTTGGCACCGAACACTTTGATACATTCGCGCAGCAGCTCAAGCGGGATGGGTGCCGCGCCGTAGATGATATATTTCAACCGACTGAAATCGGTGGTTGCCGTGCGCGGGTGATTGATCACCAATTGAAGTGCTGCGGGCACCATAAAAAAGCGTGTGACACCGCCCTTTTCAACCGCATCAAGCACAGCATCAGGGGTGAATTCGGCAAGCACGTAAGCAGGCACGCCCGCCTCCAGAGCCATTACGCCAAGCCCGGTGCCGCCGATATGGGCGCAGGGCATAGCGACGAGTGCGACTTCATTATCTTCCCAGATTGACCACGGAATGCCGGCATCGGCTGCGGGCAAGCGCAGGCCAAAAAGATTCTGGTTGGAAAGCACCGCACCCTTCGGATTGCCGGTGGTGCCCGACGTATAGAGTTGCAGCACTGCTTCGTTGGGCGCGGCCGGTTCAAATTCGACGCGCGTTGCTTGGTCTATCCAAGCGCGTGCTTCTTCGGCAGAAAACACCCGTTCGACATGGGGTGATGTTGCCGCAACCCCGCGTGCCATCTCCTCAAAGCCGGGGCCAGCGAAGAATAAGCGCGCTTCTGTGTCGCCAACGATATAGCCAATCTCTGTCGGCGAGAGCCGCCAACCAATAGGCACCATTACGACGCCAAGTCGCGCAGCACCGTAGAGTAGCGTGAAATAGAGATCAGAATTCTTGCCGAGCCACGCAACCCTATCACCTTTTCCAAGGCCCGCCGATTGCAGCGCTGCGACGACCTGCGCCGTCCGTGCTTCAAGTCCGGCAAAGGTCAGCGTCCGGTCGTCTTCTATCAACGCCGGGACATCGGGTTTTGCCCGCGCCCATTCGCTAATGAAACCGTCGAACGAGAGCAAAGTCGGGGCAAACCAGGCAGTATCAGTCATTCGGCATCCATCCTCGTGATTCTTATCAAACCGACCCTAACCGAAATGGGGCAACACACAAATTTCACCTATAATTAATCAAAACATGTCATGCTAATTTCGCGTAAAGTTGTTAAATTGAGATCCTGTGTGATGATGAGGGCATCGACCAAAACGGGCATTATGCCTAGCTGGAACCATGACGGTAGACGTACCGAACGGCTTGATGTGCGGATGAAGGCATCGCTGCGCGAATCGGGATGTACAAAATTTAATGTCGAAGTGCTTGATATGTCGGTCAGCGGGTTTCGGTTTGAGACGGCTTATTCAATCGCTCCGTCAAGTCGGGTCTGGCTAACCATCCCCGGATTGGCTGCGCGTGAAGCGATTGTCGCATGGCAGGATCGCTATCGCTATGGCTGTTACTTTGTCGACCCGCTGCACATTGCTGTATTTGACCATATCGTTGTGCAGTACCGCCAGCTAACCCGCTTTGCGTAGGAAAATCGTTCCGGCTGAATAGCCTGCACCAAATGAACAGATCAATCCAAGGTCACCCGTCACAAGATCATCACTGTTAAGATGGAACGCAATGATTGAGCCAGCCGATGACGTGTTGGCATAGGTGTCAAGCACTGTCGGGCTTTCATCGTCACTCGCCTCATGGCCAAGCACCCGCGCCGCAATCAACCGGTTCATGCTCTTGTTGGCCTGGTGTAGCCACAACCGACGCAGCTGCGATGGTTCGAGTGCGAGCCGGCCAAGCTCTGCAACGATCATCTCGGCCACCATTGGTACGACTTCCTTGAAAACCTTGCGGCCTTCCTGAACAAAAAGCTTGTCAGCATTGTCTTGGCTCTCGGGCGCAGCACGGTTCAGAAAGCCAAAATTGTTGCGGATATTGTTGGAAAACCGTGTTTTGAGTTTGGTGCCGATAATGTCCCAATGCTGATTAGGGGCAATATCTTTGGATTCGACGAGGATTGCGGTTGCGACATCGCCAAAAATGAAATGGCTGTCCCGATCTCGCCAGTTGAGATGGCCTGAGCAGACTTCAGGATTGACGACCAATACCGAGCGCGCATTGCCAGCGCGAATAAAATCTGCAGCGGTTTGAATTCCGAACGTGGCAGAAGAGCAGGCAACATTCATATCAAACCCGAAGCCATCAATGCCGAGTGCATCCTGAATTTCGACCGCAATCGCGGGATAGGCGCGCTGCATGTTCGAGCACGCGCACAGCACGGCATCAACATCGGATGGGCTGCGGCCTGCGCGGGCGAGCGCGTCACGCGCGGCCTTAACCCCTATTTCCGCAAGCACTGAAAGTTCTTCATTCGAGCGCTCCGGTATGCGGGGTGCCATGATTTCAGGGTCAAGAATGGGTGCCTTTGACAGGACAAATCGTGATTTTATGCCCGAAGCTTTTTCAACAAACTCAACCGATGATTTCAGAAGGGGCGCGACGCTACCCTCCGCAATTTCTGCGGCATGCTTGTCGTTATGGGTGTCAACATAACTATTGAAACTTGCTACGAGTTCTTCATTGGAAATAGAGTCTGCCGGGGTAAACAGACCGGTGGCGGAAATCACTGGAATTGGCATGTGCGTCATAATCTGTGTCGCCTGACGATGGATGGTTGAGACGCATCTAGCGCTATGCCTGACGGGCTTCAACTAACATCGCAGACACAAAAAAAGGGCGGCTTCAAAGCCGCCCTCTAATTTCCTTGCGGAGGAGACCGAGTTTACGGGCTCTTTGGTTTGTTCTTGCCGTCTGCAGCAATCACAATACCACCGACAACCGCAGCTGCAGCAAGCAGTGCAATTACGATGCTACCACCACGAAGTTCGCTCTTCTTGGTGGGGCGAACGCTAAGGCGCTCAACAGCCTTCGACTGGCTTGCGCCAACCCGACCGGCTTCGGCTGCCTGGGCAGCCATTGGAACAGCTACCATAGCAACGGCCAAAACCGCCGCTGTTGCTGACTTAAGTACACGCATATCAAACTCCTTCATTGGCCGCTTTCGCATTACCGTTTTGGGCTCTGGCATTGATTCGCTAACTTTTCAACCCGATTCTGCCATTTCGCCGCAACTTTTTAACCATCTGTCGACAATCAAACGGTTACTCCATTGTTAGTGTTAAATGTGTCGCAATCATGACACCCTTGCACCGTTATCGAGCGATGACGGCAATGTGTAATGATATCCTTAAAATTGCTAAGTATTATGCTAATTATTTTAGTTCAACTGATGAATTGAGCAAAACAGCGTTCAACGCATGAATTGGCCGGGACGGTGCGTGGCCGCCTGAGCCTGCTTTTCAACGCCTACGGCATTGCAAACGTCCTGCCCCCCCCCGGAAAATCGACGAATTCCCAAGAATACTACCCTCTGACACAGAGCGCCAAGCAAGAATTTGGAGGCCCGAGCCGGAATCGAACCGGCGTGCGAGGATTTGCAGTCCTCTACGTCACCACTCCGCCATCGGGCCTCGTCGCGGAATGCGCGCTTTGCTGCTATGGGCTGTTGCTGTCAAGTCTTGGCGGCTTGCATTTGTCGGAGTAAATCGCTTATTCGTCGGTTGTGTATTGCGCAACTAAAACAGTTATGCCACGAGGCCAATGTGACCAAACAAAATTATTCCGCAATGCGCGCAGCCATGGTGGCAAGCCAGCTTCGCACCAACAACGTCAACGACCCGCGAGTCGTTGACGCGATCGCGGCTGTTGCGCGTGAGCGCTTCGTGCCCGCTGAACGTCGCGCATTGGCTTATGTCGATGCGCCTGTGCCGCTTGGTGGCGGTCGAGCGCTTAATGCGCCGATGGCGACGGCACGGTTGTTGACCGAAGCCAAATTGTCCCCCGTCGATAAACTGCTGATCATCGGTGCGGCCACTGGCTATGCTGCCACAGTGGCCGCCGAACTCGTTGGGTCGGTAACCGCAGTCGAGGAGGATGAGGCGTTGATAGCGCAGGCAAATTTGGTGGACGACCCGCGCGTCACGCTTGTCCACGGGCCACTGTCTGCCGGATATGAAGCCGGTGCGCCGTTTGATGTTATCATTATTGATGGCGCTGTCGAACAGATTGGTGATGCTATCACGGCGCAGCTTGCCGAGGGTGGGCGGATATTATCCGGGCTCGATGACGGCGTCGTAACGCGACTCGCGGCGGGCACGCGGATTGGCAACGCCTGCACGCTTGTTGCATTTGCCGATGTTGAAACGGTTCGACTGCCCGGCTTTGGCCGCGCCAAGAGTTTCACTTTTTGAAAGTAGGTTGATGTCCAGCATGTTCCGTAAATCTCTTTTGTTTGGCACTGTTGCTGCGCTGTGTGTTCAGCCGGTAAGCGCCGAAACGCTGCGTGAGGCGCTGACTAAAGCCTATAATAGCAATCCTACCCTTACAGGTGCGCGTGCTGGCCAGCGTGCGATTGATGAAAATGTTCCGATCGCCAAATCGCGCGGACGGCCAACGGCGGAACTGAGTGGGCAGTTCACAGAAAATCTGATCATATCAGCTACTAATTTCTTTTCGCCGACGCGTATCGCGGCCGCTCGCGCGACCTTGTCGGTACCCCTGTATCAGGGTGGTGGTGTGAAGAACGCCACTCGTGCCGCTGATGCGCGCGTTGATGCAGGGCAAGCCAATCTTCGTGGTACCGAGTCGGGTTTGTTTAGCCAGGTTGTTGCTGCCTATCTTGATGTTATCCGCGATGGTGGCATCGCCGGTCTGAATGCCAAGCAGGTGCAAGTGCTCAGCAAAAACCTTGAAGCTACACGAGATCGGTTTGAAGTTGGGGATTTGACCCGCACTGACATCGCCCAATCTGAATCGCGCTTGGCGCTGGCACAGAGCCAGTTGCAAACCGCCGAGGCTCAACTCATCACAAGCCGTGAGCGCTACATTCAGCTTGTCGGCGATGTGCCGACTTCGCTTGAAGAGCCGCCACCATTGCCCAATCTTCCTGCCACCCCTGAGGTTGCGGTGGACAAAGCGCTGGAGAATAATCCCGATCTCCTTGCGGCCAAGAAAAATGCGGATGCGGCGCGGTATGATATTAAAACAACGCGAGCAGCGACGCTTCCGCGTGTGTCTGCAACGGCTGATCGCAGCTATGCCAATTTTCTAAATTCAGCACCTAGTGCAGCCGCGCCCAATACGTCCAATACCTCGCAAGCAGGGGTGCAGATTACGCTTCCGCTCTATGCCGGTGGTCAGGTTTCGGCCCAAGTACGTCAGGCGCAAG
Organism: Pseudomonadota bacterium; assembly: GCA_038042405.1. Lineage (GTDB taxonomy): Bacteria > Pseudomonadota > Alphaproteobacteria > Sphingomonadales > Sphingomonadaceae > Aquisediminimonas. Next base: position 8,616 of record JBBTEI010000079.1, read on the forward strand.
CGCGTTCGTCACAAGCGATTGAGGCCATTGTTGCCGCCGAACGCGATGTCGTTTCGCAAACCCGCACCGCCTATGCCAGTTGGCGGGCATCAAACGAAGTGATTGTTTCATCGGAAGTCGCAGTCAAAGCCGCCGAGCTTTCACTTGCAGGTGTGAAGGCAGAAAATTCTGTAGGCAACCGGACGATTCTCGATATTCTCAACGCCGAACAGGAACTGCTCAATGCCGAGGTGCAACTCGTCGGTGCGCGGCGTAATGCTTATGTTGCCGGCTTCACGCTACTTGCCGCGATGGGGCAGGCCGAGGCGCGCGATCTGGGGCTTGATGGTGGTGTGCTCTATGATCCTGAAATCAACTATAATCGCGTCAAGGGCCGCTTCCTTGATTTTCAAGAGGATAAGGTTGGGCCTCCCGTTGCAACGCGAACAGTTGACACACCTGCCCAAAATCCGCCAAAACGCTGAAAATCATGGTTAATGATTGAGAATCAGGGCCAAAATCAGGGGCAGTGTTAATGGCGGAAGTGAATAGCGAGCCGACAATGGAAGAGATTTTGTCGTCAATCAAAAAGATCATTGCCGAAGATACTGGCAAGTCGCCTGCGTCACTGTCCGCACGCCGGACGATTGATAAACTGCCTTCGCGTGATCATCTGGTCAGCGTTCCGATAAGCAATATTGTACCCGAAGTACGCGAATCGGGTGACGAAGTGCGCAACGAAGCACCTGAAATACGGCTTGAGCCACCCATGCCCGAGAATGATGATGATGTTTTGGAGTTGACTGAAATGGCTGTTGAAGACACATCGATTGCCCCTGTGGCTGACATTGTTGCAATCAAACCGGTTGATACATCTGCGGAAATGATTTCGCCTGTTGCCACCGCTGCGACGCGTACTGCATTTGAATCGCTATCTGCGCTCATCGTCAAACCCGAAGTCCACGGCAGTGACACGCTTGAAGGCATGGTGCGCGAAATGCTCAAGCCGATGATGAAAGAATGGCTTGATGCGCGGCTTCCTGAAATCGTTGAAACGATGGTTGCCAAGGAAATTTCGCGGATCAGCGGTAGATAAGCGCTTGGTTTTTGACGCGGCGCTAGTTTAAGGCGTCGCGATGACTGAACTTCCAAAAACATTCGATCCCGCCGCGATTGAGGCGAAATGGTACGCGCATTGGGAAAGCACGGGCGCATTCCGTCCATCGCGCCCTGAGGCTGAGCCTTATACCATCGTCATGCCGCCGCCCAATGTGACGGGCAGCCTCCACATCGGCCACGCGCTTGATAATACCCTGCCCGATATCCTCATCCGCCACGCCCGAATGTGCGGTAAGGATGCACTGTGGGTCGTCGGCACTGATCATGCCGGGATCGCGACGCAGATGGTGGTTGAGCGGCAATTGAATGCGCAAGGCCAGAAACGCAGCGATTTCACCCGTGATGAATTCATCGCCAAAGTCTGGGAATGGAAAGCCGAGAGTGGCAGCACCATCACCAGCCAGCTCAGACGCCTCGGCGCGAGTTGCGATTGGGAGAATGAGCGCTTCACGATGGATGAAGGGTTTAGCAAGGCCGTTATCAAGGTGTTCGTTGATCTGTACAACGAAGGCTTGCTCTACCGAGATAAGCGCCTCGTCAATTGGGACCCCGCGCTCAAAACCGCGATTTCAGACCTTGAGGTCGAAACGCGTGAGGTGAACGGGAAGTTTTGGCATTTCAAATATCCGCTTGAGGATGGCAGCGGCCACATCAGCGTCGCGACGACGCGGCCCGAAACGATGCTCGCCGATATGGCGGTCGCGGTGAACCCTGAGGATGATCGCTATAAGGCGCTGGTGGGGAAGCGGGTGCGTCTGCCAATCACCGGGCGGCTGATCCCGATTGTCGCGGATGAACATGCCGATCCAGAGCTTGGCAGTGGCGCGGTCAAAATCACGCCGGGGCATGATTTCAACGATTTCGAAGTCGGCAAACGGGCGGGGTTCAAAGCGGGCGAGATGATTAATATGCTTGATGCCGAAGCGAAGGTTGTTCAGTGCGGCGGCATTCCTGATGAACTGATTGGCTTGGATCGTTTTGAAGCGCGCAAACGTGTGATTGAAATGATCGACGCAGCGGGCTTGCTCGAAAAGGTAGAGGATCGCGTGATCCAGACGCCTTACGGCGACCGTTCGGGCGTTGTGATTGAGCCGTGGCTGACCGATCAATGGTATGTCGATGCCGCAACGCTTGCTAAGCCCGCGATTGAGGCGGTGAAGTCAGGCGCGATCAAGGTTGTGCCGCAGACGTGGGAAAAAACCTATTTCAACTGGATGGAGAATATCCAGCCTTGGTGTGTGTCGCGGCAGCTTTGGTGGGGGCACCGGATTCCGGCTTGGTATGGGCCGGTTGTTGAGGAGTTTGAGGGCAAGCGACATTTCCTCTATTACAATGACTATCTTTTTGAAACGCAGAGGAATCGGGCAAGGGATGAGCAGGTCTTCGTTGGAGACACCGAGGAAGAGGTCAAAGAGTTAGCTCGGGAATTTTACCGTTCAGAAAAATTGCCCAATCCAGACATCGTATTTGTGGCTTCTAGGCAACTTGCTAGCGAACTCGGAGACGGAAATACGATAGCCCTATTCCGCGATTCCGACGTCCTCGACACATGGTTTTCCTCGGCGTTGTGGCCGTTTGGCACGCTGGGTTGGCCGGATCACAATCCTCCCCCACCGGGGGAGGGGAACCATGCGAAGCATGGGGGAGGGGCACAGGCCGATTCACGCGACTCCTTGAACCTGCCCCTCCACCAGCCTTTGGCTGGTTCCCCTCCCCGTGCCGGGGAGGATCTATTGGGCCGTCACTACCCTAATGACATCTTGATCTCAGGCTTTGACATCCTGTTCTTCTGGGATGCCCGGATGATCATGCAGGGCTTGCACTTCATGAAGGAAGTGCCGTGGAAAACGCTCTATCTCCACGGGCTGGTGCGCGCGGCCGATGGCTCCAAAATGTCGAAGTCAAAGGGCAATACGGTTGATCCGCTTGGCCTGATTGACCAATACGGCGCGGACGCGCTGCGCTTCACGCTGACCGCGATGGAAAGCCAAGGGCGCGATATCAAGCTCGATGAAAAACGCGTCGAGGGCTATCGCAACTTCGCGACCAAACTCTGGAACGCCGCGCGTTTTTGCCAAGCCAATAGGATCGGCGCGAGCACGTCAGTCGCGGCACCCAAGGCCGAACTCGCGGTCAACCGCTGGATCATCGGCGAAGTGGTGCAAACGCTTTCGCATCTCAAGCAAGCGATTGAGGATCTGCGTTTTGATGCGATGGCCGACACGATCTACCACTTCGCGTGGGGGACGTTTTGCGACTGGTATCTGGAACTGATCAAGCCTGTTCTTTCTCCCCTCCCCTTCAGGGGAGGGGCTGGGGGTGGGGACTGTCCACAAACGCCAACATCGGTCTCTATTGACAGTCCCCACCCCAACCCCTCCCCTGAAGGGGAGGGGCTTGAAGCTGCAGAAACCCGCGCGGTTGCTGGCTGGGTTTTCGACCAGATATTGGTGATGCTCCACCCGTTCATGCCGTTCATCACCGAAGAGTTGTGGGGGGCGATGGGGGATCGCAGTGGTAATCTGTTGATCCATGCACAGTGGCCGGAACCGGAGGCTGTGATTGATGGTGAGGCAAGAGATGAGATTAACTGGCTAATTGGATTTCTTACTAAAGTGCGGTCAGCGCGAGTCGAGCTATCTATTGCTCCGGCACGGCTGCTTGACGTTTGGTTTGAAGCAAATTCAGACTTTGGAGATCGAATGGTCGCCTTGCATACGCCTACCATTAAGAAATTGGCACGATTGGATCATCTCTATAGGCCAAAATGGGATGCCTATGGAAAACAAGGTCATCCTGCTGTGCCAGCAGGAAAGTGCGTGTTTCTCCACATGATGCACGGCACAATTCAAATTCCTCTCGCAGGTGTCATCGACCTCGACGCCGAACGCACCCGCATCACCAATGCCATCACCGCGATCACCAAGGAACGCGATGCCCTTGCTGGCCGTCTCAACAACTCCGCCTTCGTCGAAAAGGCCAAACCCGAGGCGGTTGAAAAGGCCCGCGCTGATCATGCCGAAAAATCGGCTGAAGTTGAGCGTTTACAGGCGGCACTGGCGCGGTTGGGGTAGTGGCGGCACCGGCGCATCAGCGTGATTTGACCACTGGGCCTGTTGCGAAGACGCTCTTTCTCTTCGCGCTGCCCTCGCTTGGTGTGAACATTCTCCAGTCGCTTAACGGCTCGGTCAATTCGGTGTGGATCGGCAAGTTTCTGGGTGAGGAGGCGCTCGCGGCGTCATCGAACGCGGGGATGATCATGTTCCTGATGTTTTCGACTTTGTTCGGATTTTCGATGGCGACGACGATCATGATCGGCCAGAATATGGGGCGGCGAGACGTTGAGGGCGTGCGGCTCACGCTTGGCACCGCGATGGGGATGTTCGGGCTTGCGGGTCTCGCGACCGCGAT
>JBBTEI010000080.1:0-24696 GCA_038042405.1 Pseudomonadota bacterium
CGATATTGCGGGCACGAGCGGGCTTGGCGATGATGGCAATCATGGTAGTCAAGTTGCGGGTGTCCTACTTGGTGCGCGCAATGGCTCAGCGTCGCACGGGGTTGCCTTCAACGCGACCTTGCTCGCGCTCCGCACCGATAACCCCGGCAGTTGTGAGGGCCCCAATCCTGTTGTGCAGGGCGGCTGTTTTCATGACTATAGCAATATCGCAACAGCCGTTGATTTGGCGCGGACGACCGGGGCACGCGTTGTCAATCTCTCAATCGTCGGCCCTGCTGCGTCTGCGCAACTGCTGGCTGCGGTGGATAGGGCAACGGCGGCCGGGATCGTCATCGTCATTTCTGCCGGTAATGAGCGCACCTTAGACCCGACAGGGCTTGCCCAGCTTGCCAACGGGCCAAGTGCGCGCGGGCTTGTGGTTGTCGCGGGCGCGCTGGATGCGACGAATGCCAACCTGACCGGGTTTTCGGCGCGGGCCGGCAATAGTGCCGCGCATTATCTTTCCGCACTGGGATTGAGTGTACGCACTGTCAACGCGGCGGGGATGCAAAGCACCGTGAGCGGTACGTCCTTTTCTGCTCCTGTAATTTCGGGGGCTGTGGCGTTGCTCGCCCAAGCGTTTCCAAACCTGAGCGGCGGGCAAATTGTTGATCTGTTGTTTCGCACCGCCAATGATCTTGGCGCAGCGGGCACTGATACGGTTTTTGGCGGTGGGGCGCTTAACCTCGCGCGGGCCTTTGCGCCGCAGGGGCTGACAGCACTTGCTGGAAGTGCTGTTCCCGTTACGCTTGGTGGTAGCAACGGGATAACGTCGGGCGCGATTGGCGATGGCGGAAGCGGAGGTGCTGCCGCAGTTATACTCGATAGCTATGGCCGGGCGTATAATGTTGAGCTTGGCGGGGCGATCCGCGCGGCACCGGCCACGGCCAAACTTGCTCCCGCACTTGGGGTTGGAACGCACGGCGTGGTCGCGTCGCTTGGCGCTGCGAACGTCGCACTTTCAGTCGCGCCATCGCGACGTGGTTCAGCCGTTGATGCGCTACGGCTATCCCCGCAAGACCGTGACGTCGCGCGTGTTCTTGCCGGATCGGTGGTGACACGGCTTGGCCAGAGCACCCAAATCGGTTTTGCTTTCGGGAAAAGCAGTCTCGCACTGCTTGACCAACTGACTTTGAAGCGAGGCGCGGCCTTCCTTGCCGCTGAACGGGCGAGCGACAGTCTTGGCTTTTATCAGGAGCCGGGATCAGCCTATGCGATTGGCCACAGACTTGGTGGCTTCCTGATTTCGGCGAGCCTGGAGTCTGGCCGGGAACGTCCGTTTGAAAGCGGACTGACGCTGTCACCGCGTGACCGTGAGCGCGGATATCGTTACGACCGGCTGTCGATTGGTGCAGATCGTCAGCTTGGCAGGTTCGCGTTCGGCGGGCGACTCACCCGGCTTGAAGAAGGTGATACCGTTCTTGGCGCGCGCTTCTCGCCACTTATTGGCAACGGCGCGACAAGCTGGTTGGCAGATGTGTCTGTCCGGCTCGTTGTCGGTCGTGATCTCGAAATTGGCGCGCTGTGGCGACAGGGCTGGACGCGCGTTGCCGCTGGTGGTGCGCGTGAACAAGGCGACCTGCTGCGCGCCAATGCCTGGTCATTTGATGTGCAGCGCGACCGCCTATTAGGTCGCACTGACAGCCTGTCTTTCCGCATTGCCCAACCGCTGAGAATCAGCAACGGAGGGCTTAATCTGACGCTACCGACGGGCTATGATTATGTGACGCAAAGCGCGACCTTTGGCATCTCGCGGATTAACCTTGCGCCCGAAGGCCGGGAGCTTGATTTTGAAGCGGCCTATAGCCTGCCCTTCGCTGGCGGCTTGCTCGGCACCAACCTCTATTGGCGCAAAGATCCCGGCAATATTGCCTCTGCCTCCAGCGACATTGGCGGCGCAGTGCGGGTTAGTTTCGGATTTTAGACAGTAAAGCTTTCGCCGCAACCACAGGCCCCCTTGGCATTGGGGTTATTGAAAACGAAGCCGGCGGTGAAATCATCCTCCACCCAGTCCATTGTTGAGCCGACCAAATAGAGCACTGATCCGCCGTCGATGAACAGCACCCCGCCGGGCGTTTCGATGCGCTCATCAAACGCGAGCGCCTCGCTGACATAATCAACTGAATAGGCCAGCCCTGAACAGCCACGGCGCGGGGTTGATAGCTTTACGCCAATCGTGCCCTCGGGCGCTTTGACCATCAGATTTGTAATCCGCGTTTCGGCGGCAGGTGTCAGCGCGAGGGCGGCGGGGCGAGCGCGGGTGAGGGTGGTCATTACAGCATCCCCAATTCAAGCTTGGCCTCATCAGACATTTTTTGCGGATCCCACGCAGGCTCCCAAACCAGCACAACCTCTGCATCTCCGATGCCCGGCACGCTGCCAACGCGAAGCTCAACCTCTTGCGGCATTGATTCAGCGACAGGGCAATTTGGCGTCGTCAGCGTCATCGACACAAGAGCATGGCCGCCCGAAATCTCGACATTATAGATCAGGCCAAGATCATAGATGTTAACTGGAATTTCAGGATCATAAATTTCCTTGAGCGCATCAATCACCGCCTCATACAGTTCGCCGCCGGGTTCTTCGCCCGTCAGATTAACTGATTTTTGCGCGAGAAAGCCCTCAAGATAATCGCGCTTACGCGTAAGCATTTCATGCGGTGCTTCATCAACGCGTGCCTTTGGCGGTGGCGTGACGCTATCTACTTCTTCGATTCTCATCCGAATATCCTCGATACTCTCTTTAGCCCGGAAACAAGCGCTTCAACGTCACTTTCGTCATTATAAATCCCAAAACTCGCGCGCGCGGTCGCCTCAACGCCGAGATAAGCCATCAGCGGCTGGGCGCAGTGGTGCCCTGCGCGGATCGCCACATTCTCTTCATCCAAGATAGTGCCGATGTCATGCGGATGCACCCCCTCCATCGCGAAGGAAACGATGCCAGCGGCGTTTTCAGGGCCGAATAAGTTTACGCTGTTGATGGCGCGCAAGGCATCGCGGGTTTGCCTGACCAGCACGGTTTCGTGCGCGTGGATGGCTTCAATGCCAATCGCATCGACATAATCAATCGCGGCGTGGAGCGCGATGACTTCGGTGATCATCGGCGTCCCCGCCTCAAACCGCTGCGGTGCGGGGGCATAGGTTGTGCTTTCAAACGAAACGCGGTCAATCATAGCACCACCACCTTGCCACGGCGGCATCGCGTCAAGCAGTTCTTGCCTGCCCCAAAGGACGCCAACGCCCGTCGGCCCGTAAAGCTTATGCCCCGATAGTACATAGAAATCGCAGCCAAGCTCAGCCATGTTGAGCCGCATCCGGGGTGCGGCCTGGCAGCCATCGAGCAACAGCTTCGCGCCGACGCGGTGCGCCGCCTGCGCCGCGCGCTTCACTCCGAGAACAGAGCCCAAAACATTTGAGACGTGTGCGAAGGAGACAAAGGCGTGCTGCTCACTCACCATCGCCTCAGCGGCTTCAAGGTCAATCCGGCCATCTTCAGTGAGCGGGCAAACATCAATCTTATAACCCGCCAACTGCCACGGTACGATGTTCGAATGATGCTCAAGCTGGGAAAGCAGCACCCGGTCACGCCCAGGACGCGGCGGGTGCGTGTGCGCCACAAGATTAATCCCCTCGGTCGCACCGCGCACAAAGACGATCTCATTTTCGGACGCTGCGCCAATGAAGGTCGCAACGCGCGCCCGCGCCGTCTCAAACGCGACCGTCATATCCGCCGAGCGTTTGTAAACGCCCCGGTGAACGGTCGCATAATCGCCCCCCATTGCGCGCGTCATCGCGTCGATCACGGCCTGCGGTTTTTGCGCAGTCGCGGCGGTATCAAGATAGTGCCAGCCATTTACACCGGGAAAATCGGCACGGTGGGGGGAGGGAGTCATACCATCTCCTCCAGCTTCGCCAGTGCGGCCTTAGTTAACGCGGCTTCACCCTCCGCGCCTTCAAACACACTCGCGATGAACGCCTGCAACAACAGTTTCTTTGCCTCGGCAGGTGGAAGCCCGCGCGCCGCGAGGTAAAACATTGCTTGTTGGTCAAGTTCGCCCACCGTTGCGCCGTGCGCGCATTTCACATCGTCGGCGTAGATTTCGAGTTCGGGCTTGGCGTTCGCGGTCGCGGTGCGATCAAGCAGCATTGCTTTTACCGATTGCACACTGTCCGTCTTTTGCGCATCGCGCGCCACAGCGACTTTGCCGAGGTACGAACCGGTCGCCTGCCCGCCCAAGACTGAGCGCACCATCTGACGGCTGGTCGCGTTAGGTTCGATATGGCGCACCGTTGTGATGAGTTCGACGGTCTGCGCACCCGCGCCCAATTGCACCGCACCAAGCGTAAAATCCGCGCCGTCATGCAGCGCGACATCAATCACAATCCGGCCAAGCTTTCCACCCACGTTCAAAACGTGAAGTTCACACTGTCCATTGGCCTCAACGATGATCGATAAATTATGGACAAATACGTGCGCCACATCAGCGATATTGATGATCTGACGCGTAATGCGCTCACCCGCCCCAACCGTCACGCTTTCCACCGCATCGCGCGAAGGCGCACTGACAAGCGCCGCGATATCCGAATAGCGAAACGCCTCATCTTTGCGGGTGGGGAGGGTGGTCATGTTCACGCCGCCAGTTCCCGGTAGCCGTCTCTTTCGAGTTCGAGGGCCAATTCCGCGCCGCCCGTCCGCGTAATCCGGCCATCCGCCAGCACATGGACAAAATCCGGCTTCACATAATCGAGCAGCCGCTGGTAATGCGTAATCAGCAGCACCGCCTTGTCGGGCTTACGCATGATCCGGTTGATCCCGTCGCCAACCACGCGCAGCGCGTCGATATCGAGGCCGCTGTCGGTTTCGTCGAGGATCGCGAGCGCGGGGTTGATTATGCCCATCTGCACCATCTCGTTCCGCTTCTTCTCGCCGCCCGAAAAGCCGACATTTACTGGGCGTTTGAGCATATCCATATCCATGCCGAGCGCACCCGCCTGTTCGCGCGCGATTTTGAGGAATTCACCGCCCGAAAGCGGAGCCTCGCCGCGATGCTTGCGTTGAGCATTGAGCGCCTCACGCAGGAACTGCACGTTCGACACGCCGGGGATTTCGACCGGATATTGGAAACCGAGGAACAGGCCAGCAGCGGCGCGTTCATGGGGAGCGAGGGACAACAAATCCACGTCGCCCCGCACTTGATGCGGGGCTAGGCTGCCTTCCTGCACCGCCGCGTCGGAAGAAAAGCCCAACCCCGTGTCAAGCACGGGGTGACGAAGTGGGGGCGTGAACATCACACTTCCCCCCGTCACTTCATAACCGGGCCGCCCCGACAGCACATAACCCAGCGTCGATTTGCCCGCGCCATTCGGCCCCATAATCGCATGGATTTCGCCCGCCCCCAGCGAGAGGGTAAGGCCCTTGAGAATAGGCTTGTCGCCAACAGAGGCGTGGAGGTTAGTTATTGTTAGCATGGGCATTCCTAAATCCTCCCCCACCGGGGGAGGGGAACCACCCGCAGGGTGGTGGAGGGGCACCCAACAATAGCGCGCGATGTCGCGGCAGTGGGCCAAGCCGCACCTGCCCCTCCACCAGCTTCGCTGGTTCCCCTCCCCGTTCCGGGGAGGACTTGCGCGGTGGCGTGGAGGTTATTGATTTGGAGCATTATCGTTTACATTCATTTAGGCGGTTTCTGTTTATATTTGCGTACTTCGTCTATCAAAAAATCTATGCAGATTTGCTCTTTTTCTTCGTCGGAAAACTCTTGCCCGAGGCTCTGTTTGATAGCGTATAACGCACCCTTCTCGCCCCCGTCGATCTGAGCTGATATGGCTGCGTCCTTAGCTGCTTTGATTTTGGTATGCCTTAAATGCAATCTACGAGATTCTTCGTCTGGAAATTTGATCATCGACGAATCTTGAAGGAGTAAATCTGCTCTTATTCGCAGAGTATCAGGTTTGATATCGTAATAGTCTGCTATCTCTGTAATTGCTGCATCGGGATCAGCGCCTTGCATCAACCGTTCTCGTAGATCGCTAAGGGCATGGATCATCGCTTCTTGAATGTTGGTCACCCCACACTCCCCTCAAGCGAAATCCCCAGCAACTTCTGCGCCTCAACCGCGAATTCCATCGGCAGTTGCTGAAGCACTTCCTTGGCAAAGCCGTTGACGATCAGCGCTACGGCCTCCTCGGCATTCAGGCCGCGCGCCATTGCGTAGAACATCTGGTCGTCGCTGATCTTGCTCGTCGTTGCCTCATGTTCGATCTGTGCCGAAGGATTGCGGACTTCGATATAGGGCACCGTATGCGCCCCGCTCAAAGACCCCAACAGCAGCGAATCGCACTGGGTGAAATTGCGCACGCCCTCGGCACCCGGCGCGACGCGCACCAAGCCGCGATAGGTGTTGTTGCTGTGCCCCGCGCTGATGCCTTTGCTCACGATGGTCGAGCGGCTGCCTTTGCCATTGTGAATCATCTTGGTGCCGGTGTCGGCCTGTTGGTAATTGTTGGTCACCGCGACCGAATAAAATTCACCGACGCTATTCTCGCCGTTGAGCACGCACGACGGATATTTCCACGTCACAGCACTTCCGGTTTCGACTTGCGTCCACGAAACCTTGCTGTTCCGCCCCTGACACAAAGCGCGCTTGGTCACGAAGTTATAGATGCCGCCTTTGCCTTCCGCATCGCCGGGATACCAGTTCTGCACGGTGCTATATTTGATCTCGGCATCGTCAAGTGCGACCAGTTCGACGACTGCGGCGTGGAGCTGGTTCTCGTCGCGCATCGGCGCTGTGCAGCCTTCGAGGTAGGACACATAACTACCCTTATCCGCCACGATCAGCGTGCGTTCAAACTGGCCGGTATTTTCCGCGTTGATGCGGAAATAGGTGGAAAGCTCCATCGGGCAACGCACGCCTTCGGGGATGTAGACGAACGTCCCATCCGAAAAGACCGCGCAGTTGAGGGTGGCAAAGTAGTTGTCGTGCATCGGCACGATTTTGCCGAGCCATTTCTTCACCAGATCAGGATATTCCTTGATTGCTTCGGAGATACTGCGGAAAATGACGCCCGCTTTCTCAAGCTCCGCGCGAAATGTTGTCGCCACCGAAACGCTGTCAAACACCGCATCGACAGCAACCCGGCGCGCCGGAAGCCCCCCATTTTCGCCACCCTCAACACCCGCGAGCAATTTCTGCTCAGCAATCGGAATGCCAAGCTTTTCATAGACGCGCAGGATTTCGGGATCGACTTCATCAAGGCTGCCGAGTTTTGGCTTGGCCTTGGGCGCGGCGTAATAATAGGCGTCCTGATAATCGATCGGCGGTACGTTGAGCTTGGCCCAATCGGGCATGTCCATCGTCAGCCAGTGGCGATAGGCGCGCAACCGCCATTCGAGCATCCATTCCGGCTCATTCTTCTTGGCGGAGATGAAGCGGACGGTATCTTCAGTCAGCCCCTTGGGCGCGAAATCGGTTTCGATATCGCTCGCCCAGCCATGCTCATAATCGGCGACCTTGGCGGCAGCATCATAAGCGGCTTGGTCTTTGACGGGGGATTCGGTCATGCGTGCGCCCCTGAAAGCGAAGTCAGATTGATATTGGCAAGCGCGCCGCGCACAGCATTGTTGACCATTGGCCAATGCGCCTGAACGCGGCAATTGCCCTCAAGCCCGCAATCATGTTTGCCGCTTTCGACACAGGCGGTCATCGCGATTGGCCCCTCAATCGCTTCAATGATATCGGCAAGGCTGACTGCTGCTGCTGGCCGTGCGAGCTTAAAACCACCGCCCGCACCGCGCACCGAGCGAAGGAGGCCCGCGCTTGATAATTTGCTCACCAGTTTTTGTACTGTGGGGAGCGGAATGCCGGTTTCCTCGGCAATAACGCCTGCATTGATCTGCGCATGGCCGCAGTGGCGCGCGGCGGTGCTCATCATTACGACGGCATAATCGGCAAGGCTTGAAAGGCGCATGATTCTCTAATCAGACTGATTCGTTCTGATTTCCAAATGGACCTTAGTAGCTCCAAAATCAACCCGGTATAATTAAGGCCGTGGTTCAAGTTCCTGAAAATTGCTTGGGTGGAGCGTGATTCGCATCACCGGGCTACTGCTGTCCATCAATTGGCGCGGCGTTTGGCCGGTGACGCGTTTTACCTCGCGGATCAGATGTGGCTGATCGGCATAATGGGCCACAGCTTCTTCCGGGATTTGCCCGTCATTCATGACGATTGAAGATGCTGTTTTAAGCGCGCCATATGTGCGGGCAAGCGCCTTTGGCGGCGATCCATAATAGGCGTTACAAATCCGCATGATTTGCCGTTCGGATAGGTCGAGCGAGGAATAAAGATCGGCGATTTGTGGAAACATCGAATCGGCCAGCCACGCCCGGATCGTTTGAATCACCGCGCGACGGTCAGCGTGCACTGGCTTGATCAAGCGGATAAGCCAGTCATCCATGGTGGGTGCCATTTCAGTTATGTCTGACAGCTGCTGGAGCTGATCGAACCAATGGCCAGCGCCATCGCCCAGCAATGGCGCTGCATCCTCCGCACGGTCGGTGAAGTCTGCCGCGCTCCGTCCGATCAACCCACCCCAGCTTTCGGGAAATAGCGCGACGCCGATAAAACGCACCGGGCCCTGAACAACCGAGCGCATATGTTGTGTAAAGGGGCCATTGAGGAAAAATTGCGTCGATGGGTAACGCTTTCCCTTCTCGAATTCATAATAGCCTGAGCCATTAAGGAAAATACGCAAATGGCCGGTATCGGCGCGCTGGACATCCTCCATCACGCTATAATCTTCGGTTAGTAGATAATAGGTCGCCACAAGATGGGCGAGCGCAGGCGCAGGATTGGCAAATTCGAGCTGCATTTTAGCTCATCACGTCTGCGCCGAGAGCGAAGCAACAGATCCTGCCAACCGTGACCGGCCAAAAGTAAGCTCTGAAAGGCGCGAGGTGTGCTCCTTGATCGCGCCCGGCGTTATACCGACAAACTCCTTAATCTCGCGGATGCAGTGCGATTGGTCATAATAAGCTTCATGAACAAAATCCTGCCAGTCGCCATTGCCGTTGGCAATCGCATTGGCTGTACGCAGCGCACGATATTTGCGTTGCAGCAGCTTTGGCGATGCGCCGTAGATCTGTTTGGTCATTTTTTCGACCTGACGCCGCGATAGGCCCGTTACTCGTTCAAGATCCGCAATATCAGGCGAAAGGCGATGCTCAAGCCATTCATCAACCGTACGGATAAACCAGTGCGGGACTTTTTCGGCGTGGGAATCGAATCGACGCGCAACACCGTTCACCGATTCGGCCATTTCGGCTAGCGTTGCAAAACGGCTTAGCATCGCCACTGCTTCGAGCGCATCCACACCGAGAATAGCCGACGCGTCGACCAACTTATCTGCATATCCAGCCGCCGATGATTTGGTGATCGCGCTCCACCCGGCGGGAAGCAAGCCAACGCCAAACAAGCGTACCGGCCCATTGAGAACTACTGAAGATGCGGACATCCTCGGCCCGAATAGCGAAAGAGGAAAATTTTGATAACTATCGCCCCCAGAAAAGCTGAGTTCACCACTCCCTGACAGAAATGCCCGCAACTGCGCAATGTCAGCGCGTTCAATGTCGGCAAAATGCGGCTCATCAGTCTCAAATAAATAATAAGTCGAGATATAGGGGCGCAAATCCGGCGGCGGGGGGAGGTATTCAAGCCTGATCATAAATAATTTGCCATGGCGCGATATCCGATTGCCGGGCATGTCAGCCCGTCCAATATGAACGCCAACCGCCACCCTTGACGTCTTGATAGCGAAAATCTGCCAAAAAAAAAGTGGCCTGACGCAATTAAGCATCAGGCCATAAAGGCAAGGGTCTTGCAAGTAAGAACCCTTCGGGTCGCAAGTCCGGCGTTAGCTGACAAAAGTTTGACTGAATTGGAGGAATCAACAAAAATTGAATGGAATCGACATTGCCGCAAAAAGAAGCGGGGAGGGCAAAAAAAAGGCCCAGCGGAATATCCGCCAAGCCTTCAGGTAAAGGATTTTTCGAATTGCTTCGAAAGCCCCTCGGGTCGCAACCCTCCATTAGCATGACGGGGCCGCAAGTATTGGATGAAACCGACATTAACTATGTCGAAACTTTTGGTTGATTTTGACGGCACCTGGTGAACCTGTTAGCGCGCGGTGATGCCGCTGTTCAGCCTTGCCCGCCCCATTTTGTTTGGCTGCGATCCTGAATTGGCGCACCGCTTCACAATAAACGCGCTCAAGTGGCTACCACCAAAGAAACCGGCTGTGCCCGATTCGCTTCTGTCTTCACATTGTGCGGGTGTGCTGTTTCCCTCGCCAGTGGGGCTTGCTGCCGGTTTTGACAAGGATGGCGAAGTGATTCGCGCGATGCTTGGAATGGGCTTTGGCTCTGTTGAAGTGGGTACGTTGACGCCGTTGCCGCAGGCCGGAAACCCTAAGCCGCGCCTTTTCCGATTGGTTGAGGATGAGGCGGTAATCAACCGGATGGGATTTAACAACGGCGGCCAGAAAGCGGCATACGCGCGCCTTGCAGCTGCGCGCGGGGCTGGGATCATTGGCGTCAACATTGGTGCCAACAAAGAGTCTGCGGATCGCATCGCTGATT
This sequence comes from Pseudomonadota bacterium, assembly GCA_038042405.1. Taxonomy (GTDB): domain Bacteria; phylum Pseudomonadota; class Alphaproteobacteria; order Sphingomonadales; family Sphingomonadaceae; genus Aquisediminimonas. The sequence continues at coordinate 10,675 of JBBTEI010000080.1, forward strand.
ATGTTGCGGGATTGCGCTCAATGGCGGCTGTCGCTGACTATCTGACGATCAATATCAGTTCGCCCAACACGCCGGGTCTTCGCGGCCTACAGGATAAAGCCCAATTGCTCGATCTGCTCGATGCGCTGCGCGCTGCGCGGGGAGAGTCCGGCCCGCCGCTATTCCTCAAACTTGCACCAGATCTTGAGGCTCAGGCGATCGATGACATCGCTGAAATAGCGACACCGCGTGTAGATGCACTGATCATCAGCAACACTACGCTTGAACGATACGGCCTTAAATCCCGCTTTGCTGGCGAAGGTGGCGGAATGTCAGGCGCACCGCTCGGCCCCCTTGCGCATCAACGCTTGCGCGATTTTCGCAAAGCCACCGGGGGCACGATCCCGCTCATTGCGGCGGGCGGAATCTCCAGTGCTGAGGACGCGTACGCCCGGATCCGAAGCGGCGCTTCGTTAGTCCAGCTTTATTCCGCGCTTGTCTATCATGGGCCGGGCTTGGTGAGGCGGATCACCGAGGGACTGAAAAACCGCCTCATTGTTGATGGATTTGCCAATGTGGCTGAGGCTATCGGAGTCGATGCGCGATAGGGGGTTGCTGTGCGGGGAAGCATGTTTAGTGTGAGATTCATGAAGCGAATTTTCCTGACTTTGCTCGGCCTGTGGCTGCTTGCTCCGCTCTCTGCCTATGCGGCTGGCGGGGTGGTTTCAGCGGCTGATCCGCGCGCGAGCGAGGCTGGCCGCGAAATCCTGCGTGCGGGTGGCAGTGCGGCTGACGCGCAAATGGCGATGATGCTCGTTCTGACCGTAGTTGAACCGCAATCATCGGGCATCGGCGGCGGTGGTTTCTTCCTCCATCACAGCGCCAAAACCGGCGCGATAGAAACAATTGATGGCCGCGAAACAGCGCCATCGGCAACACTGCCAACACGGTTTATGGGCCCCGACGGCAAACCGCTCCCCTTTATTCAAGCCTTTCCCGGTGGCCTTTCGGTTGGTGTTCCCGGCAATATTGCGCTGATGGCAAAGGTTCATGCCAAATGGGGCAAGCTCCCCTGGGCAAGATTATTCGATCCTGCGATCCGCATCTCCGAAAATGGATTCCAAGTGACGCCGGCGCTGGCATCAAGGCTCAACCAGCTCAAGAAAATCTGGGTTGATTTCCCTGATGCGCAGGCGATTTACTGGCAGGACGGGCGGCCAAAAACGGTTGGTGAAACGGTCAAAAACCCTGCAATAGCGGCGCTCCTCCGCTCAGTTGCCAAGGGTGGTGCCAAGGTTTTTTATTCAGGCAGCAATGCCAAGGCGATTACAACGGCTACATCCGCATCGGCACGCAACAAGGCGGTGATTACCGCGCGCGATATTGCCAGCTACCGCGCCAAGAATCGTCCGGCGGTGTGCACCACTTACCGCGCTTACAAACTGTGCGGCATGGGGCCACCATCATCGGGCGCAACAACGGTGTTCCAAATCCTCGGGATGCTTGAACGCTTTGATATGAAGGCGATGGGCAAGGATGATCCCCGATCGTGGCATGTTATCGCCGAGGCGATGATGCTCGCCTATGCTGACCGTGAAAAATATCTGGGGGATGCTGATTTTGTGAGCGTTCCGGTCGCGGGGCTGCTCGACAAGGGCTATATCGCCAAGCGTTCGGGGCTTATTTCGCTTGAGGCGTCGCTCCCGCAATACGCAGCGGGCGATCCGCCGGGCGCGCAAAAGCGCACTGCCGCGATTTCGGGCGAGGTTGCTGGCACCACCCATTTTGTTGCGGCTGATAGCGCAGGCAATGTTTCTTCGATGACCTCAACGATTGAGGGGCCGTTTGGCAGCCAGCTTATTGCCAATGGCTATTTCCTTAATAATGAGCTGACCGATTTCACCTTTGCGCCCGAAAAAGACGGCGCGCTGGTGGCCAATCGTCCACAGGCGGGCAAGCGCCCGCTTTCATCAATGTCGCCAACGATTGTTTACGGGCCCGACGGCAAGGCGATCCTTGCGATTGGCTCAGCGGGCGGCAAGCGGATCATCATGCACGTTACCAAAGCGTTGATCGGTGCGCTTGATTTCGGGCTTCCGGCGCAGGAGGCAATTGCACTGCCCAATATTTATTTCGGCGGTGAGGCTGTACTGATTGAGGCGGGAACAAGCCTTGATGCGATGCGCGCCCGGTTGGCAGCACTTGGCCGGACGGTGGTATCAAGCGATTTAGGATCAAAGCTCAACGCGGTTGAGCGCACGCCTACGGGGTGGCGCGGTGCTGCTGATCCACGGAGCGAAGGTGTTGCGCTAGAGGAATAATAAGATCCCCTTTTTCCATTTATGGGGAAAGGGTCAGGGAGAGGAGATGTGCAGCGTGGGCAAACCAGGTGCACAGGATGTCGCGCTCCCCCTCTTCCCGGCGCTTTCCCCAAATGGGGAAAGGGGGGATAAAGGACAGAATTATGGTAAGAGAGTTTGAGACATTCCCCAATCTGGTGACGATGTTTTTCACGCGTGCGCGTGAACAGTCAGACCAACCGTTTCTTTGGCATAATGGCCCGAATGGCTGGACATCGCAGAGTTGGGCTGAAGTGGCCGCAAAGGTTGCGTCGCTTGCCGCCGCGCTAAAAAAGCTGGGGTTGATACCTGGCGACCGGGTGATGCTCGTATCCGAAAACCGCCCCGAATGGTGCATCGCCGATCTTGCGATCATGGCGGTGGGATGCGTTACGGTGCCAACCTATACAACCAATACCGAGCGTGATCACGCGCATATCGTTGAAAATTCGGGTGCACGCGCGGTGATCGTTTCGACGGCAAAGCTTGCCCGCAATTTGCTGCCTGCGGTGATGCGTTCGACCAAGGCGCGGATCGTGATCGGTATTGAGGATATTCGCGTTGGCCAATCGGGCGATGTTGCGATCCATGATTTTAACAAGCTCGTTGCGGCAGAGACACCTGATATCGTAAATATAAGTGCGGTTGCGCTGACGATGAAGCGTGATGATCTGGCCTGTATCATTTATACCAGCGGCACCGGCGGCGCGCCGCGCGGCGTGCGTCAGCATCACGGCGCTATCCTCCATAATGTTGCGGGTTGCATCGATGTGATCGCGACCGATTTCGGCTGGGATGATGAAGTGTTCCTTTCATTCCTGCCGCTTAGCCATGCCTATGAACATTCGGCGGGGCAGTTTTTTCCGATCGGTCTGGGCGCGCAAATTTATTATTCCGAGGGACTCGACAAGCTGGCGAGCAATATCGAGGAAACCCGCCCGACGCTGATGGTCGTCGTCCCGCGTTTGTTTGAAGTGCTGCGTGCGCGGATGATCAAGACGCTCGAAAAGGAAGGCAAGCTGGCGCAAGGGCTGCTCAAGCGCGCGCTGGCGCTGGGGGCCAAAGAACTTGGGGGCGGTATTCCACTCTGGGATCGCCCGATGAACCTATTCATCAACAAGACGCTGCGGCCCAAGGTGCAGGCCAAATTCGGCGGACGGATCAAGGCGCTGGTTTCGGGCGGCGCACCGCTCAATCCCGATATCGGCGTGTTTTTCCACGGTCTCGGGTTGACGCTGCTGCAAGGCTATGGCCAGACCGAGGCCGCGCCGATCATTTCGTGCAATCGGCTCAATCCGCCGCTCAAGATGGAAACGGTCGGCCCGCCGCTTAAAGGCGTTGAGGTGAAAATCGCTGAAGATGGCGAAATCCTCGTGCGCGGTGAACTCGTCATGCACGGCTATTGGCGCAATGAGGCGGAGACGGCGCGGGTGCTGGTCGATGGCTGGCTCCATACAGGAGACATTGGCCATATCGACAAGGCCGGACGGATTGTGATTACCGACCGCAAGAAAGATCTGATCGTCAACGATAAGGGCGATAATGTCGCGCCGCAAAAGATCGAAGGGATGCTGACGCTCCAGCCCGAGATTATTCAGGCGATGGTGATCGGCGACAAGCGGCCACATCTTGTTGGTCTCGTCGTGCCCGATCCCGAATGGCTGACCGACTGGGCAATTGCCAATGATGTGAAGCCCGATTTCAAAGAGCTATGCGATAATCCGGCGGTGCAGCGCGCGGTCGTGACCGCTGTTGACCGGGTGAATCAGGGCTTGTCGGTCACCGAAAGAGTGCGCCGTGTGATCCTAACCGATCAACCCTTCACGATTGAAAATGAGCAACTCACCCCGAGCCTCAAAATCCGGCGGCACAAGATCAAGGAAGTTTACGGCGCGCGGCTCGACGCGCTTTATGGGGGATAGGGGCGGCCGGGTTCGCGGCCACCGCCGTGGCACCAGCGCCACAATGATTCAAAATTTCGGCGCTGTTTGATTTGCCGATCGGGGCAATTTTTTCTAACGCGCCTGAATGACGAAGACAGCAACAGGATGGGACAGTTCGGCTGACGCGTGGATCTCGACGATGGGCGAGGACGGCGATTGGGGGCGGCGCGCCGTGCTTGATCGCGTGATGCTTGACCTTGCGCGCGGCTTTTCGGGGGCTGCGCTTGATATTGGCTGCGGCGAGGGGCGGTTCGTGCGGATGCTCGGCGTGGCTGGTTTCCGCGTGACAGGGATTGATCCAACGGCACGGCTGATCGCGGCGGCGAAAGCCAAAGACGCAGGCGGCAATTATTATGTGTGCGGGGCCGAAGCTTTGCCCTTTGCCGATGCGTCGTTTGATCTGTGCGTCAGCTATCTTTCGCTGATCGACATCGAATTTCTTGACCAAGCGATTGCCGAGGCTGCGCGTGTGACCAAGCCCGGCGGCGCGTTCCTGATCGCCAATCTGTCGAGCATCAACTCGGCAGGGGTTTGGAATTATGGTCTGACGGGTAAGGCACGCCATTATGCTGTTGACAATTATATGCAGGAACGCACCGTGCGTCAGCGGTGGAACGGGATTGACATTGTGAACTGGCACCGGCCGTTCAGCGTCTATTTCGAGTTGCTGTTGCGCCACGGCTTTATCCTCAAGCGCTTTCTCGAACCCATGCCGGAGGGCGAATATCGCGGCAAAGATCCCAAATTTGAACGTGTGCCCAATTTTGTTGTCATGCTCTGGGAAAAGCCGGTGTCAGCGTGAACGGCTGGATCATTCTCGATAAGCCGCTTGGTATGGGATCGACGCAGGGCGTAGGCGCGGTCAAGCGTGCACTGCGTGAAGGCGGCTATCCCAAGGTCAAGGTTGGGCATGGCGGTACGCTTGACCCACTGGCGACGGGGGTGCTGCCGATTGCGGTTGGCGAGGCGACCAAGCTCGCCGGGCGGATGTTGGATGCCTCCAAAATCTATGATTTCACGATCGGCTTTGGCGCCGAGACTGGCAGCCTTGATCTTGAAGGCAAAGTGATTGCGACAAGCGATGCGCGACCCACGGTGGAAGCGGTGGAGGCTATACTTCCCCGCTTCACTGGCCCGATCGAGCAGGTACCACCTGCATTTTCTGCGCTCAAGGTTGATGGCAAGCGCGCCTATGATCTGGCGCGCGCGGGCGAGGATGTTGTGCTGGCGAGCCGCAACGTCACCATCCATAGCCTCCACCCCGTCCACCCATTCTCGATTTCCGATCCATCACCGCAAGGCATTGAGAGTGTTACCCTCACCGCGCACGTATCCAAAGGCACGTATATCCGCAGCCTCGCGCGGGACATTGCCCATGCGCTTGGTACGGTTGGCCATGTCACGATGCTTCGACGGACGAAAGCGGGGCCGTTTATGCTGGCGCAGGCAATTTCACTGGACATTCTCTTCGAAAAGTCTAAGGCGCGGGCGTTAGAAGACATTTCTCTGCCGATAAGGACAGCGCTGGACGACATCCCGGCACTCGCCCTTACCCCGGAACAGGCAGAGCTGATCCATCACGGACAGGTCTTGACCGGGATCGCAGCAAGCGACGGCCTTCAACTTGCCCTGAGCGGAGATACTCCGCTCGCGCTGGTTGAGGTTATGGGCGGCAACGTCCGGTCGGTGCGACGATTTAACTTATAACTTCGATGTCGAAGGAAAAATAAATGACAATTACCGCCACGCGCAAGCAAGAGCTTATCAAAGAACATGCCCGTCACGAAGGTGACACCGGCTCCCCCGAAGTTCAGGTTTCGATCCTCACCGAGCGTATCGTGAATCTGACCGAGCATTTCAAAATCCACGGCAAGGATAATCATTCACGTCGCGGTCTTTTGATGCTTGTTAACAACCGTCGTTCGCTGCTCGATTATCTCAAGAAGATCGATAATGCGCGATATGCGGCACTCATTGCGAAGCTTGGTCTTCGTAAATAACCCAAGGCGGCTCCCAATGATGGGGGCCGTTTTGCTTTTCCGGCGAATGCAATTCGGCAATTGACCGGCCAAGCGGGCGACAAGGCTCGCACACAGAAGGAACCCCGATCCGCATAGGGCGGCGGGGACGAAGGAAAACACATGTTCAACACGAAAACTGTAAAAATCGAGTGGGGCGGCGCGACGCTGACCCTCGAAACGGGCAAGGTTGCCCGTCAAGCTGACGGCGCGGTCATCGCGACGCTTGGCGAAACTGTTGTGCTTTGCGCGGTAACCGCTGCAAAGAAGGTGAAAGAGGGCCAGGATTTCTTCCCGCTCACTGTCAACTATCAGGAAAAATATTTCTCGTCGGGGCGGATTCCCGGCGGCTTTTTCAAGCGCGAACGCGGCGCGACCGAAAAGGAAACACTGGTTTCCCGATTGATCGACCGTCCACTGCGTCCGCTGTTCCCCGAAGGCTTCTACAACGAAATCAACTGCATCGCACAGGTGCTTAGCTATGATGGCGAAAATGAGCCTGACATTCTGGCGCTGGTCGCGGCTTCGGCGGCGATGACGCTTTCGGGCGTGCCCTTCATGGGGCCGATTGGCGCTGCGCGCGTTGGCTATGTCAACGGCGAATATATCCTCAACCCGACCGATGAACAGGTTGCCGAAGGCGAACTCGATCTGGTTGTTGCCGCGACTTATGATGCGGTGATGATGGTTGAATCCGAAGCCAAAGAGCTTTCGGAAGAAATCATGCTCGGCGCTGTGCTATTCGCGCATGATGCCTGCAAAGAGGTCATCAAGGCGATTATCAAGCTTGCTGAGCAAGCCGCCAAGGAACCTTGGGAAATGGCCGAACAGGCTGATCTTTCGGCGGCCAAAGACAAACTTAAAAAGCTGATCGGCAAGGATATCGAAGCCGCGTACAAGGTCACAGACAAGTCCGCGCGCTCAAACGCACTTAACGAAGCCCGGGCCAAGGCCAAGGATGCGTTCCTTGATGCAACGCCGCAGGATCAGATGGCGGCAACCAAGTTGATGAAAAAGCTTGAGGCTGAAATCGTTCGCGGTGCCATCCTCAAGACCGGCAAGCGTATTGATGGTCGCACGACCACGCAGATCCGCCCGATTGTAGCCGAAACCCACTTCCTGCCCCGCGCGCATGGTTCAGCACTCTTCACACGCGGCGAGACCCAGACCATCGCCACCTGCACACTCGGCACCAAAGAGTCCGAGCAGATGATTGATGGGCTGACGGGGCTGAAATATGAGCATTTCATGCTGCACTATAACTTCCCGCCCTATTCGGTTGGTGAAGTCGGTCGCTTCGGTGCGCCGGGCCGTCGTGAAGTCGGCCACGGTAAGCTCGCATGGCGCGCGCTCCACGGCGTTCTCCCCAAGAAGGAGGATTTCCCTTACACGATCCGCCTGACCAGCGACATTACCGAGTCGAACGGCTCGTCATCGATGGCGTCGGTTTGTGGCGGTTCGCTGGCCATGATGGATGCAGGGGTTCCGATCACACGCCCGGTTTCGGGCATCGCGATGGGCCTGATCCTTGAAGACAAGGAATTTGCGGTTCTTAGTGACATCCTCGGTGATGAAGATCATCTCGGTGATATGGATTTCAAGGTTGCGGGCACATCCGAAGGCATCACCACGATGCAGATGGATATCAAGATTGCCGGCATCACCAGGGAAATCTTTGAAGCCGCGCTGACCCAGGCCAAGGATGGCCGCGCGCACATCCTCGGCGAGATGGCCAAGGCTTTGGGCGAAGCCCGCACCGAGCTTTCGGCGCACGCACCGCGCATCGAAACGATGCAGATCGACAAGGCCAAAATCCGTGACATCATCGGCACGGGCGGCAAGGTCATCCGTGAAATCGTCGCGACTACAGGCGCCAAGGTTGATATTGATGATGAAGGCCTGATCAAGATCAGCTCGTCAGACCTCAGCCAGATCGAAGCTGCACGCAAGTGGATTTCGGGCATCGTCGAAGAAGCTGAAGTCGGTAAGATCTACGATGGCAAGGTCGTCAACATGGTTGATTTCGGTGCGTTCGTGAATTTCATGGGCGGCAAGGACGGCCTCGTCCACGTCAGCGAAATCCGCAATGAACGCACCGAAAAGGTAACCGACGTTCTGTCCGAAGGCCAGGCCGTGAAGGTCAAGGTTCTCGAAATCGATCCGCGCGGCAAGGTTCGCCTGTCGATGCGCGTCGTTGATCAGGAAACCGGAGCCGAACTCGAAGACACCCGTCCACCCCGCGAAGAACGCCCACGCGGTGATCGCCCTGATCGTGGCCCACGCCGCGACGGCGGTGATCGTGACCGTGGCCCCCGTCGTGATGGTGGTGGACGCGGCGAAGGCCGTGGTGATCGTGGTCCGCGCCGCGATGGCGGTGGAGACCGCGCACCCCGTGCTGAAGGTGGCGATCCCAACTTCGTCCCCGCTTTTCTGAAGTCAGACGACTAAGGGTTCGCGAATAGCGCTAACTAAAGAAGGGGCTGCCGCAGGGTGGCCCCTTTTTTGGTGTGGCAATATTGGTAGGGTGCGCAGGGCAGCGCGCGGGCAGATTGATGATTTTACAACAACCGAAGGTGGCGCTTACCCGACCATGACTCCGTGGCCGACATCTGCGCTCACTTCGCGGCCGGCCTCGATTTCGGCCGCTTTGGCTTCGACCAGCTTGACGATATGATCGACCATATCGGCGTCTTGGACATGATGATCGGTGACGCCCGAGAGATAGACCATATGCTTGCCATTGCCGCCGCCGGTCAGCCCGATATCGGTTTCGCGCGCCTCACCGGGGCCATTGACGACGCAGCCGAGGATTGAGAGCGACATTGGCGTGTGGATATGTTCGAGCCGTTCTTCCAAAGTCTGGACGGTGCGGATCACGTCAAAGCCCTGCCGCGCGCAGCTTGGGCAACTGACGACGCGGACGCCGCGTGTGCGGACGCCCAGACTCTTCAAAATTTCATAGCCGACGCGCACTTCTTCTTCGGGTTCGGCTGAAAGCGAGACGCGGATCGTATCGCCAATCCCTGCCCAGATGAGCGAGCCGATGCCGATGGCGCTCTTCACCGTGCCGCCGCGTTGCCCCCCGGCCTCGGTAATCCCGAGATGAAGCGGGCAATCAACGGTTTCGGCGAGTTGATGATAAGCCGCGACCGCGAGGAAATGATCGCTCGCCTTCACCGCGACTTTATATTCGCGAAAATCATGATCTTCGAGCAGACGGATATGATCAAGCGCGCTTTCAACCAGCGCCTCGGGGCAGGGTTCTCCGTATTTTTCGAGCAAATCTTTTTCAAGGCTACCCGCGTTGACGCCGATACGGATCGCGCAACCATTGGCCTTGGCCGCGTTCACGACTTCCTTCACGCGCTCGGACGAACCGATATTGCCCGGATTGATCCGCAGGCAGGCAGCACCCGCATCGGCGGCCTCAAGTGCACGTTTGTAATGGAAATGGATGTCGGCGATGATCGGCACCCGGCTCGCGCGAACAATCTGCTTGAGTGCCGTCGTGCTTTCAACATCGGGGCAGGACACGCGGATGAGATCGACCCCGGCCTCTTCACAGCGTCTGATCTGCTCAATCGTCGCCTTGGCATCGCTGGTCAGCGCATTGGTCATGGTTTGCACGCTGATCGGCGCATCGCCGCCAACAGGAACATTCCCCACCATGATCTGGCGGGACTTTCGACGCGCGATATCGCGCCACGGACGGATTGAAGACATGGGCGCTGCTATACAGTGTGAAACCGCGTGCGCAAAGCTTCAGATCATAACATCGTCGAGCCGGTCAAACCAGCGGGTCTGCCGGGTTGATTCAAGGCTGCCATGGGTATCAAAGCTGTGGAGCGCGCTGAAATCAAGCCCCGTCGCCTCCTCAACCGCTTTGACTGTTGTCTGGATCTTACGGCTACGCAGTTCATCAATCGTATAGGGCTTAAGCCCTGAAAATACCCGTGCTTCATAAAGTGCACGGACATATTCGGTCTGGCCGATGATGAAGGCCGCCGCCGCAATCTGATCGTCAGTTTTTTGCAGCACCGCAATTTTCCAGAATGACAGCGGGATGCGCCACGGCCCGCCTTTGCGTTTGCGACCGTAGAGCGGATCATTGTCGCGGAAGATCGGCCCGGTAAAAACGGTTAGCCGTCTCTCGCTCGTCTGGGCTTTATCGAGGACATAATCCTCAAGATTGCCCCAATCGATATCGTTGTAGATTTGGTGCTGCGGCGCGGCGTTGGTGTAATGAAAGCTATCCTCCATCCCGCGTTGCGATTCGCTCTGGTTCTCGCCCCAGCACGGATCGAGCAAACGGACGAGATGGCCACGGCTGAAAAAGACCTTTTCCTGCGCACGGGTGCGGACGTAAAACTCATCATCGGGCTGATATTTGCGATCAAGCCGCACATCCTGCCGCCACGTATCCTTGCGCTTGCCGGGATGGATCAGGTGATTTCCGTCTATGTTCACGGCAGTCATCAGCGGAAAGCGGCGCTTTTCGTGAACCAGCGAGGAGAAGTGCCAATATTTAAGTTCATGCCCTGAACCGTCGAGCAGCGGCGCAATGATGCCATCCTTCGCGAGTTCGGCATAAATTGGATCAAGCAGAATTTCGCTGCTCAGGAAATTCGGATCATAGCCCAGCGTATCGGCGTGCCAATGATCGATTTTGAACGGCGCGAATTGCTCGGTCGCGGGTTCGCTGCTGCCCGCAGTGGTAACGCCGTCCTGCACTACCTGAACGCCGATCGGGGCAAAGCCCATCGCGCGCGAAAGCCGGTCAAGTGCTGCGCGCGCGTTTTCATTTTCAAAGCGTTTGCCCTCAAGATGATTGAACACCGCGCTGACCCGAACGCCCTCATTCGCAAGCCAGCGAATCTCGCCACCATCGCCACGTTTGGGCGGCACCTGTATCGCCTTGTGATGAATCGCAACCACTTGCCATTGGTCATTGAGGACGGGAGAACCCGACGACCCCGGTTCGGTGTCAGTGGTATAGTGGATGAAGTTTTCCGTAATTCCGGGCACCTTGGCGGGGTCAAGCTTGATGATCTGGCTCGCGTGGATCGCAATTTGCTTGGGCGTGCCATTGGGGTGCTGGATGATGCTGATCCATTCGCCGTCAACCGATTTGCCCGAGAGCGGCAGGAGCGGTAGCCAGCCGTAACGATCAATCGGAACCCCATAATCAGACATGGCGGCGACGGCGACGAGCGTGATATCAAGCTCTGTACTGGTGTAAAAAAGCTGCCCCGGATCAAGATTATATTGCACCGCGCGGCGCATCACGCCGTCGACATCATGTTCATAGTTGAACTCTGCTTCGGCCTGTGCGGCCTCGGCGGACGAAGACAACACATGATTATTGGTGATCAGCAGGCGCGGCCCGATCAGGAAGCCGGTGCCGTAAGCCTCACCGCCCTCGACCGGAAGTTTGATCCGGCACACCGCGTCAGCAGCGCGGCGACCGCGATCGAGAAAATTGATCGAGAGCAGGTCACTTTTACCAATGATCCGTTCATAGCCATTGGGATCGCTCTTACGATTTTCGGCAAATTTTTTGCGGAGATAGAACGCATCGTCATCCATCGCGCGAGCGGTGCGTTCGGCGCGCTGTTCGGGGGGAACGGTTGCCTGTCGTACGTCAAGCGCCTGCGCTATCGCGGCTTCAACCGCCGGATTGTTGACGATAACGATATCGTTGCGTTCGCACGTTTTAGGGTCTTTGTCCGGCATGCCATGCCTCCTCATCGCTATTGCGACTCGTCAGACGATAGCCGATTGCGTCAGATTAATGCGTGATTATCATCACGGTGGGAACGCGGGCCTAGATCAGGTGTAGCGCATTTACCGCAAGCCACAGCCCCGAGCCAATCAACAATAGGGCGGCAATACGCCGCAGTAGAATGAGTGGAAGCCCTCCAGGCCATTCGGCTTTCAACAGCAGTGGCGGAACCGCCGCGACCATCACGCCCGCAAAGCCGCCCGCAATCGCAAGGCCTGCCATATCGCTCCGCGCCGAAAGGCCAGCGATGATAAACGGGCTTGCTCCGGCAATTTGGGCGGGAAGAAAACGGATCAGGCTGGTCATAAATGGCCGCGCTTGGGCAACGGGCTTGGCGGGCTTGTTTTTGAACAGGCTTGGTAGCCCTGCAAGCAACAGCGCGACCCCGGCAAACAGCGTGCGTGCGTCGTAGCTGATAAGGTGGGCGATATAGGTTCCACCAATTCCACCGATGCTCAACGTGAATAAAGTGACGATCATTAGCGCTGCATAAATTGGCCGCCGATCAGAAAAAGTCAGCCCAAGCTGGTGCGCTTGAGATTGTCCGCGCTCACCTGTTTCGGCGAGTAGCACCGCGATAAAAGCTGGGATGAGCGCGTCCACACCGTCTATCCATAGAGACGTTGGTTCACCGCCGCCAGATAGGATTGCGCCGCTGCTGCATCGACGCGTTCGCAGCCAACCGCATCACGCATCGTTTCGAGGAACGGTAACACCATGATGCTGCATTCCGACGTGGAAAGCGCGCTTTCAAGCCCGCGTGCAAGCTCCTCAACGGGGAACAGGCCGTAAGCCCGTGCGATCCGCCGCACCTCATCGACTTGATGCGCAAGCTGGTGCCCGTTCATGTGCGGCAATTGCTCGGCGAGCACATCAATCCGGTCGCAAAGCTGCGCCTTGATCTGCATCAGCGCGTCGCAGGCAATTCCCATCGGCCATACTCCCTATACTCTTGCAGGAGTGTTGCATGGTTATGGTTACAATGATGTTAACGTCCGCCGCGTAATGCGGTTGTCATGATTTCAGCCGTCACAGGATAGCCAAGGTGCGTGGGGATACAGAGGTATCGTTCGCCGTCACGCTCCTCGAAATAGGGGCAGATAATCTCGACCGGAATAGCGCGGGCATGGGTTTCGGCGCTGGCAAAATCCCCAAATAGTGCGAGCCGTTCAAGATTGCGGCGCGTGGGAAAAATCACCTTGACCTTGCCGGTGTCTGCGGCGGTCAGAAGATCAGCAGCACTGGCCCAGAAACTGAGTACATTCTCGGTCTGATCAACCACCGGCTCAGGCGTGTCAGCGGGGACACGCGCGATATAAAAGCGCGTGTCAAACGCCCGTGCCTCACGAAAATTGGGACGCCAGCGTGCAAAAGGGATCAGCGAATCAAGATCAAGCGTTGCCTGGGCCTCATCAAGTAGCAGGCTGAACAGTTCGCGTGCGTGAAGCCGTGCTTGCGCTGTTTCGATCCAATCCTGTGCGGGGGGCGTTGCGAAACCGATAGCGATGCCGCTTTCTTCCAAAGTTTCACGGATGGCGGCAATGCGCGCAGCCGCCTCTTCAATTTCCAGCGCATGGTCATTTGCGAAATAGCGGATGTCGGCGGCGATGGCATGGTCGTCATCGTCAATCCGTCCGCCGGGAAAAACAATAGCGCCGCCTGCAAAGGCCATTTTGGCTGATCGTTCGACAACCAGAACCTCGGGCGGGGCGTCCTCTCGTTCGCGAAACAGCACCAGCGTAGCAGCGGGGATCGCAGGCACGAGTGTGCCATCATCATCAATATTGTCATTCATGAGAGATGGCCTATCCTGCATTAGGCGCTTGTGAAAGAGGCGCTGTGTTGTGTGGGGGCAGAATATGGGCATCGTTGAGATTATAGGCGTGGCAGGCAGCGTCAGTCTGCTGGCGGGGTGGCGGCTTTATTTGTGTGCCTTTGGCATTGGTCTTGCGATGCGTTTC
>JBBTEI010000081.1:0-7414 GCA_038042405.1 Pseudomonadota bacterium
GCAGCTCGATGATCTGCGCGCGAGCCTTGCGCTGACCCGTTTTCCAGAAAATGAAATTGTCGATGATTTGGATCAGGGGATTCCGCTTGCCTATGTCAAGGACATCGCGGCCTATTGGGCGGATGGTTATGACTGGTGCCGCTGCGAAGCCGCGCTCAACGCGCATCCCCATTTCCTGATCGAGATTGACGGGCTCGATATCCATTTCATCCATATCCGTTCGCCCAATCCGAACGCGCGGCCGCTGATCATGACGCATGGCTGGCCCGGTTCTGTGCTAGAATTTATGGATGTGATCGGCCCGCTCGGTGCTGACTATCATCTCGTCATCCCCTCGCTGCCCGGCTATGCCTTTTCGGGCAAGCCGACCAAGCCGGGCTGGGATATTCCCCACATCGCCCGCGCATGGGATAGGCTGATGCGCGCGCTTGGCTATGATCGCTATTTTGCCCAAGGCGGTGATTGGGGTGCGGTCGTTACGGACAATATTGGCCAGCAAAATCTGGGCGGTTGCGCTGGCATCCACGTCAATATGGTGATTGCGCGGCCCGATCCTGCGATGATGAATGATCTCACCGCGCGCGAACAGGCAGGCCTCGCGCGGATGGGCTGGTATCAATCAAAGGATAACGGCTATGCAACGCAACACCGCACGCGGCCACAAACATTAGGGTACGGCCTTGCTGATTCGCCGGTTGGCCAAATGGCATGGATACTCGAAAAGTTTCATGGCTGGTCGGATTGTGATGGCAATCCCGAAAGTGTGTTCAGCCGCGATCATCTGCTTGATAATGTGATGCTGTACTGGCTGACCAATAGCGCGGCCTCATCTGCACAGCTTTATTGGCACAGCTTTAGCGACTTCCCGTCAGAGGCGGTTGATCTCCCCATGGGTGGTACCGTCGCGCCGATGGAGATATTCGGCCCCTCACGCCGTTGGGCCGAGCAACGCTTTAAGAACATCGTCCATTGGGGCGAGCCGACACGCGGCGGGCATTTTCTTGCGATGGAGCGGCCAGAGACATTTGTGGCCGAGGTGCGCGCCTGTTTTGCACAGATGGCGCTTTAACCGTTGCGTCGCGGGCATATCCTACTTACCAGCCGAGACATAAACAGGGTCAGGACGCGTCTATGACAATATCTGCGGGGGCAATCCCACGCTCGCTTTTCGTTTTTGCGTTGATTTACGGCGGTCTGGTCTGCATGGCGGGTGTGCTTGGCACCAAGATTATCGCGCTCGGGCCGCTTACGGTTGAGGCCGGTATTCTTGCATTTTTGCAGTTGGTTGTGCTGTCGAGTGCGGTGTCCGAACTCCACGGTACGGCGGTTGCGAACCGGCTGGTGCGCTACGGTTTCATTCCGTTGATTCTGTCGGCGCTGCTCATTCAACTGGTAATTGCGCTACCAGCGGCTGATTTCTGGAAGCAGCAAGATGCTTTTGCCGGAATCTTGGGGCAGGGGTCGCGGATGATGGCAGCCGGTGTCATCTCATACGGGATTTCGCAAACGCTCAACGTCGCGCTGTTTGATCGTCTGAAGAGCGGCACCGGTAAACTCGTCTGGCTGCGTGGGATGATTGCTGCCGTGGCGAGCCAGATCGTTGACACCCTGCTGTTCGTCACCATCGCCTTCTATGGCGTCTTCCCGATCACCCCGCTCTTGATCAGCGCGATTATTGCCAAGATGGTGCTTTCGATCATCATGGTGCCAATCCTGATCCAAGCCGCCGTGTGGTTTGGCCGTAAGCTTGACCGCGAAGATGCCATCGCATGACGCGCCACGCACCTGATCCCGCGCTGCTTGCCAAGGCGGAGACGCTCACCGAGGCGCTGCCCTATATGCAGCGCTATGCCGGGCAGACCTTTGTCGTCAAATATGGTGGCCATGCTATGGGTGATCCCGAAGCCGCGCGCGATTTTGCCGAGGATATTGTCCTGTTGAAGGCCGTCGGGATAAACCCTGTTGTCATCCACGGCGGCGGGCCACAAATTGGCGCGATGCTCAAAAAACTTGGCGTTGAGTCCTCATTCATCGACGGCCTGCGCGTGACCGATGCCGAAACTGCCAAGATCGCCGAAATGGTGCTCTCGGGCGCGATCAACAAGGAATTGGTGAGCTGGATTTCGCAGGCTGGCGGCAAGGCGCTCGGCATTTCGGGCAAGGATGGCGGTTTCGTAACGGCGGAAAAAATCGAACGCACCGCACGTGATCCCGATAGCAATATCGAACGCGTCGTTGATCTGGGGTTTGTCGGCGAACCCAAATCGGTTGACCGCAGCGTGATTGATACAATTTCGGGCGCCGGGATGATCCCCGTAGTCGCCCCGATTGGCGTCGGCACCGACGGCCATACCTATAATATCAACGCTGATACGATGGCGGGCGCGGTCGCGGCGGCACTTGGTGCGGCGCGGCTGTTCCTGCTCACTGACGTCCCCGGCGTGCTCAACAAAGCGGGCGATCTCCTCGCCGATCTTGATCCAGCACAAATCGCCGAGCTGCGCGCGGACGGCACGATCAGCGGCGGGATGATCCCGAAGCTTGAAACCTGCGTCAGCGCGGTTGAGGCCGGGGTTGACGCCGCCGTCATCCTCGACGGTCGTATCCCCCACGCGTTGTTGGTCGAAATTTTCACGCGCGAAGGGGCCGGAACGCTCGTTCACCGTTGATTTTGGTGCATTGTCGGGATAATACACTCATCCACCCTGTTAAGGCATACCCATGAACCTGATTGTTGATATCGCGCGCATCCTTCTCGACGTTGTCTGGTGGATCATCATTGTTCAGGCGATCCTGTCATGGTTGATCATGTTCAACGTGATCAATACCTATAATGATGCGGTACGGATGATCTGGGACGCGCTCCAGAAAATGACCGAACCGCTCTACCGCCCGATCCGCAGAATCATGCCCGATTTTGGCGCGCTCGATCTATCGCCAATGGTCGTGCTGCTTGGGCTGGTTATCCTTGACCGGGTGTTATCGGAGATCCGGATTTAGTGGGAAGGCCAATGTCCGGGGCCAACTTGACCCGATAGCCATATAATCAATCACCTCTTGCCCTCGGCTGACGAGCCGTGCAAACTTCCAGTAATGCACCACCTGATTGGTGGGCTAGAGGCAAAAGGCAAGGGGGCGGTAACATGGCAAGGGTAATTATAGCATTGATGGGCATAAGCGCGCTGTCGCTTTCAGCGTGCGACCGCTTGGGCGAGAGGGCGGGTAAATCGGATGCGCAAGTGGCCGAAACCGAATTTCCTGAGCAGGTCTATTGGGGGGATACGCATCTCCATACGTCAAACTCGGTTGATGCTTTTGGTTTCGGCGTTCGGCTCGGCTCGGAAGAGGCGTTACGGTTTGCGCGCGGCGAAGAGGTGACCGCGACAACGGGGATGAAGGCCAAGCTTGCACAGCCGCTTGATTTTCTGGTGATCGCCGATCATTCGGATGGGCTTGGTGTTACCAAGGCAATCTATGATGCGCCGCGCTTGCTGATCCGTGATCCGCTGCTGCGCCGCTGGCATGATCTGATGCACGAAGGGCCGGAAGGCTCAATGAAGGCAACATCTGAACTTATCGATATGGCTGCACGCAAGGCATTGCCACCGACTTTGATTGACCCTGAACGGCAGAAGAAGAACACGCGGACGATTTGGACGGCGCATACCGAAACGGTTGAGCGCTATAATGAACCGGGCAAATTCACAGCGTTTATGGGGTTTGAATATACGCTGATGCCGAATGGCGATAATCTCCATCGCGTGGTTATGTTCCGTGATGGAAAGAAAGAGGTCGACAAGGTACTCCCCTACTCGTCCCTCACGGGCACATCCGCTGCCATGTTGTGGGATTATATGGATAATTATGAGAAAAAGACCGGCGGTAAGGCGCTCGCTATTCCTCATAATAGCAATGTTTCCAACGGTTTGATGTTTGAACTGACTGGCCCTGACGGCGGGCCGATGACGGCCGACTACGCCCGTAGGCGCGCCGCGCGTGAGCCGGTGGTTGAGGTGACGCAGATCAAAGGGGATAGCGAGGCGCATCCCTTCCTTTCGCCCAACGATGAATTTGCCGGGTTCGGCGATGAAGGCTGGGAACTCGGCAATCTGCCAATGACGGTTAATAAAACCAACACGATGTTCGCGGGTGAATATGTGCGTGAAGCTCTCAAACGCGGACTGGCGATTGAGGCGCGTACCGGCGTTAATCCATACAAGTTCGGGATGATCGGATCGACCGATAGCCATACTGCGCTTGCAACTGCTGACGAGAATAACTTTTTCGGCAAGCATAGCGGTGTTGAACCGCGTGCCGGTCGTGCAACCGAAGGCCAAAATCTTGGAACGCGAAAGGGCCGCTTTGGTTGGCATTATCTCGCAGGGGGATATGCAGGTGTGTGGGCCAAGGCTAATACCCGTGCGGCAATTTTCGATGCGATGATGCGACGCGAGGTTTATGCGACCACCGGCCCACGCATTCAGGTGCGTTTCTTTGGCGGGTGGGATTTTACGGCTGTCGATCTCAAGGCCAATATGGTAAAATCAGGTTATACGCGCGGTGTACCAATGGGGGCGGATTTGAAACCGGGTGCGTGTAAGGCACCAAGCTTTATCGTTTCGGCGCTCAAAGATCCGATGGGTGGCAATCTTGATCGGGCCCAAATCGTCAAAGGCTGGGTTGATGGGGCCGGTAAACTCCATGAGAAAATATTTGATGTCGTCTGGAGCGAGCCAGCCCGACGCAAATTGACGGCCGGCAAACTCACCCCTGTCGGCGATACCGTCGATTTGGCGAACGCGACCTATACGAACGGTATCGGTGCGCCCGAATTGGCAACAGTGTGGACTGATCCGGAATTTGATGCGCGTGTGAAGGCATTCTATTACGTCCGTGTGCTTGAAATCCCGACGCCAAGCTGGCCGGCCTATGATGCGGTTCGCTTCAAAGTGAAAATGCCGCCTTCGGTAAGAATGAAGGCGCAGGAGCGCGCCTATACCTCGCCGATCTGGTACATACCAAAAGCCTGATCTGCTGCCCGCCCTGGCCTTTTGGCCAATCGGACGGGCAGCCGGTTGATCAAGTCAACCGACCAGCGCGCGCTTGGCAACGCCAAGATACGCAAGCATGGCATTTGAGGCACCGGTTGAAAGGCCGATGAAAATACGGCGCCCGTCAAGGGGATCGGCATGGCGCTCAAAAAGCTTGGCGTCGCACATTGTCTTGATCCAGCGCAGTGCGGTGGTCGGCGGAACAGCGGCGGCGATGCACAGGCTTGATACGGCCACCTTTTCGCCCTCAAGTTGCGCAGCAGTCAGATCGAGCAGCATATCCCAGGCCGGATCGGCAAAAAGCTCTGACGAGAAATAATTGTTCCGCAGGCGGCGAAGCCGGAGTATCCCGCGCACGTCCGGCGCACTCACCCCCGGTGCTGGGGCCGATGCCATCGGCTCTGCATGGAAATCAAGCCGAATGGCATTAACCTGTCCGCTTTCATTTGTGTCGGTTTCGGTGGGCATAGCGGTGAGCGAACCCGCAACCAAGCGCGACAGATTTCGTGAAAGCCGTGAAACTTCATCAGAAATGCGCTTGATCCTGATACTGTCAAGCTCGGTTGAAATGTCGTGTAGCATCGTTTCTTTGTGCGCGCATGCTTCCGCAATCGCACTAATCCGGTCAATTGGATCAGGTTCACACAATAATGTTACATTGTCTTGCACAAGATGCGCAGTCAGGAAGTCGATTATTTCTAGCGGTGCGGAAACAATTGTCGGTATATCCCCGCCGTCAGACCATTCACGAATGCCTTCAAGCAGATCCTCAAGATGTTTACCGGGGGGGTCTTTGATGTCAATGATGATTGTATCAACAGCAGCTTGATTGACCAGTCGTTCCCGGCCACCAATAATATTGGAATGGGCACCAACGCGCCCACCAACGGCAATAATAGCGTTATGAATATCTTCATTATTCAGATCATTGTCTGAAAAAACGAGCGCAATTGGCGCATGTTTGTAATCGGCATGTAGTGGAAACGGATTTTTCATTGGATGCGACCCCTGATTTTCCCATTGGACAACTCCAAACTACTGATAACACCAGATCGGATCATGGTCATCTGTCAGTTTGGCCATAGTGGGGCAAAAACAGGTGGATTATTCAGATCATTGCGAGTCGCGCCCAAAAAAAGGCCTGAATGCGGATATATTTGATCCGTAGCGCAAACATATAATCATCCATTACGGACATACATGTTTTTCGACAGGTGCTGGATTAGTGGGCAAGCGCCTTGCAGATATCTTCGACCATCTTTTTGGCGTCGGCAAGAAGCATCATCGTGTGATCCATGTAGAACACGTCGTTATCAACGCCGGCATAGCCAACCCCGCCCATCGAGCGTTTGACGAACAGAACCGTCTTGGCCTTTTCAACGTCAAGAACGGGCATGCCATAGATCGGCGAGCTTTTGTCGGTCTTGGCCGCTGGATTTGTGACGTCGTTTGCCCCGATAACAAAGGCAACGTCGCTTTGTGCGAATTCGCCGTTAATGTCTTCAAGCTCGAACACCTCGTCATACGACACATTGGCTTCGGCGAGCAGCACGTTCATGTGGCCCGGCATACGCCCCGCAACAGGATGAATCGCGTATTTGACCCTGACGCCCTCTTTCTTGAGCAGGTCACCCATTTCACGCAGCGCATGTTGCGCCTGCGCCACTGCCATGCCGTAACCGGGCACGATGATAACCTGTTCGGCCTGCCCCATCAGGAAGGCCGCATCTTCAGCCGACCCCCGCTTCCACGGACGGTCAGTCTTCGCAGCCGCTCCGCCTGCCTCTGGCGCGGTGCCAAAGCCGCCTGCAATCACCGATATAAAGCTGCGGTTCATCGCCTTGCACATGATGTAGGAAAGGATCGCGCCAGACGAGCCGACGAGCGCACCAGTGATAATCATCGCGGTGTTCTGGAGCGTGAAACCCATTGCGGCAGCAGCCCAGCCCGAATAGCTGTTAAGCATCGAAACGACGACGGGCATATCCGCCCCGCCAATCGGGATGATCAGGAGGAAGCCGATGAGGAAGCTGAGCGCTGTCACCGTCCAGAACACCCAGGGGCTCTGATCGGTAAGGAAATAGCCGATCAGACCGATGATCGCGGCAAGCGTACCAAGGTTGATGATATGGCGCCCCGGCAGCATGATCGGCGCGCCCGACATATTGCCGTTGAGTTTGAGGAAGGCGATCACTGATCCGCTGAATGTAATCGCACCGATCGCGATCCCGAGGCCCATTTCGATTCGGCTGACCTTATGGATTTCGCCAAGCGCATCGATAATGCCAAATGCCTGCGGGTTGAGATATGCCGCCGCCGCAACCAGCACCGCCGCCATGCCGACAAGCGAATGGAAGGCCGCG
>JBBTEI010000082.1:0-14685 GCA_038042405.1 Pseudomonadota bacterium
CTTGCCAGCGTCGCTGCCCCAATCCTTGGATCAGGAACACATCATATTGGTCAAAATGCGGGCCGACCCCGCCGCCGTCGGTCGCGTAGCTGACCATAACATCATCGATCCGCCAATTGGGGATGAAGCGGAACGGGGGGATCAGCGCAGCCACTTCGGGTACATGAATGTCAACCGCTTGGACGAGCAATGTCCACGGCACTTTGCCCAGCTTGCTGAAGCGCTTTTCGGGCACCGGGCCGTGCTCGACTTTTAGGCGGTTATCCGCCTGCATGATCAGCCGCGATTCAACTCCGTCTTCGCACGCCAGCCCGGCGAGTTCATCAGGGTCGAGCGGATTTTCCCACACGTCCCAAGCATTTTTGATGAGTAGCGGCTTTTTCTGCCAATAATCGCGCAGGAATATCTCGGGATCAAACTGGGTAAGGTGCATTGGAGGAACTCGCGCTGAAATTTATCCCCGTCTAACAGTCAAAGCTCTATTCAGCAGCATCAAATCCAACATTGCATATGCGGGGGCTTTACGCTAACGCCGCGCATCTTTCGGATAATGGAAGAATCATCTGCGGGAGGCTTTCGGGCCGCAAACACCGCTAAACTTGAACCGGGCACCGTGCTTTCAGCGCATCGCCCCCCTACAGAGTGAGTTAAAATGGCTAAAAAAATTACGGGCTATATCAAGCTCCAGGTGCCTGCGGGTGCCGCAAATCCTTCGCCGCCAATCGGCCCAGCACTTGGACAGCGCGGCGTGAATATCATGGAATTCTGCAAGGCGTTTAACGCAGCGACTGCCGACCTTGAAAAGTCAATGCCGATCCCGACGATCATCACGGTGTTCGCGGACAAGAGCTTTTCGTTTATCACGAAAACGCCGCCCGCGACATTCCTGATCAAAAAGGCTCTGGGTCTCAAGTCTGGTTCGAAAGAGCCCGGCAAGGCGAGCGCTGGCAAGATCACACGCGCGCAGCTTAACGATATCGCCGAAATCAAGATGAAGGATCTCAACGCGAATGACCTCGCGTCGGCATCCAAAATCATCGAAGGCAGCGCCCGCGCAATGGGCCTCGAAGTGGTGGAGGGCTGAGATCATGACATTTGTAAGCAAAAAAGCGAAGAAGCTCGCGACCGCAATTGACCGCGAAAAGCTCCACGGCGTCAATGAAGCGATTGCGCTGATCAAGGCCAACGCAACGTCGAAGTTTGATGAAAGCATCGAAGTCGCGCTCAACCTCGGCGTTGATCCGCGCCATGCCGATCAGATGGTGCGCGGTGTTGTCACGCTGCCCAAGGGCACCGGCAAAACCGTTCGCGTTGGCGTGTTCGCACGCGGCGCAAAGGCTGAAGAAGCGCTGGCCGCTGGTGCCGATGTCGTTGGCGCAGAAGATCTTCTCGAAATCTGCCAGAACGGCAAGATCGAGTTTGAACGCTGCATCGCAACACCAGACATGATGGGTCTTGTTGGTCGTCTTGGTAAGGTTCTTGGCCCCAAAGGCCTGATGCCAAATCCAAAGCTTGGCACAGTGACGCCAAATGTCGCCGAGGCCGTGAAGGCAGCCAAGGGTGGCCAGATTGAATACCGCGTTGAAAAGGCCGGGATCATTCATGCTGGTATCGGCAAGGCAAGCTTTACCGCTGAAGACCTGCGCACCAATTTTGATGCGCTTGTTGATGCTATCACCAAGGCCAAGCCATCGGGCGCGAAGGGTAAATACCTCCGCAAGGCTGCAATCAGTTCAACGATGGGGCCAGGCGTAAAAATTGATGTGGCCGAAATTTCGGCATAACTGCTGCGATCAGAATAATAAAAAAGGCCGGGGGGAAACCTCCGGCCTTTTTTATGTCCTCACTTTCCCACCAGATCAAACACCTGCATCCCTGCGCTCATCGGCACCCGCTTGAGCCAGTTATCGTGGTGGAACGAATGTTCTGCGTCTTTCAGGCCAGCGGCCCAATGGCCATTTACGGTGACGCGTGAGAATTCATAGTCCTTCGAATGGGTTTCATAGCCTTCACCGCGATTGATCAGGTGCATCACCGTAACCGCGCTATCGCACCCGCGATTGCCCAACAGTTTGGCATCAGGATCGTCGCGGAAGCTTTCGGGCAGTTTCTGCGCAAGGCGGTGCGCGGCATCGCGCAACTTCATCAGCTCACGAGCCATATCGGTGTTGAGTCGCGTGCGGCTTGAATAGCGGATGTCCTTCTCGCGCTGCGCCACGTCAAACAGGTTGCGCGGCAGCACTCCGCGCGCGTTGAACAAATCAACCTGAAAAATTTCGATGCTGGCATCAAGCTCACGTTGATCAAGCACATATTGTAGCGGCGTATTGCAGACGAGTCCGCCGTCCCAATAGGGTTCGCCGTCAATCATGATCGGAGCAAAACCGGGCGGGAGCGCACCGCTCGCCATAATATGTTCAGGTGTAATAATGCAGTCTTCGGTATCAAAATAGATCAGGTTGCCGGTGATCACGTTAACGGCACCCACGCTCAATCGCATTTCGCCGCTGTTCAACCGGCCAAAATCAACCAGATCGAGCAATGTATCGCGCAACGGTGACGTATCATAATGGCTGATCGCGGCGGGGGTTCCCGGCATTGACATCGCTGCGGGGGGGAAGCGTGGCTCGAAAAATCCGGGCACGCCAGCGACCGCGACGATATTGGCGGACATCTCGTTAAACCAACTGCGCATGAAGCCTGCGGGGAAAAGCGGTGGTGCGGTCACGCGCGATGATGCCAGATCCCAAAACGCGCGCAGCTTTTCAATCCGCTGCCCGGCGGGGTTGCCCGCGATAATCGCCGCGTTGATCGCTCCAATCGAAACCCCTGCGATCCAGTCCGGCACATGGCCTGCCGCAGTCAATGCTTCATATACCCCGCCCTGATACGCGCCGAGCGCACCACCGCCCTGCAACACGAGCGCGGTTGATTTGAGCTTGCAGATATTATCCATAGCGAATGTTCCTGTGGCGAGCGCAGATATGGTCATGGCACGGCTTAGCATTCAAGTCTTTCCAAACCTCTTAGCACGCGGAAATATGTTGCAAGTGCGAAATTGCATATCCAGAATCCGGCAAGCATGAAAATTACCCAAAATATTAGCAAAGTTTGCCATTTTGAAGATCGTGAATAGAAGCTAAAGCCGCTATTAATTTTATAGAAATCCCGAAAATCAAGGATTTTCCAAAACTGGCATGTGCTGTGCAGTGCTTGGGATATGTCACCAATAACGGCGACAAAAACTTTTAGATACAGATTAAGGAGACCCAAAATGAACAACTATAATCCCGCGAGCCTTCGCCGCAATCTCACCGCAGCTATCTGTGCCCTTCTCTTTTCCGCAACCTGCCTCATCGGCGTGGCCGGCCCAGCACAAGCGGCGACATCGGTGCCGGCAAGCGTACAGTTGGTATAATGTCGGGCGGTATCAGGTTTGCCAAGTGCGGTGGGGGCCTACCCCAACGCCTCATCCAGAAGGCGTGCGAGCCTTAGCCCTGCCTTGGTGATTTGACCGCGCACTGTGGGAATGAGTGCTTCAATATCGGTGTTGGAAACCGTCGCCCGTGCGGGCACCGGCCCGCACGGATCACCGTTCAGCGCCACTGTGTAAGCCGTATCGCGCGCTAATGCCCAATTTTCCCGGCTCCAATCCTCGGTTGATCCCGCCGCAAGCTGCGCACGCTCAGCCGTATTCAAAGCCGCGACAAGCGCCATTGGCCCAGCGGGTGGCGTCGTGATCGCGCGTTCAGCAAGCGGCCCATCCCACAGCAAGTGGAGATTCACCCGCCCGGCGACAATGCCATAAGCCGCCTTGACATCGTTGCCGCCGCGATCCCCCCGATCCCCTGCGTGAAGCGGCATGTGAAGGTCGCCAACAAAATGGGTAAGGAAGGCCAGCGCCATGAGCCGCTCATGCCCCGGCACCTTTTTGTCTTTGAGCAGCTTCACCGCGCGATCAATCTGGCGCGATACACAGTGGCCATCTTTGCAGGCAGCCATCAGATCAAACGGCTTACAGATATCGACATTCTGATAGTGCCACGAAAAGGCATAATCGAACCGGGCGCCCAGCCCTTTGATACAATCGGGCCAATAGCTTGCGTCCTCAAGTGTATGCAGTGGACACGTCGGGGTAGCGACTGCGCGTTCATGACGTAGCAATGCGCGGATTGCGGCGCGCGTTTTTGGTGAAACCTGATTACTTGCAATTGTCGCGACGGTTTTGTGACCATAATCCCACCATGCGAGCGCGGGCGTTGGCAAAACCAAGAGGAGTAGAATGAGTAGAAGCCTACTCATCGCCGTAAACCGCGATCTCCGCTATGCCGTGGGCGCATAGCCGCCCGCGAAACATCCCCGGTGTGGTAAAGCTCCAGCACGCCTCGCCATCCGGTGCGGCGACGATCACCCCGCCGTTGCCGCCAAGATCTTTGACTGCACCCATCACGGTGTCAGCGGCGGATTGCACAGTGTCTCCCGCGAGGCGGACGCGCGCGCAAATCTGGTGCGCGACGCCCTCACGGATGAAAAACTCACCAGCGCCGGTGGCAGAGACTGCACAGGCGCGGTCATCGGCATAAGTGCCAGCGCCGATCAGGGGAGAGTCGCCGATCCGTCCCCACCGTTTGCCCGTAATCCCGCCAGTTGAGGTGGCGGCGGCGACATGACCGTTCACATCGACCGCAACCGCGCCGACAGTCCCATATTTGAGATCAACATCATAGCCGTCACTGCCCGCCGCTTTGAGTTCTTCGAGATCTGCCAGCCGTTGCGGCGTGGCAAACCACGCAGGGTCAACTTGTTCAAGCCCATGCTCAACCGAGAATTGATCGGCGCCAATCCCCGAGAGCATGATATGATGGCTTTTGACCATCACCGCGCGTGCAAGCGAGACCGGATTACGCGTTCGTGTTGCCCCGGCAACCGCACCTGCCGCACGGGTGTTGCCATCCATGATCGCGGCATCAAGCTCATTGCGGCCTTCATAGGTGAAGACAGCGCCGCGCCCCGAATTGAAATTGGGATCATCCTCAAGCACCTTGACCGCCGCCTCAACCGCATCAACGGCGGACGCTCCGCTTTCGAGAAGTGCCCCGCCTGTGGCGAGGGCGAGGGAAAGTGCCGCACGGATGTCAGCGTCTTGGACGGGTGTGATCCGGTCACGCAATATCTGACCCGCGCCGCCGTGAACGACGAGTGACCAAGGGGAACGCGAGTCAGTCATGTCAGTCAATCCTTGCTATGTACGTGCTGATCGCAAGCACGCTAGAGAGTGAGGCTCATCGAGCCTACTATCGCGCCACGGCGCAAAGGCAATATCAGGGAATGGTAGATTGGAAGGATTCGCCAAAATGGTTCTTACCGACGACCGCCGTCTCCGCTCGGTTCGGGAATCCTGACGGGGCGACCGGGAAAGCTTTCCGGCCCGCCGATTAGCCCGTTGCGGCCAATCGCAATTACGTCACTGCCTTTCAGGACGCGCGCCGTTTGAATGATGCTGCCCGCGCCCGAACCGATATATGCCCAATTCCCGCCACCGGTTGAGTAGAGATCAATAGTCTGCGTGTTAGGAGGAATCGCAATCGTGAAATTATGCCTGATAACTCCGTTGATCAGGACAGGGATAACCGAAACAACATCGACCAGGGCATTTTCGGATCAAAGGCTATGTCGACTATACAACGATTACAACATGCAATTTTATATGCTTTCGGATCAATTCAACCAGCGGTGCATTGACTAACGCAACTTGACAATCTTCAACCCGTCCAGCTTCGCCCGATCCTTGATTGATTCCTCGCTCCGCGTCAGGGCTTTGGTCATTTGTTTGAGCGGCATACCCTTTTTGGCAAGCAGGTGAAGCTTCTGGATTTCGTCGCTCGTCCAAGGCTGGCGGTGGCGTTCGAAGCGGTTCTCGGCCATTATGCGCGTTCCTTGGTTGCATTTTTTGGGGGAGGGGGAGTTTATGCCGGGGTCAGGCTATTCTCCCTGAAACAAACGTATTTTGGCAGATCGAGCGCGCGCGATGACGCCGCCCTCTCTGACCTCGTGTTAAAACTCGACTTGGGGCGTCCAGGTGAGCGTGAGGCCGGTAGCTGCGGAAATCAACATCTGGCGGGTTGGTTGATCAAGCCCTTTGGCGAGAACAATATTGGGCTTGCCCGCGACATCGACGGCGGCAATCGGGCTGCCCCCGCGCGTGAAGACATAGCCAAGCGCAAGATCCGCCGATCCGCCCTTCAGCTTCTTATGGAGCGAGCGTATGTCGATCACATCATTATTGATTCTGACAAGGCCAATGCGGTTTTGGCGAAAGCCCTTGGCGCGCGGATCATCCTCAAGATCAAGCGTCGCCGCGAGCATCCCATCGTCACTGCCAAGGGTGCAACGTAGCGTAAAAGGTTCGGTTTCGGCACTGAAGCCGGCGAGGCGGACCTCGGCCAGATTTGCCCGACAGGCACCGGACAGTGGTGCCATCAACTCTCCACCACGCAGCACAAATTGGGTTTTGCCGGTCTCTCGCGCGCGCGTGATCAGCAATCCGCCGGATTTTCCCTTGAGACTGCGCTTATAATTGCCGCTATAAGGGCCCGCCGTGAAAGACCCTGACTGACCAAAGCCAATACTTGCAAAGCTGATCGTTTCGTTTGCTGTATTGAGTTCAGTGGGGAATGCCGGGCGTGCACCAATCACCGAAGCGCAAGACGACAATATAAAAGCCATACCAAGTGCCAAGACCGCGTGTCTTTTAGCCATATTCATACCTTTCCGAACGCACAGCCAATTACCATTGGCCTTATTGCCGGATATTTTGATTCAGCCGATGAACATTTGCTGAATAGATATTATAGCGCAGCCGAACTTACGCCCGTTCCTTGGTTGCGGTGAATTTTACAGCCGGATTGCGTCCGGTGACGTAATTTAAGTCCCAACTATCTTTGGCCATGAACACCGGTGCACCGTCGCGGTCGCTGGCGAGCTGGCTGCGATGGGTGTCGGTGAAGTTTTTGAGGTCGGAGGGCGTGCCCGAAATCCAGCGCGCGCTGTCCCAAGGTGAGGGTTCAAGCGCTGCATCAACCTTATATTCGGCCTCAAGCCGCGAGATCAGCACCTCAAGCTGCAATTGACCGACAACGCCGACAATCTGCTGCGCGCCCAGTTGCGGGTGGAAAACTTGCGTCACGCCCTCTTCGGCGAGGTCATCAAGCGCCTTGCGCAATTGCTTGGTTTTGGTCGGATCTTTGAGGATGATCCGCCGCAGGATTTCGGGCGCGAAATTGGGCAGGCCAGTGATCGAAATGTCTGGCCCGTCGGTTAACGTATCACCAACCCGGAGTGTGCCGTGGTTGGGGATGCCAATGATATCGCCCGGGAAAGCCTCATCCGCCAGTTCCCGGTCGCGTGCGAAAAACAGGATCGGGCTGTGGACAGCAATTGATTTGCCAGTGCCGACCTGATTGAGTTTCATGCCGCGTTTGAATTTTCCTGAACAGAGCCGCATGAAGGCGATCCGGTCACGGTGCATCGGATTCATATTCGCCTGCACCTTGAAGATGAAACCCGTCACACCTGTATCGTCGGGCGATACCGGCATCGGCTCGGCAGGCTGTGTACGCGGCGAAGGTGCAAAGCGCGCTAGAGCGTCGATAAGCTCGTCAACGCCGAAATCCTTGAGCGCAGAACCAAAATAGACGGGTGTGAGATCCCCACCGCGATAAGCATCGGCATCAAAGGCTGCATAACCTGCCTGCGCCAATCCCGCCTCTTCACGAAAAGCCGCCAAACCATCCGCCGACAACAGTCCATCAAGCTTTGGATCGTCGAGCCCCCATGTCGCCGTCATATCGCCTTCGAAGGTGCGCATATTATTGTCTTGCGATGGCCGCCGCAGCGTCCCGGTTTCAAGATTATATATTCCCTCAAACTGGCCACCCATACCAACGGGCCAGTTCATCGGGCACACATCCAGTTGCAACTGATCGGCAACCTCATCAAGCAGCGAGAAACCGTCGCGGCCTTCGCGGTCAACCTTATTGATGAAGGTGATGATGGGCACGGAACGGAGACGGCACACCTCGAACAATTTGCGCGTTTGCGCCTCGATCCCTCGTGCGGCGTCGATCACCATCACCGCGCTATCGACGGCGGTGAGCGTGCGGTAAGTATCTTCGGAGAAATCCTCATGGCCTGGCGTGTCGAGCAGATTGAAGGTGAGGCTGTCACGTTCGAAGGTCATCACCGAGGATGTTACCGAAATTCCGCGCTGCTGCTCAATCTTCATCCAGTCGGAGCGCGCACGCCGGTTGACGCCGCGTGCTTTGACCTCGCCTGCGGCATGGATTGCGCCGCCGAACAGGAGCAACTTTTCGGTGAGCGTCGTTTTCCCGGCGTCAGGATGCGAAATAATCGCAAAGGTGCGGCGGTCAGGGCGATTGGTTGGGCGCAGTGTCATAGCTGACGCGCGTTAGAGGCTGATCGACAAAGTGAGAAGCGTTTTCGATGGGAGCACGCAGACTCTGTAAGCTACCACTTGCTCGATAGGTATAAATTCGACATCATGTCTTGCATTGAACGTCACCTAGGGGAGCATGGGTGTGCAGGTCAGTGAAACCTATCTGGCACGGATCACGCAAAGTTTCGGTTGCGCCGAAGATGTAGCGCGTACTGTTGCCGCGATAGCGACCGCGCGGCACTTTCCAGCACATAGCATTATGATCCGTGCAGGCGATGCTGACCCTGATGCTTGGTTGATCCTGAGCGGCGAAGCACAGGCAATCGCTTATTCAGCGAGCGGGCATTATATCCTTGTCCACAGTTTTGTTGCGGGGGATATATTTGGTGAAGCCGCCGGGCTTTCAGTGGCAACATCAGGCGCTGAGGTTTTGGCGGTAATCAGCGTTGATGCCGGACAGATTGGCGTTGGCGCGTTCGTTGGCCTGATGGAGCGCTATAACTGCGTCGCGCTTTCGGTTGCGCGCGGGCTGACGCTGCGGTTGACGCAAACGACACGGCGGATGGTGGAGGGCGCGACGCTGTCAGCACCGGGGCGGATTCACGCTGAATTGTTGCGTCAGGCGCGCGCGGGCGACGCGATGACGATCCAGCCAATGCCGGTGCTTTCGAACTTCGCGCTGCATGTTCAATCAACACGCGAGACGGTTTCGCGCACGATTAGCGCGCTTGAGAAACGCGGGATCATCAAACGCGATGCCGATGCGCTCATCGTTGTCGCCCCGCACCGGCTTGAGGAGCTGATTTTTTAGAGTTTGTGGCCGGTGCGATCCCGCTTGGTTGCGAGATATTGCACATTGTGTGGATTGGGTGGAAGCTGGTGCGGCACACGTTCATGGACGGTGATGCCCGCCGCTTCAAGCCGCGCAACTTTTTGCGGGTTATTGGTAAGCAGACGGATGCGCGGCTGGCCAATCAAGGTGAGCATCCGTGCAGCAATCCCGAAATCGCGCGCCTCAACCGGAAAGCCGAGCCTCAGATTGGCATCAACCGTATCAAAGCCCTGATCCTGAAGCTCATAAGCGCGCAGCTTGTTGATGAGGCCAATGCCGCGCCCTTCCTGTCTTAGGTATAGCAAAGTTCCCCAACCTGCTTCGGCCATCAAATGAAGGGCTGCATCAAGCTGAGGCCCGCAATCGCATTTGAGACTGCCGAAGATATCACCGGTCAGACATTCGCTGTGCAGCCGGACGAGGGGCGGAGATCCATTAGGCTGGCCGACGATGAGGGCAACATGTTCACCCGCTTGATCGGGTGAGCGGAACGCGACAATTTCACTATGTTCAAATGCAGCGACTGGCAGGCGCGCACGCGCTGCAATTGCCAAGCTATCGGGCGCTTCCCAGCCGGTGACTTCTAGTGAGGTAACCGCATCGGCGCCTGCAACTGCGTGATCATGAACAAAAAATGCAGGAAGCAGTCCGGCTTGGCGCGCAAGATCAAGTGCGGCCTGTGCCGCCAGCGGGTGGAGAACATCAAGCGCGGCAAATGGGCCTTTGAAAGGATGGCTGAGATCGGTTGCCGGATCAGCAAGTGCGACGGCGGCTGGCAGATCGACCCAAGGCGCACGCACGATCATCACCGGCCCTGCTTCAACCGCCGCTGGGCGCTGGTTGGTCAGCTTCAGCGTGGCCGCACGCGATGCCGAAATGAGGATGTTGGCGCCATTTTCGCGTTCAAATGCCGCTAGCCGGTGCACATCGGCACTTTCAATCGCAAGCACCGTCAAAACGCCATCGATTGCCACCGGCCACCCCCGGCGCAGGGCGTCAATCGCCCTCGGCGCTGCACGGTGATCAGGGGCGTTGGCCATATTCAGAACGCGAATTCCGTCACGAGCGGGATATGGTCGGACGGCTTGCCCCAATCGCGACATTCCCGGTGCACCTGATGCGAAGCGGCCGCTTTGGCGACATCGGGCGATGCCCACATATGATCAAGCCGCCGGCCGCGATCCGACGCTGCCCAATCCTTCGCGCGGTAGCTCCACCACGTATAAAGCCGCTCGGGCGGGGGAATGAAGTGGCGGCCAAGATCAACCCAATCATGGCTTGCCTGAAGTGCCTTGAGCGTTTCAACCTCAATCGGGGTATGGCTGACGACGTTGAGCAACTCCTTGTGCCCCCAGACATCGCATTCAAGCGGTGCAATGTTGAAATCGCCGACAATGATGCTCGGCTCACGCAGGGCTTCCGACCAGCGGATCATCCGTCCAAGGAAATCGAGCTTTTGACCGAATTTGGGGTTCTGCTCACGATCAGGCATATCTCCACCTGCCGGGATATAGACATTCTCAAGCCGCACCCCGTTTGGAAGGCGCACACCAATGTGACGGGCCTCACCGTTATCCTGCCAATCATTGCGCGTATCTTCGGACAGCGGAATGCGGCTGATGATAGCGACACCGTGGTGCATCTTCTGGCCATTGAGGATC
This sequence comes from Pseudomonadota bacterium, assembly GCA_038042405.1. GTDB lineage: Bacteria > Pseudomonadota > Alphaproteobacteria > Sphingomonadales > Sphingomonadaceae > Aquisediminimonas. The sequence goes on from JBBTEI010000082.1 coordinate 10,949, forward strand.
AGCGTCTCGTAACCAAGTGCCCGGAACGCGGGAGAAGGAAATGCGCCATTTTCCGCCTTGATCTCCTGAAGACATAGAATGTCAGGTGCCATTTCGGTGAGGAAGCGTTCGACGATATCAAGCCGCGCGCGCACGCTATTGATATTCCATGAAGCGATTTTGATTAACTGGGTCATGCAATGCGTCTAGCTTTGCCCCCGAGAGGCCGCAACCGCAAACGGCCAAAGCCCAAAAGGTATAGGCCCCCGCTCCGGGGGCGTGGAGCGAGGGCCAACCGAGCGTTCGTCACGCTGGCGTGTACCGGATATTCATCAGAACCTGCGAGCAACAGGGGGGAATCTCGCAAGTTTTAATCCCGGTACAGCGATGTTAGATATAGCCGGGTTTCCTGTCGCCAATATGAATGAACTGCTTAACGGCCTTTGCCATTAGGGCGTGGATCGCGCCATTTGAACGACTCGTCGGATACGCCGACGTTAAACCGTTGGTCGCTGAGACGCACCGAGGTACGGTTGCCCTGACTGTCAAGCGTGACCCATCCTTGAAGCATCAGACCAGCAGGTGCCGATTGATCGCGAAGGAAGGCGAGCGTTGTGGTGCCATATTCGGGATGACGGGGATCACGCGCCTCAGCCAGAAGGATGCGCGGGCTAGTATTTGGCACGATCTTGGCGAAGCGGGTGAGATCTTTGTTCGCATCGAGCAACACACCAAGCGGCGAATTGCCAATCGGCCAACGCTGCACCTGCTTGACCGAATAATCCACAAAGGTCAGTGCTTTGCCATCGCCAACGATCAAAAATGGCACACCTTTTTCATATTGGAAGCGGATTTTTCCGGGTCGCTTGAGCGTCAACACCCCACCAAGAGCCTTGCCTGCGCGATCGGTTTGGACGAAATCGGCGGTCATCGTTGTGACGGCCTTCAAATGCGCCGAGACCAGCGAGATATCGCCAGTTTGGGCGGCGGCAGAGGTTGCGGCAAGCAGGGTAATGGCCGCAATCGGACGAATGAACATCAGAATTCCGTTCAATGAAGGTTATTCGGCACCACTGCCAAAGTTGATTTGAACGCCGCCTGAATTCAAATCGCATGGCCTTCAGTATCGATCAGCACATCGCGCCGCCCGACATGATCGGGACGGCTGACGAGGCCGTCGCTTTCCATCCGCTCAATCAGGCGTGCAGCACTGTTATAGCCGACGCGGAGCTGGCGCTGGACATAGCTGGTCGAGGCTTTCTGGCTTTCAGCGACAATCTGCACTGCCTTACGGTAAAGCTGGTCTTCGGCGCTATCTTCGCCCGTTGGTGCGCCTTCCATCATCCAGCCACCCTCTTCGGGTTCTTCAGTGACCGCCTGGATATATTCGGGCTGGCCCTGCCCGCGCCAATGATCGGCAATCGCGCGCACCTCATCATCGCTGACGAATGGCCCGTGGACGCGCGCGATTTGTTTGCCACCAGGCATATAGAGCATGTCGCCCTTGCCGAGCAGTTGTTCGGCGCCCTGTTCGCCAAGGATCGTCCGGCTGTCGATTTTCGACGTGACCTGAAAGCTGATCCGCGTTGGCAGATTGGCCTTGATGACGCCGGTGATGACATCAACCGAGGGCCGCTGCGTCGCCATGATGAGATGAATACCCGCCGCACGCGCCTTTTGGGCGAGGCGCTGGATGAGGAACTCAACCTCCTTGCCCGCTGTCATCATCAGATCGGCAAGCTCATCAACGATCACCACAATCTGTGGCAAGACATCATATTCGAGCAATTCTTCTTCATAAATCGGCTGGCCAGTATCGGCGTCATAGCCCGTCTGCACCCGCCGCCCGAGCTTTTGCCCTTTGATTTTGGCGGCGCGCACCTTGTCATTAAAGCCGGCAAGCCCACGCACCCCGACCGAGGCCATCATCCGGTAACGCTCCTCCATTTGCTCAACCGCCCATTTGAGCGCGCGGATCGCCTTGGCGGGTTCAGTCACAACCGGCGACAGGAGGTGGGGGATATCATCATAAATGCTGAGTTCGAGCATCTTGGGATCAATCATGATCATCCGGCATTGATCAGGCGTCAACCGGTAGAGCAGCGAAACGATCATCGCGTTAAGCCCAACCGATTTGCCCGAACCCGTCGTCCCCGCAACAAGCAGATGCGGCATTGGGGCCAAATCAGCGATCACAGGATCGCCCGCGATATTCTTACCCAGAATAATCGGCAGTTGCGCGGTTTGATCTTCAAACGCCTGGCTTGAGATGAGTTCATGGAGAACAACGGGTTCGCGCCGCGCATTGGGCAGTTCAATCCCGATCACTGTGCGCCCTGGAATCGTCGCGACGCGTGCCGAGAGCGCGGACATGTTGCGCGCAATATCATCGGCAAGCTGGATCACGCGGCTCGCCTTGATTCCACTCGCAGGCTCAAGCTCGTACATCGTTACAACCGGGCCGGGGCGCACCTCGGTAATGATCCCTTTGACGTGGAAATCATCAAGTACGGTTTCGAGCAGGCGGGCGTTGCGCTCAAGCGCGGCCTTATCGATCACATTGCCCGATGAGGGCGGGGCCGGGCTGAGCAAATCGAGCGGGGGAAGGACATAGCGATCCTTCAAATCAAACGAAGATTGTTTTGGCGCTGGCGGTTTGGCGGGTTTTGCCGCCGCCGACATCCGGTCACTAATCACAGGGCGCGGCTTATTGTCTTGCGGGGCGACAAGGCGCGGCGCGGGTTCGGCAATTTTAACCGATGGCCGTTCAAGCGTCATGGCACCTTCGCGGTGATCATCATCAGCGGCGCGGTTGCGGCCAAACAGCCAATCGCGTTCTCCCGCATCGATGCCAAGGCTTTTTGCCCAGATGACGACGCCAAGGATCGCGAACAGCGCAATCGCGCCGTATCGCACCCATGCCTGAACCGGCTCTGCCGAAATGAAGCCCGTGGCCCAGCGGACAATATCAGCACCGGCAAGACCAAGCACGCCGCCCGCCCCGCCGGGCAGCCCGCTAACCGCGCCATCACGGAACAGTGAAAGCGCAATGTCGATCAAAACAATCCCGCCAAGCACGCCGGTCAAACGGCGGCCAATCCCGCCTGTCGGGTTCGCACGCCACAGCCGGACAGCGGCGATGATGAACAGCGGAATGACCAGCGCTACCGCCGGGCCAAGCACGGTCAACAACCCGTCGGCGATCCAGGCACCCGGCATTCCGAGCAAATTGCGCGCGGGGCCAGCAGCGGCGGTGTTCATCGACGGATCGCTTGGCGCATAGCTTCCCAGCATCAACGCAAACAGCAAAATGCCGATGGTGAGCATGATCGACGTCGCCAGCGCGCCCGTGCGGATCGCCCCGCGTTTTACCACATCGCGAAAGGCCGGTGCCCGTGTCGCCATGACGCCTGTCTCCCTCTTTGCGCGCCTAAAAACACGGGCGCGATATGTTCCGAGATGCCTAATGCGCCTTCAGGCGACTCGCCGTCAAGAGTCCGAGGGATTCAGGATGAGTGCGGGTTGGTTTTGGCGGCACGATTGAACGCCAGTGCGGACGTGGTTTTACGCAACGTCATTTTACTATCGGCGCTACCGTCATAACATTCGCTGCCCGCCAACCCGAAGGCCCAGCCCGCGTCCTCCTCTCAATGCTCGCCCGCGATCCGGGAATTGTGGCACGGGTGTTGAGCTGAGGGGGCTTGAATTAGCTGTTTAGTCCCGGCATTTGATGGGTTGGGTTGAGGGTAAATCTGTTT
>JBBTEI010000083.1:0-14103 GCA_038042405.1 Pseudomonadota bacterium
AAGCCAAGGTGGCATAATGAGACAGGTGACCGGCACAAAACCGTCACAAGTCCAATGCACGCTTAACACATGTTCGGTTGTTACCGCGCCCACAGGCACATCATAGATCGATTGAGCATAGGTCTTGATGGTATTGCGCCATTGCTGGCGATGTTTGGGATTTTTGAAGCCGCCTTCAATGTCATCGATCAACGCCTCAGCAAAAGCACCAAAGCTGGTCACCTGTCGCTGTTTGGCCATTGTCCGTTCAAAGCGTGGATCTTTACCGTTGACCAACAGCGAGCGTATCTCAGCGGCTTTCTCGCGCGCCAGAGCCAGCGGCACATCATGCACAATGCCCAGACCAAGCTCAAACCGCTTACTTTCAAACGTTCCGATAAAGATCCAAGTACGTCCAGCAGGCCGAACACGTAGGTATAATCCGCCACCATCAGAATAGAGTCCGACGCCTGTAAGCGAGACCACCTGTCGAACTGAAAGTTTGTTACGCGCGCGCGAGGCCATTTTTTCGTGATAGCAAACCTCCGCCATCATTTCTAGCCATAATTTAAGCCATAGCTTTGGAAGCGGTTTGACCCGTTCTCTGGCGCACTGCCGTGAACTTGAAATCTCAACAAAATGGCCGTCAACAGCCATTTTTTAACGTTCATCCGAGTTCGCGAAAAATCGTGAAAGTACAGTAAATGGCGGAGCGGCAGGGATTCGAACCCTGGATGAGCTTTTGACCCATACTCACTTTCCAGGCGAGCGCCTTCGACCACTCGGCCACCGCTCCGCATTGCTTGGAAAGAATGCGCCCTAGCTTTTGACGCACGCTTTCGCAAGCGGGCAGACTGTGGCAGGGTGCGCGGATGAAAACTTTGCTCATCCCGTTCGTCGCGCTGGCATCGCTTGGTGCAGCACCCGCCCCCAAACCTGCTTTGGCGCCGTCAGAGATTGTGGCGGCGGCACCCGCCTCTGATTGGATCGCGATTGCGCCTGCGGATATGCTGGTGATGACGCTGGCGAATGGCAAGCAGGCGGTGATCCAGCTTATGCCGCCGCCGTTTAGCCAAGGGTGGATCGGCAACATCCGCAAACTTGCCGCCGCGCATTGGTGGGACGGGCTGAGCATCAACCGGGTGCAGGATAATTATGTCGTCCAATGGGGCGATGCGAACGAGAAGAAGGCGCTGCCTGCAGGGTTGGTGAGCGTGGGGGAGGGCGAGTATTCTAGCGCGAAATCAGACGTGCTAAAACTTTCTTCACTTCCGATTGAGTCTAATAAAGGACAACAGCCCCTTCACTCGGTTGATGAAATTATCAAAGAAGTAACTGCCGACTGGGCTAAGGCTTATAAAAAATCGGGACTGGCAGCATATGGTGATTCAGACGCGTATTCCGACGTCACGGGCATCTTAAAAGGATGGCCTGTAGCGCTCGATGACGAAAACATCTGGCCCGTCCACTGCTACAGCATGGTCGGTGTTGGCCGCAATCTTTCGCCCGACACGGGATCGGGTGCGGAGCTATACACCGTTATCGGTCACGCCCCGCGCCATCTTGATCGCAATATCGCGGTCGTTGGCCGGGTGATCAGCGGGATTGAAAATCTTTCCAGCCTGCCGCGCGGCACGGGTGCGCTCGGTTTTTACGAGAAAGCAGAGGAGCGCGTGGGCATCATATCAATCCGGCTGGCGAGCGAGCTGCCCACCGCCGATCAACCGCGTTTTGAATATCTTTCGACGGACAGCAAAAGCTTTGCCACCTACGCCGATGCCCGCGCCAATCGCCGCGATGCGTTTTTCAACGTGCCAGCGGGCGGCGCTGATATCTGCAACATTCCGGTGCCAGTGCGAAAGAAACCTTAACCCGCGATCTGGCGGAGCGCTTTTTTCATCAGGGCTTCGTCATGATCGACCGCGCCAATCACCGCGACATGATCGCCGTCGATCCGCCGCGCGAACAGCATAACAAATTCTTCGCTGCCTGCCATTTCGACAATGCCCTTGGGTGCAATCTGGCGCGCCTTGTCGAGAAGCAAATTGGCCTTGGCCGCTTTTGGTTCGGGTCGCCGCGCCGCGCGTTCGCTGGTGATTATGGCTTTGAGGCCGCCCGCTGTACGGTTAAGCAACGGCAGGACTTCGCCCTTTGCCAGGCTTGTCCGCTTTGCGTGGCCCAGCACCAGCGCATATTCAGCGAGCCGCGTTTTATCATGATCAATCCCGAAAACGAGCTTGACGATAGGCGTCATCGGCGCACGTTCCTGCACCGCAATCCCGCTATCGGCGAGCAGTTCGGCATAGTCTTCGGCGTTTGCTTCAGCTTCAAGCGCAAAATCATAGGCACGCGAAAGCGCCTGATAGAGCGCTGTGCGGCTCCGTTGGTCGGCATCAACGGCTGATTCGGCCGAAACACGCGCTGCGGCAAGCCAATCGCCGAGCGATTCTGTGCCATCGGGAAGAAAGTCATCCTCTTCAAATGCCAAATCCTCACCATAATCGGCGACACCGAGAACGTCGGCACGCGGGGTAATGCACGGCTCTTCGTCGCGCGCGCTTGGGCCGTCTGCCCAAACGGGAATGGGTTCGCTGTGGCGTGGAAGGTTCGCCTGAAGTGCACGTTCAACTTCATCGGCCAGGCCGGCAATCATCCCGGCGTCGGCCACCTCTTTCCAGTTAATTACGCCGTAAATGAAATCAATCGTGTCATCATCAGAGGAAAAGGGCATCAGAATGCCACGATACATGGTGTTATTGCCACGGTGATTGACAAATTCGGCTTCGAAGCCAATCGGCGCACAGTTGGCGATAATTTGAAGATAATGGTCGGTCAGCCGCGAAAGCAGCGAACGACTCGGAATTTCGCTTGCACTGATCAGTTCTGCAGGGAGATTACATTCATCGCGTATGGCTGAACCAAGATAGGTCATCGTCGGATTTTCGACGCCGCCAGTGAAATCAAGCAAAACGCTGTTCGCCGAAAAATCTGTCAGGCTCGCAGGATCAAGATCCTCAACCGAAGGATAGGCACGACCATCAAGCAACGAAACCCAGTAATTATAGGCGCGCACATGCATCCGCCGTTCGTCGGTACCGATCCCGATTGGTGTATCAACGCCTTCATCATGATACGATGATTGCACGGCGTCCCCTTCGTGATTGAAAACCCCTGTTCCGTCCATCACAATTGCCCTTACTCAACCGACATAATCTCTACACCCACTCTGCACCCGTCATGGTTGACGAAGAGTTAAGAAGAGAGTCGTTTGGCCAAATTCTGTAGGGTGGCGGATGTAAATTGCGGGCTGGCCTGATCACGATACTTGTTTTGACCAAAACACCTGTGTAAGGCCGCGCTCAGCGTATTTCCATGCCGCCTTAGCTCAGTTGGTAGAGCATCGCATTCGTAATGCGGGGGTCGTAGGTTCGAATCCTATAGGCGGCACCATGGTTTTTCGAACCCGCGATCTCACCATATTGCCATAGGCTCCCTGTGCCGCATGATATGCCGGCACTCCTCCACGACATGTGTTCTTCATTTTTGGTGAAGCAGCGCCTAATGTGGCGCTTGACACGGTGGAGGCTTACGCATGACGATCCTGGTAATTGATGAAGGCACAACCTCGACACGGGCAATGCTTTTCTCGCCAGATGGAAAAATGCTTGGCAGCGCGCAAGAACCACTCACCCAGCATTACCCCTCGCCCGGCCTTGTCGAACATGATGCCGCAGAGATTTGGACAAAGACGCTTGCCTGTACACAAGCGATGGTCGCGCGGGCGGGCGGTGCAGGCCGGATCAGCGCGATTGGCATCACCAATCAGCGCGAAACAATTGTCTTTTGGGATCGGCGGACTGGTGAGCCACTCGCACCCGCAATCGTCTGGCAGGATCGGCGCACCGCTGATGATTGTGCGCGGTTCAAAACCGCCGGGCATGAACCAAGCGTGCAAGCCAAAACCGGACTGCTGCTTGATCCCTATTTTTCGGGTAGCAAGATTGGCTGGGCGCTCAAAAATTGGCCCCAATTGAAAGACGCAGGCGAAAATCTCGCCGTGGGCACAGTCGAAAGCTATCTGGTTTATCGGCTGACGGGCGGTGCACATGTCAGCGACGCCACCAATGCCTCGCGCACCGCGCTGATGGCGATTGGTAGCAGCGGTTGGGATGATGGGCTCCTCAGCCTCTTCGATGTCCCGCGCAGCATTTTGCCTGAAATCGTCGATTGTGCAGGCGATATCGGGGTCACCCTACCCGAAATGTTCGGCGGCCCGATCAAAATCACCGGCATGGCTGGCGATCAGCAAGCCGCGACTATCGGCCAAGCCTGCCTTGATCCCGGCCAAACCAAAGCCACCTTTGGCACCGGCGCGTTCATTCTTACACAAACAGGCCGGAAACTCCCCCAATCACGACATAAGCTGCTCTCAACCATCGCATGGCAATTGGGCGGAGAGCGCCACTATGCGCTTGAAGGCTCGGTCTTTGTCGCTGGCAGCCTGATCCAATGGCTGCGTGACGACCTCGGCCTTATCGCTCAAGCACCCGAAACAGAGCCGCTCGCACGCAGTGTGGCGGATAATGGCGGGGTCTATGTCGTGCCCGCACTTTCAGGCCTCGGCGCGCCTTATTGGCGGCCTGATGCGCGCGGTACAATCACTGGCCTAAGCTTTTCCGCCAAAAAGGCGCATATTGCGCGCGCTGCATTGGAAGCAATGGCGCATCAGGCGCATGATCTCAAAACCGCATATGCCGCCGACGGGTGCGACTGGCAGGAATTGCGCATCGATGGTGGTATGGTCGCCAACGATTGGATGGCGCAGGATTTGGCGGACATGCTGAATATCACTGTCGAGCGCCCCGCTTTTATCGAAACAACCGCGCTTGGCGCGGCAATGCTTGCGGCGGTTGGCGCGGGCATCTATCCGTCGCTGAAAGACGCAGCGGTAATGCGCGGCACAGTTGGGCAATTTGGGCCCAATATAGCGCCTGAAGTGCGGGCTCAGCGGCTGAGTGGCTGGGCGCACGCTATCGCACAAACTTTGAATTGAGACATAATAGGGCGATGTGACCGCGAAGATCACGCGAGCGAAACCTTCGGTAGATATTGCCTTTGGCTGTGCTGACGTTAAAAGTGAACAACATGGGAACTTCAGACTCGGGCAATATCGCATATGTTGTTGCGATCGGCTATTTACTCGGCGCAATCCCGTTTGGCCTCATCCTCACACGACTGTTTGGCGCGGGCGATTTGCGCACGATAGGATCAGGCAATATCGGCGCGACCAATGTGCTGCGCACCGGGCGCAAAGGGCTCGCAGCGGGCACGCTGCTGCTTGACATGGGCAAGGGCGCTGCGGCGGTCTGCATTGCGCGGATGATTATGCCAGAGCTTGCGCTGGTTGGCGGGCTCGCAGCCTTTCTCGGGCATTGCTATCCGGTGTGGCTCAAATTCAATGGCGGTAAAGGTGTGGCGACCATGCTTGGCATATCGCTGGCGTTTAACTGGATCATTGGGCTGGTTTTTGCCGCTGTCTGGCTCGGCGCGCTTGCGGTTACGCGGATTTCCTCGATCAGTGGAATGGCGGCGGCAGTCGCAGCGCCAATCGCCGCGTTTGGGCTGTACGGCTGGCATCCTGCAAAAATGCTTGGGTTGATGGCGATTGTCGTTCTGTGGAAACACCGTGAGAATATCGCGCGCATCCGGGCAGGCAGCGAACCAAAGGTCGGCGCGAAAGCGTGACCACTGCTGCCGAACAGGATTTGCTTGATCGGCTTCGGCTGATCCGTTCGGCCAACATCGGGCCGGTCAGCTATTTTCAGCTTCTCGCCCGCTTCGGTAATGCCGCTGCGGCCCTCGCCGCAATCCCCCAGCTTGCCGCGCGCAGTGGCGGCAAAGCCCCGCGCATTGCCGATCTCAACGATGTCGCCGCAGAAATTGATGCGGTTCAACGGCTCGGCGCGCGTTACCTGTTCCTTGGGCAGGGGCTGTATCCGTCATTACTTGCCGAGATTGACTCCGCCCCGCCTGCCCTCATCGTGCGTGGTGATCTGAGCCTGCTTGAACGCCCCGCGATAGCGATTGTCGGTGCGCGCAATGCCTCGGCAGCGGCGTGCCGCTTTGCGCGTGATCTGGCACGCGGCTTGGCTGACGAAGGCGTGCTTATCGTCTCCGGCCTTGCGCGCGGGATTGATAGCGCAGCGCATCAGGGTGCACTCGATGGCGGCACCGCAGGCGTCATCGCGAGCGGGATCGACATCACCTATCCGCCCGAAAATAAGGCACTTCAAGAACAGATCGCCACCCGGGGGCTGCTGATCGCCGAACAGCCGCCGGGGCGTGAACCGCTTGCGCGCCACTTCCCCTATCGTAACCGGATCATCGCCGGGATGGCGCTCGGCACGGTGGTGGTTGAAGCCGCGCCAAAATCGGGTTCGCTCATCACTGCGCGGCTCGCGGCTGAAGCAGGCCGCGAGGTGATGGCCGTCCCCGGTTCGCCGCTTGATCCGCGTGCGCAGGGGTGCAACAGCCTCATCCGTGACGGCGCAACGCTCATTCAATCGGTCGCCGATGTCCTTGAAACAATCCGGCCCATCGCCTCAATGATGGCCGCACCGACGAGCAGCTTCCGCGCCGAGCCCGTCTCCGCCGATGCCTCGGATGACGAACGTGGGATTGTGCAAAACCTGCTAAGCCATGCCCCCGTGCAGGTCGATGAAATCATCCGCCAGTCAAGTCTGGCACCTGCAACCGTGCAAACCATCCTCCTCGAACTCGAACTCGGCGGACGGTTGGAGCGCCATGCGGGCGGGCGGGTCAGTCTTGGCTAACCCCGAATTCCGCCATTGCAGCACGGTCAATCGCCAAGTACACGCTGTCACACCAGCCGATATGCGTTTCAAACGTCCGCTCGGCGCGGCCGGTTTCGCGAAAGCCCAATTTCTCGACAAGGCGCACCGAAGCGTTATTACGCGGATCAATATCCGTAGTGAGCACAGCAATATCGGGTCGGGTTCGCCAGATATGGCCAAGAAACGCACGCACAGCCTCTGTTGCGATTCCACAACCCCAGAAATCGGGATGGAGGATATAGCCAAATTCGGGGAGCCGATAGGCACCCACCTTCCCCGCAAGCCGTCCGTCAATCTCGACGATAAAATCCTCGCTGACGCTTTGCCCCGCCCCAACCATATCTGCAATCCATCCCTTGGTCTGCGCAAACACACTGTGCGGGGGCGACGACCAGTAGCGCATGGCCGCCTCATTTGAGAGTATCTTATGCATTTCTGTCGCATCATCCATCCGCGCGCGGCGGAGCAAAAGACGTTTTGTTTTGATCATGATTTGCATCTTGACGATAAATGATTCATTCCGCCACCCTCGCGCGTACACGTGAGAGAGATTTTTGCCCCATGAAACTTGTTGTCGTTGAATCCCCTGCCAAGGCCAAAACCATCGAGAAATATCTCGGCCCTGGCTTCCGCGTGCTGGCCTCGTTCGGCCATGTCCGCGATCTACCGCCCAAGGATGGCTCGGTTGACCCCGACAATGGCTTTGAAATGCTGTGGGATACCTATGCCGACAAGGCCCGCCAGCTCAAAGCCATCACCGATGAAGCCAAGGGCGCGGACACGCTGATCCTCGCGACTGACCCTGACCGGGAGGGTGAGGCGATTAGCTGGCACGTTCAGGAGGTGCTCGCCAAAAAGAAAGCACTGCCCAAGCATGTCGAGCGCGTCACCTTCAACGCGATCACCAAAGCCGCCGTGCTTGAGGCAATGGCCAAACCACGCGAGCTCGACCATGATCTGATCGATGCCTATCGCGCGCGCCGTGCACTCGATTATCTCGTCGGCTTCACGCTGTCGCCAGTGCTGTGGCGCAAGCTGCCCGGCGCGAAGTCGGCAGGGCGCGTGCAATCGGTTGCGCTGCGGCTGGTGGTTGACCGTGAGCGCGAAATTGAGGCGTTTAACCCGCAAGAATATTGGTCGGTTGTCGCCAATATGGAATATGATAGCGTCAGTTTTATTGCCCGTTTAGTTCGTCATAAGGGTGAGAAAATTGATCGGCTGACCATCGGCAATGCAGGCGATGCTGCCTCTGCCAAGGCGGCGGTTGAGGCGGGTCGCTTCATCGTGGCGAGTGTTGAAACCAAACCACTCACACGCAATCCGCCGCCGCCCTTCACCACCTCGACGCTCCAGCAGGAGGCCGCGCGCAAGCTTGGTTTCGCCGCCAGCCATACGATGCGCGTCGCCCAAGGCCTGTATGAAGACGGCGCGATCACCTACATGCGTACTGACGGCGTGCAGATGGACACATCCGCAATTTCGGCGGCGCGCGGGGCCATTGCCAATCGCTATGATGCCTCTTATGTACCTGATAAGCCGCGCATCTATCAAACCAAAGCGAAGAACGCACAGGAAGCGCATGAAGCGATCCGCCCAACCGACTTCGCCAAGGATAAGGCGGGCAGCGGTGATCACGCGCGGCTGTATGATCTGATCTTCAAACGCGCGATGGCGAGCCAGATGGCCTCCGCCCGGCTTGAGCGCACCACGGTCGAGATGAGCGATGCGACTGGCCAGACGGGCCTGCGTGCCACCGGCCAAGTCGTGCTCTTCCCCGGTTATCTCGCGCTCTATGAAGAAGGCCAGGATGATGAGGGCGATGAAGATGCCCGCCGCTTGCCGATGCTCAAATCGGGCGATGCCCCAGCGAAAAAGTCGGTTGAGAGCGAGCAGCATTTTACCCAGCCGCCGCCGCGCTTTTCAGAGGCCAGTCTGGTTAAAAAAATGGAGGAGCTTGGCATTGGCCGCCCCTCGACCTACGCTTCGGTGCTTCAGGTCTTGAAAGACCGTGACTATGTCAGCGTCGATAAAAACCGCTTTACGCCTAACGAAAGCGGGCGGCTCGTCACGGCATTTCTTGAGCGTTATTTTGAGCGTTACGTCGCCTATGATTATACCGCCGGGCTAGAGGATAGCCTTGACGATGTTTCGGGCGGACGGGCGCAGTGGCAGGATGTGCTTGCTGAATTCTGGAAGGATTTCAAACCTAAAACCGTCGAGGTGATGGAGCAGAAACCGTCCGAAGTGACCGCCGCACTTGATGTATTCCTCGGCGACTATCTGTTTCCGCCGAAGGAGGATGGCAGCGATCCGCGCCAATGCCCGCTGTGCAGCGACGGCAAACTCTCGCTTCGCGGTGGCCGTTTCGGCGCGTTCATCGCGTGCGCCAACTATCCTGAATGCAAATATACCCGCAAATTCGCCCAAGCGGGCGCGGCGGACGGCGGCGCGGATACTGGCCCCGAAATCCTTGGGAAACATCCCGAAATGGGAGTCGATATCACGCGCAAGTCAGGGCGGTTCGGACCCTATGTCGAAATGCCGCGCGGCGAAGGTGAAAAACCCAAAATGGCCTCAATCCCCAAGGATATTCCCGGCGAAGAATTTGGCCTGGAATGGGCGATCAAACTGCTCAGCCTGCCGCGCGTCATCGGCGATCATCCAGAGACTGGCAAACCGATCAGCGCCGCGATTGGCCGCTATGGCCCCTATTTGATCCACGACGGCAAATATGGCCGCCTCCAGAGCACCGCAGACGTGTTTGAAACCGGCATGAACGCCGCCGTCGTCAAACTCGCCGAGGCCGCCGCTGGCGGCAACCGGGGCCGGGGTGCGGCGCGTGAGCCTTTGAAGGTTTTGGGCGCGCATCCACGAACCGATCTGGAACTAAAAATCATGGAAGGCCGATTCGGCCCCTATGTCACCGACGGCACCACCAACGCGACGCTTCCCAAAACCGTAACCCCCGAAGCGTTGACGCTTGAGGAGGCCGCCCAACTGATCGACGACCGCGCCGCCAAGGGGCCAGGGATCGGCAAGAAGAAAAAGGCCGCTCCCAAAAAGGCGGCGGTGAAGAAAGCGCCTGCCAAGAAGAAGGTCGTGAAGAAACCGACAGCCACCAAAAAATAATCCTCTCCCGCAAGGGGAGAGGGACTACCCAATCGCCTCGCTCGCCTCAAGCCAGACCGCTTCCGCCGCATCAATCTTTTCGCTCACTTCCGCGCGCAATTTCATCAGGTCAGTCATTGAGAGTTTGGCATCGGGCCCTTCGGCTGACGACGGATCGAACATTGCACGCTCAATCGCGCTGCGGCGTTCGGTGAGTTTGGCGAGCGTTGCCTCGGCAGTTGACGCGGCCTTGCGCGCGGCGGCTTCCTTTTCACGGGCTGCCGCTGCGGCTTTGCGTTCTTCCTTTTTGTCGCGTTTGGGGGCGTCGGTTTTGACCGCGCCCTTCAAGATCAGGTCGGTATAATCATCAAGGCTGCCGCTAAATTCATTGGCCTGCCCGCCGTCGACCAGCACCAGCCGGTCGGCGGTCAGCTCGATCATGTGGCGATCATGGCTGACGATCACGACCGCGCCTTCATAGGCGTTGAGCGCCTGCACCAGCGCCTCACGCGCGTCGACATCCAAATGGTTGGTCGGCTCATCAAGGATCAGCATGTGCGGCGCTTCACGCGTAATCAGCGCAAGTGCGAGCCGTGCGCGTTCGCCGCCGGAGAGCTTTCCAACCAATGTGGTTGCTTTTGCGCCTGAAAAGCCGAACCGGCCAAGCTGTCCGCGCACCGCGCCGGGCGAGGCACCCTTCATCATCCGCGTCATATGCTCAAGCGGGGTGTCGGTCGTGTCTAGTTCCTCAACCTGATATTGGGTGAAATAGCCGACGCGCATTTTGCCGCTGACGGTCATATCACCTTCCATTGCGGGAAGCTGCGCCGAAAGCAGCCGTGCGAGCGTCGTTTTGCCATTGCCGTTGCGGCCCAAGAGCGCGATCCGCTCATCGGGGTCAATCCGCAGGTTGAGCTTGCGCAGGATCGGCTTTTCCGCCTCATAACCGACGGCGGCCATATCAAGCGTGACGAGCGGTGGCTTCAGTTCATCGGGGCTCGGAAAATCAAAGCTCAGCGTCGGGTCTTCGCTCGCCGCCGCAATGGGCTGCATTTTCTCAAGCATTTTGGCGCGGCTTTGCGCTTGCTTGGCGGTTGAGGCGCGGGCCGAATTGCGCGCGATATAATCCTGTAGCTTGGCACGCTGGGCGTCTTGGGCCGCGCGGGCCGAGGCAAGCTGCGCAAGCCGCTCGGCGCGCTGGCGCTCAAATGCGTCATAACCACCGGGGTAAAGCGTCGTCTTGCCACCCTCAAGATGGAGGATATGATCGACGACATTGTTGAGCAGATCGCGTTCATGGCTGATGAGCACCATCGTCGCGCGCGTGCCCTTGAGGAAGCTCTCAAGCCACATCGTCGCTTCAAGATCGAGATGGTTTGAGGGCTCATCAAGCAGCAGAATGTCCGGCTCGGAGAAGAGCAGCGCCGCGAGGGCCACACGCATTTTCCAGCCGCCTGAATAGCTGTCAAGCGGGCGGTGCTGCATCGCTTCATCAAAACCAAGGCCGACCAATATCCGTGCGGCGCGCGCTGGTGCGGCATGGGCGTCAATCGCGATCAACCGTTCATGAATTTCACCAATCCGGTGATGATCCTGCGTATGCGTTTCCTCATCGAGCAGCGCCGCGCGTTCTACATCGGCGGCGAGCACAGCTTCAAACGGCGTCGTCTGGCCCGCTGGGGCTTCCTGCGCGATATAGCCGATCCGCGCCGCCTTGGCCATGTCGATGCTGCCCTCGTCAGCCTCGCCCAGTTTGGCGATCACCTTCATCAGCGTCGTTTTGCCAGCGCCGTTGCGCCCGATCAGGCCAACACGCGCGCCCGTGGGCAGCGCGGCGGTCGCGCGGTCAAGAATAGTGCGCCCGCCAAGGCGCACGGTGATGCCGGAAATGTTGAGCATGGGCGTGCCCCTAGCCGATCAGCGCTTGCGCAGCAATGGGTTGCGATCTGGCCAAATGTTGTAATCGATTTTATCACTCAAAGAAGGCAAAGTTCACACCGTCCAATCGCCCATTTTCCGAGAAATCCTGATTGATAAAATCGATCAATGCCCAAGCGTCGCCACACATAGCACAAGGTTGAAAGGCTCTGGCCAGATTGAACATTTACGGAACATAACATATCTTGGAGGCTGTAGGAAATATCTCTGACTCAGTTCAATCGGGTGAATGACTTTCCCCCCTCCCCTTGCGGGAGAAGGGTGGGGTTAGAATGATACCCTTGCGCTCACTCTTACGTCCCTGCCAGCCAGCGGGGCGAAGTCTTTGAGGAAACTCGCCGCCCGCCGTGCGGTCACATCAAAGATATTATTGGCAGAGAACGTCAGGCTCAGCGCGCCATCTTCACCCAGCGGTTTGAAGCCAAGTGAGGCGTTGACCATCATATAGCCCTTGGTCGGGGTTTCAAACGCGGCGATGCGGTTTTGCTTGTTAACGCGCTCGATCTCGATGCGGCCATTCACGCGTGGGGACTGCGCCTCAAGCGCGCCGAGGATGCGGAGTGCGGGAATGCGGGCAACGGAGCCGCCGCCACCGCGCACCTTCGCACGCGTATAATCCGCAACGCCGTCAAGGTTGATCGTGAAATCGCGGATTTGGGCGATCTTGGCGCTGGCCTCAATCTCGGCCCCATAATAGCGCACGTCGGATTGGGCGAAGGCAAATACGGGCAAGTCATCCTCAATCGCGCCGGTCGGGTTTTCGATGATGAAGCCCTTGAAATCATTGCCGTAAACCGATGCCGAAATGCTATATCCCCTGCCCTTGCCGCGCAGCGTGAGTTCGGCACCCTTGCTCTTTTCCTTCTTGAAATCGGGATTGCCAACTTCAAATGCTTGCGTTCCGGCGTGCGGGCCGTTTGAGAATAACTCCTCCTGCGATGGCGCACGCTCGGTGTAGGATGTGTTGAGGCCAATGCGCCAACCGGGTGCAAATTCCACGCTCGCGCCAAGCGAGCCGGATATCGCGGTGAATGTCCGCCGGGCTTCGGCTGTGCCAAGGTCTGCATCTTCGCGTGCTGAAAGGATCGAACGCTCGATGCGCGCGCCTGCCTCGGCGCGGACGGTGCCAAGGTCGAACGATTGCAGCGTGAAGAGACCGTATTGCTGGGTATCGCTTGGCGGCAGAAATTTCTCATCGCCCACAATCACAAGGTCACGAATAAAAAATTGCCCGCCAAGCGCGCCCTGCCAGCCGCCGCGTTTGCGCTGGACAAGCTCAAACCGCCCTTCAAAGCCGTCATTGGCGAAGGTGGTGCCAATCGCGCCGTCTTCCTCAAGCTCATTATGCTTATATTTGGCATAGCCGCCCCGGAATTTGATTGCCTCAATCGGGCCGCTGGCGGGGTTTACTTCACCGCGCAGATCAACGCGGGTCTGCTTGGCATCAAGGCGGACCGCCTCCGCCTCAACCCCCGGCACAACAGAATATCGGATTGGCAGGCCGATGAGGCTATCATAACGGCTCACCGAAAAGCCTAGATTACCATTGCTGGTAATAATCGCGAGGCCGCCGGCAACATCAAAAGTACGCCCGGCACTGTTGGGGAGTTTACCCTTAAGATCGGCAAGCGCTGCAACATCCCCGTCGCCGCTGGCAATCGCTGCGGCCCGCAATTGCGGGGTTAGAACGAAGCCGCCAATATCAAGATCGCCGGTCTTCAAATAGCTGCCGTCGAAGTGGAGAATCACGCGCGAGGAAATCGGCAGATCAACCCGCCCGCCGCCTGAGCGTTCATTGGCAGCATCGCCGTAGGTGGCGCTCCCATCAAAATGGATTTTCTCATCAGTGATTCGGCGTGGGATGCGGCTATCAATCACGTTAACAACGCCGCCAATCGCTGAAGAGCCGAACAGCAAGGCCGATGGCCCGCGTAACACCTCAATCCGGTCAGCCGTCAGCGGATTGATCGCCACCGGATGATCAACGCTGGTGTTTGACACGTCAAAACTGCCGATCCCGTCGGACAGCACACGGACGCGCTCGCCCTGAAAGCCGCGCAGCACCGGGCGCGAGGCATTGGGGCCAAACGACGTCGCCGAAACACCCGCTTGCCGGCTGAGCGTTTCGCCGATTGTCGGGCGCAGTTCACGTACCAGATCATCGCCCGCAACCACTGACGTTCCCGCTAATATGTCTGAGCGGTCACGCGCGCAAATCGCGGTA
>JBBTEI010000083.1:14113-18816 GCA_038042405.1 Pseudomonadota bacterium
TGATCTCGCCCGATTGGCCAACATGATCGCCGTGGTCGGTCGTGCCCTCTTCTGCAAAAGCAGGGGTAGTGAGCGCAAGCAGCGCGGTACCGCCAAGCAAGGTTGATTTGATCATATGAGCGTCCCGATTTTGAAGTCGGGAGCGACATATATAGAATGTTACAACATTACAAGGCAGATTGCCGAGAGGCATGTAATGAGATCGCGGCGGCGGCGCTCTATCCGCTTGGCCTCAGCCTTCCGGGGTCAAGCATCCAAACCTTGCGCCGCGCCACCGCCACCTATGCCAGCGGCCTCCCCTCAACCGCACCATCGACGACACTATCGATTGGGAACGCCAGTATGTGCGCGCTGCGGCTGGCATGATCGGCTGGGGTATCTTTGCTTATAGGAGCGGCAAACCGGGAGTGTGATTGTGCGAAAATTGTGCGAATGTAAGCCGTAAATGTGCGGGAAAGCGCGTAAAAAAGCGTAATTCGCATTTCCCCGAAGGGAGAGAAACGCCTAAAAACTGGCAGATTTCTGCGCCTTATCATGGTGGGCGCGGCAGGGATTGAACCTGCGACCCCACCCGTGTGAAGGGTGTGCTCTACCACTGAGCTACGCGCCCATGCTTGGCTAAATCAACAGGCCACCCGAATGCGACCCGATGGTTGATTAGTTGACTGCATCCTTCAGGCTTTTGCCAGCCTTGAATTTGGGCTGTGATGATGCCTTGATCTTCATGGGTTCGCCCGTGCGCGGGTTGCGCCCGGTGGATGCCTTGCGCTTCGTCACGGCAAAGGTGCCAAAACCAACAAGACGGACTTCATCGCCCTTCTTCAGCGTCGTCGTAATCGTATCAAACACCGCCTCGATCACCTTGCCGGCGTCGGCTTTGGTAAGGCCTGCGGTTTCTGCAACTGAAGCGATTAGATCCTGCTTGTTCATTTCAAAGCCCCCATCCAGGTGATCGATATTGATTCGATTTTTTGTAACGCGGTTTATAGCTGCAAACCTAGGCCTTCTGTCAAAGGATTTTCATGGTTTGCTAAGCAAAAAACGCTGATGGTGCATAATTATTCATCGACTTCAATGGCGCACCGTCTCCCCTGCCCCGCTTCCGGCATGCGGAGGCTGCGCAGCAAGCTCGTCAGCCTCGGTCCAATCAATCGCAACAAGCGGTTCGGCGAGTGCAATACCCAGCACCTCGTCAACATGTTTGACCGGAATGATCGTCAGCCCGTCACGGATACTGGCGGGAATTTCAGCCAAATCTTTCTCGTTTTCGGCCGGAATAATCACCGTCTTGATCCCGCCACGAAGTGCGGCAAGCAGCTTCTCTTTGAGGCCGCCAATCGGCAACACCCGGCCACGCAGCGTCACTTCGCCCGTCATCGCCACATCATGGCGCACCGCAACCCCGGTCAGCGTTGAAATCATCGCGGTTACCATGCCAATCCCTGCCGACTGGCCGTCCTTGGGCACAGCGCCTTCGGGCAGATGGATGTGGATATCCTTGCGCGCAAACAGGCTCGGCTTGATTCCGTAGGATGGGCTGCGCGCCTTCACAAACGAGAGCGCCGCCTGGATCGACTCAGTCATCACCTCGCCAAGCTTGCCCGTGGTGCGGACGCCGCCCTTGCCGGGCACCGTAACCGCCTCAATTGTCAGCAATTCGCCGCCCACTTCGGTCCACGCAAGGCCCGTAACCGCACCAATCTGGCTTTCTTCTTCACCAAGGCCATGGCGATATTTGAGCACGCCAGAATATTCGCCGATATTATCGGGCGTAATCTCAACTGATTCAACCTTGCCCTCAAGAATTTGGCGCAGCGCCTTGCGCGCCAGCTTGGCAATTTCGCGCTCAAGCGTCCGCACGCCCGCCTCACGCGTATAGCCCTGGATCAGCGCGCGCAGCCCCGCCTCGGTCAGGACGAACTCACCCGCTTTAAGCCCGTGCGCCTTGATCTGCTTTTCGATCAGGTGCCGCTTGGCAATCTCGACCTTTTCATCCTCGGTATAGCCTTCAAGCCGGATGATCTCCATCCGGTCAAGCAGCGGCTGGGGCAAATTGAGCGTGTTCGCGGTCGTAACAAACATCACGTCGGACAGATCGATATCAATCTCGAGATAATGATCCTGAAATTTGTTATTCTGTTCCGGGTCAAGCACCTCAAGCAAAGCCGAGGCCGGATCACCCCGGAAATCGGCACCAAGCTTGTCAATCTCGTCAAGCAGGAACAGCGGGTTTGATGTCCCCGCTTTCTTGAGGTTCGATACGATCTTGCCCGGCAGCGATCCGATATATGTCCGCCGGTGGCCGCGAATTTCGGCCTCATCGCGCACCCCGCCAAGCGATTGACGAACAAACTCACGCCCCGTCGCCTTGGCAATTGAGCGGCCAAGCGAGGTTTTCCCCACACCCGGTGGGCCAACAAGGCACAGGATCGGCCCCTTCAACTTGTTGGTGCGCGCCTGCACCGCAAGATATTCGATGATCCGGTCTTTGACCTTTTCAAGCGCATAATGATCATCATCAAGCACCGCTTGCGCCGCCGCCAAATCTTTCTTCAGCTTTGATTTTTTGCCCCATGGCAGGCCAAGCAACACATCAAGATAGTTGCGCGTCACCGTCGCTTCGGCGGACATTGGCGCCATCGTCTTCAATTTCTTAAGCTCGACCGTTGCCTTGGTCTTGGCTTCCTTGGAAAGCTTGAGCGTCGCGATCTTGTGCGTCAGCTCGCCAATTTCGTCGCCCTCGCCCTCTTCGCCCTCATTGCCGAGTTCGCGCTGGATCGCCTTTAATTGCTCATTCAAATAATATTCGCGCTGGGTCTTTTCCATCTGGCGCTTCACGCGGCCCCTGATTTTCTTTTCAACCTGAAGAACGCCAAGCTCGCCCTCCATAAACGCAAACGCCATCTCAAGCCGCTTGCCAGGGTCAAGCTCGACAAGCAAAGTCTGCTTGTCACTCACCTTGAGCGAAAGGTTCGCCGCCACAGCATCGGATAACCGCGAGGCATCCTCGATTTCGCTCAGTTGCACACCCATTTCGGCGGGCAGCTTCTTGTTCAGCTTTGAATAATTGTCGAACTGCTCAACCACCGATCGCATCAACGCCTTGATCTCGGTGCTGCCGGCGTCAGCCTCCTGCGCCTCGCTGATCGTGGCGGTCAGATGCCCGTCACTGGCCTTAAGCGTGGCAAGGCTCGCGCGGCGCTGCCCCTCGACAAGCACCCGCACTGTGCCATCGGGCAGCTTCAAAAGCTGCATCACCGTGGCAACAACGCCCATATCATAAAGGTCATCACGGCCCGGATCATCCTCGGCCGGATCAAGCTGAGCCACGAGGAAAATCTCTTTATCCGCCGCCATCGCCGCCTCAAGCGCTGAAACCGATTTATCGCGGCCAACAAACAACGGCACAACCATGTTGGGGAAAACCACGATATCACGCAGTGGCAAAACGGGGTAAAGCTGGCTCATTATCGCTCCAAGAAACAGAATGTCCGCGATATGGGCGCGATCTTGGCCGTTATCAATGGGCGCAGTCACAATGCCGTCACTATGGCGCTGCATGTTAAAGCGGCAATTTAATCGCCTTCATGATCCGGTCAGTCTCGCACAGGATCTTGATGATCTTTCGATAATGCAACACATCGTCAAACAAAAGCGCGCGGCCTTTGCGATCTTTTAGCCACTTCTGCGCGGGCTGATATCCGCCGATATGAAATTCCCAGGCAACGCGCGGCACCCCTTCAAAATATTGCGCGGCGTTGATGTAAACGCGGCGGCCGTCTGATAGCGCAGGCTTCACCACCACCCCGTCACCATCGCCCTTGAAGTGATAAGGCGTATCCCCAATCGCGTGCGCCTCCATCAGGTGAAGGCGGCGAAGCTGCCCGCCCTTATCGGCGATATCCGCAAAAACCTCTGGCGAGGCCGGATAGGGGATGCGCGGAAAATCGATTTTGAGGAATTGCGCATAGGTCGCCCGGTAATCGGGCGAATGCAGCACGCCGTAGATATAGTCGAAGACGAGGAGTTCGTCGGGTTCCTCCCCTCACCCCCTTCAGGGGGAGAAGGAGAATGTGAAGCTACAAGTGAATCCTTTTTAGGGGGTATTTACGCGGCAGCGACCAATTCACCTGTCAGCGTTGTGAATTGTCTCACTGCGGCACTCTTATCTGCTTCTAACAACGCAGACATTAGCTGCCCGCCCAATCGTCGAGCAAGTGCCGTTGGCACAGCATTGCCGATCTGACGCATCCCCTCTCCCCAAGCCCCAGTAATACGGAACGTCGGCGAAAATGTTTGCAATAGTTTGCTTTCAAAAACCGTGAAGTAGCGCACCGTGCCGTCTTCATTTCTGATCATGTTCTCACCGCCGGGAACGCCGTGTCCTCCTGCCTTTAAAGTTTTGGCGGGCGAGTCAACATAGCTACCGGTATGGCCGGGATAGCTGCGAGCACCATCGCGAAAAATATGGTCGGGAATGTTATGGTCCGCTGCCGGATGTGGGATATCAAATAGTGCGTCTCTTACCGTCAACCACGGTTTCAAGGGAGCTTCTAGGCCCAACTCGAGTTTGGCCACCTTTTCATATTGGGAGCAATTTGAAATAGAGTCGGAGGGTTGCTTGATGTTGTGCCGTCGCCAGTAGTCACCTGTAATGAACTGATCCCAATGTAACTGGTTCGCATCATGGGTAGGTTTTGGAA
>JBBTEI010000084.1:0-23265 GCA_038042405.1 Pseudomonadota bacterium
ACGGCCATTCCAATCCCGCAATTAAACGTCCGCGCCATTTCTTCGGGCTCAATATGGCCCTGCGCCTGAAGGAATGCCATCAGCCGTGGTTGGGGCCACAGATCGGCATTAACATGGGCATGTAGCCCTTCAGGCAGAATGCGCGGAATATTTTCGAGCAATCCGCCCCCTGTGATATGGGCCATCGCATGGATATCACCGGATCGCACCTGTGGCAGCAGTGAACGAACGTAGATCCTTGTCGGTGCCATCAGCGCATCGATGAGAAGCGTTTCCTGATCAAACAGCGCCGGGCGATCAAGCTTCCAATTTTTATCGGCAGCGAGCCTACGCACCAATGAAAAGCCGTTGGAATGTATCCCGGACGATGCAAGCCCCAGAATGACATCGCCGTCGGCCACTTTATCTGCTGTGAGCACCTGATCGCGTTCAACCGCGCCGACGCAAAAACCGGCAAGATCATAATCGCCCTCAGCATACATACCCGGCATTTCAGCCGTTTCGCCGCCAATCAAGGCGCATCCGGCTTGCTTGCAGCCTTCTGCAATGCCCGCAACAACACGCGTCGCAATATCGGTATCAAGCTTTGCACTGGCATAATAATCGAGGAAAAAAAGCGGTTCGGCCCCCTGAACGATCAGATCGTTGACACACATCGCGACGAGGTCAATCCCAACGCCGTCATGTCGATCCGAATCAATCGCAAGCTTGAGCTTGGTGCCGACGCCATCATTTGCGGCGACGAGCAAAGGATCTTTGAAACCCGCCGCTTTCAGGTCAAAAAATCCGCCGAATCCGCCCAGATCAGCGTCTGCCCCTGCGCGCCGCGTGGCCTTGGCAAGCGGCGAAATCATTCGCACGAGGGCGTTTCCGGCGGCTATCGATACGCCTGCTTTGGCATATGTATAGGCTTCAGGTTGGTTTAGTTTCGCGTCCATTTTCTGCGCTTAGCGAGAACGGGCTTGGAATTCCACGCCATAGTCGTCAAAAGGGCGACGTGATCAGTCTTTCGCGTATTTTGCGGCCTATTCCGCTTGCTTTGTTTGTGTCCCTGCTTGGTGTGGGGGCCGTTGTCGTCGCCCAGATTGAGGGCGGCGATAGAGGTGTTGCGCCGATTGATGGCTCCGCAGATTATGAAGTATCAGGCGTTCGTGTGGATGTCGCAGCGAACTCTGCTGATGCAGCGCGCTTTGGCGGGTGGCGTGAAGCACAGCGGCGCGGCTGGCGCTTATTATGGCAGCGCGTTCACGGCGGGCCAGCGCCGGGCCTCAGCGATTCAGCACTTGATTCGATTGTATCGGGCATTGTCGTCGAAAATGAACAGATCGGGCCAAGGCGCTACATCGCAACGCTCGGTGTATTGTTCGATCGTGTGCGGTCGTCAGAAATCCTTGGTGTTAGCGGCGCGCGATCGCGTTCGGCGCCGCTGCTTGTTATTCCGGTTCAATGGTCGGGCGGCACTCCGCAGTCGTTTGAGGTGCGTACCGAGTGGCAAAAAGCTTGGGCGCGGTTCAAAATTGCCAACAGCCCGATTGATTATGTCAGGCCGAGCGGCACTGGCGCGGATCCGCTACTACTCAATTTTGGCCAAACCAATCGTCCGGGGCGTAAATGGTGGCGGCTGTTGCTCGATCAGTACGGCGCAGCCGATGTCCTGATGCCGCAAGTCAGGCTTGAGCGGATCTGGCCCGGTGGGCCTACGGTTGGCCATTTCACCGCACGCTATGGCCCGGACAACCGTTTGCTCGCCAATTTCTCGTTGCGCGCAGCCGCGTCTGCCGCGATTCCTGCGATGCTTGACGAAGGCGTTAAGCGGATGGACGAGATATTCTCGGGTGCGTTGGCCAGTGGCCGTCTTCGTCCTGATGCGTCACTGATTATTGAAACGCCCGTTGCGCCGGAAGATTTAGAAGCCGCAGCGACTGATACGGGTGTGGTCGAGGAAGATAGTTCCACGACGTTGGAGGCACCAGCCGTTTCAGTACCTGCCGAGGTTTCTTCCTTTACAGTCGAATTTGAAACCCCCGATGTCGCTTCGGTGAGCAGTACCGAGTCCGCGATTAAGAGCATTCCGGGTGTAAAGACGGCATCGACCAACAGTCTGGCTCTTGGTGGCGTGTCGGTGATGCGGGTCAGTTTTGCCGGCGATCAGGCAATGCTCAAACTCGCGCTCGCGGCAAGGGGCTTCCGCGTTCAGGATGGAGGCGGCACCCTGCGCATTAGCCGGGGGCAATGAGCCAGATAGCGCTGCCGTTTGACTGGCCCGCGCCAGAGGATTCAGATGCCTTTATTGTAACTTCGGCAAATCGTCAGGCAGTTGATGGCATTGATCGACCCGGCAGTTGGCCAGTACGCGCGGCGATCCTGACTGGCCCACGAAAATCAGGACGGTCTTTGCTGGGCCGGATATTTGCCGCCAAAACCGGTGGCACATTGATCGATGACGCTGAGCAACACCGTGAAGCTGAAATTTTTCATCGCTGGAACGAGGCGCAGGAGGCGCGGCGGCCGCTGTTAATCGTTGCGATGTCCGCACCGCCAATTTGGAAGGTAAAGCTGCCTGATCTTGCGTCACGTTTGTCGGCTACCCCGATATTTACGCTTGGCGAGCCCGATGATGTGCTGGTTGCGATGCTGCTGGAAAAATTGCTTGGTCAACGCGGATTGCAGCCTGGTCCCGGCGTTATCAATTATATCGCGACGCGCATTGAACGCAGCTACATCGCTTTGATGCGCGTTATAGATGCGCTTGATAGTGCAGCACTTTCGCAACATCGTGCTGTTACGAACAAGCTTGCCCGAGTCGTTTTGCATGATCTGCACATGACTGAGGAGCGGGATAATATTGCATAGGTACAGATGATGTTAAACGAGGCGGCGGCAATCGAACCAAGTGCGAATGAGCACGTGAACGCCGGGATCAATCCCGAGGCGCGCTATTTTAACCGCGAACTCAGTTGGTTGGCCTTTAACCGCCGCGTGCTTGAGGAATCGAGCAATCGCGCGCATCCCCTGCTCGAACGGCTCCGTTTTCTCTCGATTTCTGGCTCAAATGTCGATGAGTTTTTCATGGTGCGGGTGGCCGGTCTCAAGGGGCAGCAGATCGAGCATATCGAGGAAAATAGCGCTGATGGTCTGACGCCTACACAACAGCTTGACGCAATTGCCCATGATGCGGACCTGCTGGTCGCCGAACAGCAACGTCAGCTTGGACAGATTATGGAAGAGCTTTCGGCTGTTGGTGTTAACGTGCTTGAGGTGGATACTATAACCGGGCAGACTGCAAGGCTGCTTGAGACTCATTTTCGCGAGCAGATATTTCCGGTTCTTACGCCGCAAGCACTTGATCCTGCGCACCCGTTTCCGTTCATCCCTAACCAGGGCTTGAGCGTAATTTTTGACCTCAAACGGGTTTCAGACGGCGAACCGATCCGTGAACTTGTCATGATTCCCGCCAGTTTGCCACGCTTTATCCGCGTTGAGGGGCGAAGCGCGCGCTATGTCCGTATGGAAACGATGTTGCGCCGGTTCCAGAGTCAGCTTTTTCCAGGTTATGAGGTGCTTGGTGCTGGTGCGTTCCGCATTATCCGCGATAGTGATATCGAGGTTGAAGAAGAGGCAGAAGATCTCGTCCGCTATTTCCGCAGCGCGATCAAGAGGCGCCGCCGTGGACGGGTGATCCGGCTTGAGCTGGAAACAGAGTTCCCGTCCGAACTTGAAGCGCTGATCAAGGCTGAATTTGGCGGCAACGAATCGGTAATCGTCGAAACAGGCGGGTTTCTCGGCGTCGGCGATTTGAGCCAACTTGTCGAAGAAGATCGCCCCGATCTCAAATTCACGCCATACACGCCGCGCTTTCCCGAGCGGATAAGGGAGCATGACGGGGATTGCTTTGCTGCGATTTCAGCCAAGGACATTATTGTTCATCACCCTTACGAGGCGTTTGATGTTGTTCTGGCATTTCTAAATCAGGCGGCAGCCGACCCTGATGTGGTTGCGATCAAGCAGACGCTGTACCGCGCAGGAAAGCAATCCGCTGTCATTAGGGCCTTAATCGATGCAGCTGAAGCCGGCAAATCGGTCACTGCGGTCGTTGAGCTTAAAGCGCGCTTTGATGAAGAGCAAAACCTGCTCTGGGCGTCGGCGCTGGAACGGGCAGGCGTTCAGGTGGTGTACGGTTTTATCGAATGGAAAACCCACGCCAAGATTTCAATGGTTGTACGTCGCGAAAATGGCAAATATCGAACTTATTGCCACTTTGGTACTGGCAATTACCACCCGATTACCGCGCGTATCTATACCGATTTAAGCTTTTTTACCGCTGATCCGCGCGCAGGGCGTGATGCGGCACAGATTTTCAACTATATCACAGGCTATATTGAGCCAGCCAAGCTCGAAATGCTTGCGATGAGTCCGCGCAATTTGCGTGCGACCTTATGTGATCTAATTGATGCGGAAATTGCGAATCTGCAGAATGGCAAAAAAGCAGCGATCTGGGCCAAGATGAATTCTCTAGTTGATCCCGAGCTTATCGAAAAGCTTTATGAAGCCAGCGTGGCGGGGGTTCGGATCGATCTAATCATTCGCGGAATATGCTGCCTTCGCCCCGGCGTACCTGGCATGTCAGAAACGATCCGGGTAAAATCTGTCGTTGGGCGCTTCTTGGAACACAGCCGGATTTGGGCGTTTGGCAATGGGGCGGATTTGCCCAACGATACAGCAAAGGTCTATATCTCGTCGGCGGATTGGATGCAGCGCAATTTCGATCGGCGTGTTGAATATATGCTGCCCATTCAGAACCCTACGGTGCATGATCAGGTGCTTGATCAAGTGATGGTTGCCAACTTGCTTGATAATGAGCAAAGCTGGGAACTGCAGGCCGATGGCCGTTATGTTCGCGTAGAATCTGGAGAACAACCGTTCAACCTCCATCGTTATTTTATGACCAATCCCTCGCTTTCCGGGCGCGGCGAAGCGGTTGGCGATCGCGTGGCGGTTCCAAAACTGCGCTTAAAACGTACGCGGTAGGCCAGAGATGATCGACGGTAGCCGTTATGCCGTCGTCGATATTGGCTCAAATTCGGTTCGGCTTGTTGTATTCGGTGGGCCGTTGCGCGCGCCATCGGTGCTATTTAACGAAAAAGTGATGGCCGGGCTTGGACGCAGTAAAGATGGCGGCCTTGATCCAGCGGCAATGAAGCGCACGCTGGTGGCGCTTGCCCGCTTCCGCAGCGTAGCAGCGCTTTACGATATCGATTCTCCTCACACGGTGGCAACAGCGGCCATCCGCGATGCGTCGAACGGCAAGGATTTTCTTGAACAGATTGCTCAAATCGGCCTGAATGTCACGCTCCTTAGCGGTGAAGCCGAAGCCGAAGCGGCGGGTTACGGCGTGATCGCGGGGTTTGATCGCGCTGATGGCATCGTTGGCGATCTTGGCGGAGGAAGCCTTGAACTTGCCCGCATTGCCGATGGCCAGATTCTAAAGCGGATATCATTCCCACTCGGTGTTTTGCGTCTGCCTGAAATTCGTGCGCGCGGCCCCAAAGCGCTTGACCGCCATTTTGTCAAACTGATCAAAGCGAACGGTTGGGCAGGGGCTGGAGCAGGCCTGCCATTCTATCTTGTCGGGGGTTCATGGCGTGCCCTTGCAAAAGTCCACACGCATTTGACTCAGCATCCGCTCCCGATCCTTCATAATTATGCGATGCCGCCTCAGGCCGCGTCGCGGATTGCGCGTGCCGTTGCGCGTTTTGATCGTTCGACAAGTCAGTATGACGGAATCGTGTCGGCCTCGCGTCAACCCGCAATGGCGGATGCTGCGGCGATGTTAATCACGGTCGTCAATCGCCTCAAACCGGCATCGCTGGTTGTTTCAACGACAGGCGTGCGTGAGGGATTGGTATATCAACAGCTCTCAGCACATGATCGGCGGCTTGATCCACTGATTGTCGCAGCACGGGTAGAGGCCGCGCGGCAGGGGCGTTTCGCCGAACACGGAGATTTGCTGCACGACTGGATGACATCGCTATTTTCTGGCGAGAGTGATGCTGATGCGCGCTTGCGTCATATGGCTTGTCTGCTTGGCGACATCGGTTGGGCCGCTAATCCCGAATTTCGCGCTGAACGTGGGCTTGAATTCACGCTGCATGGTGATTGGCACGGGATCGATGCGCGCGGGCGGGCGATGGTAAGCCAGGCATTATTCACGGCTTTTGGTGGTGGCAATGCGCGCCCGCTCATTCTGACCCAATTAGCAACTGCTCCGGATCTGGATCGCGCGCGACTGTGGGGACTGGCAATCCGGCTCGCCCAACGGATGACTGGAGGCACGGCTGCACCGCTCAAGGCAAGTGCGATCAACGCCAGTGACGGTGTCCTGACACTGAGCATTGATCCAATAATGTTCACACTGATCGGAGAAGCCGTAAACCGGCGTCTGCGCCAGCTTGCCACAGCAATGGGTATGACAAGCACGGTCATGACCAATTGATTGTAAGTGCGCCTCATCATGAATCTTGCCATTCTGATGCGGTTAGGGAAATCGGATTGATAAGAGGAGAAACACGCCAATGACCGAGATGATTCTGAGCGAACGTGACGGCGCAATCCTCACCATTACGCTCAACCAACCCGAAAAGCGCAATCCTGTGTCTGATCAGGCGATGGTTGATGCGCTCTGTGATGCGTTTCTTGCCGCAGACGCTGATCTTTCTATACGCTGTGTGATTTTGACTGGTGCAGGAAGCGCGTTTTCATCGGGCGGTGATCTTAAAGCGATGAAGGCCGGGATCGGTCTGCGTACCACATTGCCTGCTCAGACGCGGCGTAACTATAAGACCGGCATCCAAAAATTGCCGCTCATGTTTGAAGCACTCGAACTGCCTGTCGTCGCGGCCGTCAACGGCCCCGCCATTGGTGCCGGTTGTGATCTTGCGTGTATGTGTGACATTCGCATCGCTGGTGAAAGCGCCAAATTTGCTGAAAGTTTCGTAAAGCTCGGGATTGTGCCCGGCGATGGTGGTGCGTGGCTGCTGCCACGTACTATCGGTTTTTCACGCGCTACCGAGCTCGCGCTAACCGGAGAGATGTTGACTGCTGCCGAAGCTTTGGAATGTGGTCTCGTGTCGCGCGTCGTACCCGACCGTGAATTGCTGAACGCTGCGCGCGCCGTTGCCGATAAAATTGCGGCCAATCCCCCACATGCGGTGCGGATGACCAAGCGGCTGCTCCGCCAATCACATAATGCCAGCCTTGCCAATATCCTCGAAATGTCAGCTGCAATGCAGGCTGTCGCGCACGCGACCAAAGACAATGATGAAGCTATTGATGCGTTCATCGAACGCCGCAGCCCTAAATTTACTGGGGAATAAACCGGGCGACTAATCAGCCGCCCGGTTATATAAAATGACTATTTTGCTACTGGTTTTGTCGCTAGATCTTTTTCATCTTCGGCAATGTCTTCTGCAAGCTTGGCCATATCCTGCGGTTTAAGTTTAGCCGATTTTGCATCGAACGCGGCCTTGTCCGCCGGTGAAAGATTCGGCCGCCCTGCCAACAACCCGGCAGCGATCTTGCATTTTACGTAAGTGGTTTCGTCTGCCTCAACTTCTACGCTCAGCTCATCGGTTGCTTCGGTTTTGGTCGTGTATTTGTGCGGCCCCGGTTCAGCGGTCATGATGAAATATTTGCCGTTGCCTACGCGCCCAATCATCTTCCCATTTTCACGGATGGTGCAACGAATCGCAGTGCCTGCGCCGCCGGGCCGGAAAAATACAACCTGGCCCTTGCCTGCTGGCGGAGCATTAACAACAACGGGCACTTTGGGTGCCTTGGCCGTTGCGGCATAAAGTGTTACTGGTACAGTTAGGGCGGTAGCAGCAAGCGCTAGGCCAGTGAATTTACGAAGATTCATGGTGTTGGTGTCCCCTTACTTTCTGGTTGTGTGATAATTACATCAGTGGATGTCTTGGCCTGCGCGATGGTGCCAGCGGGTACATTGACCTCACCGCCAGTGATGAACATTGAAACAAGCCCGCCAACTGCGCCACCAGCAATCCCAATCGCTTGTGCGGTTCCGCCATTATCCTTGCCAGAGCCAGTGCCAAATTTCAGACTGCGCAGCGGAATGCGCTGTCCCTGATGCTCAAGATATCGCACGGCGATGATCAGCTCGCCGGGTTTCCCGCCAAAGCGTGATTTGGCAGCATGGACAACATCGCCTGATCCGGTAACACCGGCTGGAACAATAACTTGCCCATTAATGCTGATTGGTTCTTTCAAGCGGATTGCAAATTTTTCGCCAATCTTATTCGCTTGCGAATTGACTGTTGAAAGAATTTCTATCGATACTGCTGTGAGCGCTGGGATGGCGCAACAAGTGCTTGTCAGCTGGGTCTGACCTGCGGCTGTAGCAGGTATAGCAGGATTCTCAGCGGCTGGAACTTGGGCAAGTGCTGTTGACGTGGCCAGTAAAAGTGGCAGACACAATTTTACCTTGTTTATTTGCATTACTCTTCCCCCTTGGATCTGCAATATCCAACACAATCCGTTTGGCCAAGAGAAAATTTTCCGGCATGGATCATAGCAAAGGAGCCAATCATGCCAGAAGCCGTTATCGTTTCCACAGCACGCACACCGATCGGGAAGGCCTATCGCGGGTCGCTTACAGAGACCCATAGTTCGGATTTGGCGGCGCACGTTATTGGCGCTGCGATTGAGCGGGCAGGGGTTCTGCCTGCTGAGATTGACGATGTCATGCTCGGTTCTGCGCATCCTGAAGGAGCCACGGGGAATAATATTGCGCGGGTATCGGCCCTTCGCGCGGGCTGCCCGGTTAGCGTGCCTGGAATGACGCTTGATCGCAAATGCTCGTCGGGTTTGCAGACGATTGCGCTCGCATCGCAGCGGATCATGGCGGGTGAGGCGAGCATTTACGTCGCAGGCGGCGTCGATAGTGTTTCGCTGGTGCTGCCCAATAAGAACCTCAAGCATTATCACTCGGATTGGGTACAGGCGCACCGTCCAGACCTGATGCTGCCGATGATCGACACCTCCGAAAATGTTTCAAACCGCTACGGCATAACCCGCGAAATGCAGGACGAATATGGCTGGCAATCGCAAATGCGGATTAGCGCAGCCCATGCAGCAGGTCGGCTTGATCATGAGATTGTGCCGATCACTGTCACCAAAAAAATCAAGGACAAGGACGGCAACGTCACAGGCGAAGAGCAAGTGACGCTGACGCAGGATGAAGGGATGCGCCCTCAAACGACGCTTGAAGGGCTTGGCACGCTCAAGCCAGTCTATGAAGGCGGCACAGTGACCGCAGGCAATGCCAGCCAGCTTTCGGACGGGGCGAGCGTTTGTGTCGTCATGGATGCAAACGAGGCTTCAAAGCGCGGCCTTGCTCCAATGGGGATTTTTCGTGGTTTTGCGGTTGCCGGGTGCGAGCCTGATGAAATGGGGATTGGTCCAGTGTTCGCGGTGCCCAAACTGCTCGCGCGACACGGCCTCAAGGTTGATGATATCGGGCTTTGGGAACTCAACGAAGCGTTCGCTGTTCAAGTACTCTATTGCCGTGACCGGCTTGGCATCGATCCTGACAAGTTGAATGTCGATGGCGGCGCAATCGCAATCGGCCATCCGTTCGGGATGTCGGGATCGCGTTTGACCGGCCATGCGTTGATTGAGGGCAAACGACGCGGTGTTAAATATGTGGTAGTGACGATGTGTATTGGCGGTGGAATGGGTGCAGCGGGGCTATTCGAGATCGTTTAACATCGCACGGATCGCGTCACCATGTTCGTCAAGGCCTGGCGCGATACCAAGGGTGCGGTTCGGGTCTGCACTAAATCGGATCGGGGGCTGCATTTCCCAGTAGCGGCCTTCAGTGGGATGTTCACGGGGCTCGAAAAACCGGGTTTCCTTAAGATGTGGATCATCAAAAATATCGGTTAGATCGCGCGCTGGCATCGCAGGAAATTCGGCCGCTGTAAGTATCTCCATCCATTGCGCCGTAGTCTTCGCGGGGGTGAGCGTTGCTACCATTTCATAAATCTTTGTCACGTTGCCAAAGCGCGCGAGCGGCGTTGCAAATTCATCGGTTCGCAACAATTCAGATGCGCCAAGCAGGTCAAAAAGCGTCAGGATCTTTTCATCGGTGTAGGGAACAATGCTGATATAGCCATCGGCGGTCGGGAAGGGTTGCCGCCCCGGATCAAGCTGTCGCGGATAGCCAATCGGGCTAATCGGTGGATTGAGTGCGGCATCGCGCAAATGCTCTTCAAGCATAAAATTGGCGAATGCCTCAAACATAGGTACTTCGACATGCTGACCGTCGCCCGTGCGTAACTTATGGATGATAGCCGCGAGCATTGCCTGCGCACCGTAATGCCCTGCGACTTTATCAGCGATCAACGACGGGATGTAACGCGGGCGCGGATTGCCGTCGACACGCGGTGCAAGGCTGGTTGTCCCGGTCGCTGCCTGAATTACATCATCATAGGCTTGTAAATCGCGATAAGGGCCATTTTGGCCAAAGCCCGTGCAGTGGACGTAGATGATATCAGGCTTGATCGCTTTTACCGCAGCATAGCCAAAGCCGAGCTTTTCAATGGCTTTTGACCGAATATTGTGGATGAAAATATCGGCGGATTGCAACAGCGCGTTGAGGGTTTTTGAATCCTCGTCACGCTTGAGATCAAGCACGATCGAACGCTTTCCACGGTTGATCGTTAAATGGGTTGAGCCATT
Organism: Pseudomonadota bacterium; assembly: GCA_038042405.1. Classification (GTDB taxonomy): domain Bacteria; phylum Pseudomonadota; class Alphaproteobacteria; order Sphingomonadales; family Sphingomonadaceae; genus Aquisediminimonas. The sequence goes on from JBBTEI010000084.1 coordinate 10,756, forward strand.
GCTCTGCACGTTGCGCGCCCGGCCAAGATAGCGCGATATATCGCCCGTTGGCGGTTCAATCTTGATGACGTCAGCACCCATATCGGCAAGCATTTGGGTTGCATAAGGGCCAAAAACTACACTTGTGAGGTCAATGATCCTAATCCCGTCAAGCATCATTTAATAGATTTCCGAATAGCCAAGACCTGCACCTTCAACGCTTTGGACATGATAGCTGTAGATTATAATATCCTGCAATTGCCCGTGGTTGTCCCGCACTTGATTGCGCAGGATGGCCTCACATTCAAAGCCAAGGCTGCGAAAAACGGCCACTGCTCCCTTTTTATCCGCAGTCATCCTGCCAATGAGTTTTTCGGCACCTGCTTCGATCGCTTCGGCAAAACAGTGTTTGAGCAACAAGCGACCAATCCCCCGGTCACGCATATCTTCGCGGGCAAGAAGCCGGATTTCGGCAACATGGGCAGACCATCCCCGCAGTTTTCGGACGACCCCGCCTGCCCCCACCACACGCTCACCATCCATACATAGAAAGGTCATGACTGATCGGTTCTCAATCGATTTCAGCCAATTATCCACGTTGCTTGTATTTTTGGTATCGCGCGGCAAAAACAGTAAATCCTGGATCGGTAGCGTATCAGCGAAGTCGATAACCGCTTGGAAATATTTCGGTTTAAATGGGCATATAGTGAGAGAGATTTCGTTTGCGACTGTTTTCATAAACTGAGGTCCTGAAGCCAAAGGTCAAGCTGCCCCCAAATGCGTCAGGCACTTCTTCGCGCTCTGAAACTAACAATCGAAAAAGCGTCATCTGGTCATCTGGTGTGCTACTCATCACACTATTTGACGCCCTCGATGCGCTTCCGTCAAGAGGGTTGGTTATAATCGACCTTCAGCATCAAGCGCATAGCCTGCAGAACGCACAGTGCGGATAATATCGGGTAATTCACCCTCATTGATAGCTTTGCGCAAGCGACGGATGTGAACGTCGACGGTGCGCAGTTCATTATCACTATCTTGCCCCCATACTGCATCTAACAGCCGTTCGCGCGAAAACACCCGGCCAGGATGCTCAAGAAAATGCTTTAACAGGCGGAATTCGGTTGGCCCAAGCGCAACCGATTTCCCGCCTCGATAAACCTTATGGCTAGAAAGGTTCATTTCCAGATCGGAATATTTGAGTTCTTCGGCGGCAAGTGCAGGCCGGACACGGCGAAGCACTGCAAGCACACGAGCTACGAGCTCACGGGGGGAGAATGGTTTGGTGACGTAATCGTCAGCACCGGTTTCAAGGCCGCGAATCCGGTCGTCTTCCTCGCCGCGCGCGGTCAACATAATGATCGGAACATTAGCCGTGTCAGGAACGCGGCGAAGCCTACGGCAGACTTCGATTCCCGATAGACTCTCAATCATCCAATCAAGGATGACTATATCGGGCGGTGTTTCACGCGCAAGAATAAGAGCTTCTTCACCGTCGGAGGTCTGGCGAACGTCAAAGTCAGCTTTGGTGAAATGCCATATCAACAGTTCCGCCAAAGCAGGATCATCCTCGACGAGCAACATACGAGGATTGGCCATAGATTTAGCCCCCCAAGCCGTCATTGTCGGCGGAGACACGCTCTCGCTCTGCCATATATTCGCCTGTTGCCGCAAAATAGACCATCTCGGCTACGTTTGTGGCATGATCGCCAATGCGTTCGAGGTTGCGGGCGACAAATAAGAGTTGTGCCGCTTTGCCAATCGTCTGCGGGTTTTCCATCATATGTGTGACGAGCGAGCGAAAGACACTGTTATAATATCCGTCAACCTTGGTATCCATTTCGCAGACGGTCACAGCCCCTTGAGGGTCGCGCGCAGCAAATGCATCAAGCACGCGGCGCACCATGTCTCCCGCCACTTCGGCCATTGCTGGGATCAGGATTAGCGGCTCAATCTTACCAAGATTGCCAATCTCAAGTGAACGACGCGCGATGTTTTTGGCATAATCGCCAATGCGCTCAATCACGCTGGCAATCTTGATCGCGGCGACAACTTCGCGAAGGTCATCCGCCATTGGCGCACGCAGCGCAATGATTTGAACCGCGAGCTTTTCAATCTCAATTTCAAGCGCATCGATCAGCTTATCGTCGGCCACGACTTGCTCGGCAACTTTGCTGTCATGTTTGACCAAAGCCTGAAGTGAGCCTGAAATTGCAGCTTCGGCACGGCCGCCCATTTCAGAAATCATCCCGCGCAGGCGGTCAATCTCATCATCAAAGGCTCTGACTGTATGTTCGTTCATTGCTCAATCCTAACCGTAACGTCCGGTGATATAATCTTTGGTTTGCGTCTCGCGGGGGTTCTGGAAAATCTCGCTTGTCGCGCCATATTCGACCATCGTGCCGAGATGAAAGAAGGCGGTGCGCTGGGAAACACGTGCGGCCTGCTGCATATTGTGCGTCACCATCACAATCGCATAGCGCCCACGCAGTTCGTCAATCAGTTCTTCAATTTTGGCCGTTGCAATCGGATCAAGCGCTGAACAAGGCTCATCCATCAGGATAACCTCGGGGCTGACCGCAATTGCGCGGGCGATGCACAGTCGCTGCTGCTGCCCACCCGAAAGTGCGGTGCCACTTTCATGCAGCCGATCTTTAACTTCATTCCAAAGCCCGGCACGCGTGAGATATTTTTCCACAAGCGCGTCCAGCTCGGCTTTGGTTTTGGTCAGGCCGTGGATGCGCGGGCCATAGGCCACATTCTCATAAATTGATTTTGGGAACGGATTTGGCTTTTGAAATACCATCCCTACACGGGCGCGCAGTTGCACAACGTCCATCTTCGGATCGTAAATATCGCTGCCATCAAGCTCAATCTTGCCGCCGACTTTGCAACTGGCAATCGTATCATTCATCCGGTTGAGCGTGCGCAGGAAGGTTGATTTGCCGCAGCCTGATGGGCCGATGAAGGCAGTCACATGCTCGGTCGCGATGTCAATCGAAACATTATTGATCGCCTGCTTGTCGCCGTACCAGACCGACACGTCACGCGCAGTCATCTTAAGTGAATTGTCTGTCATGATTTTACCAATGTTGTTCAAAGCGATTGCGGAGATAGATGGCAAGGCCATTCATTGCGAGGAGGAAGACCAGTAGCACGATGATTGCAGCCGAGGTTTTTTCGATAAAGGCGCGATCAACTTCATCTGACCAGAGGAAAATCTGCACCGGAAGCACGCTTGACGGCGCAGTAATTCCGGTTGGCGGCGTTGCAATAAAGGCACGCATTCCGATCATCAGGAGTGGTGCCGTCTCACCAAGCGCGCGCGCCATGCCAATGATTGTGCCCGTCAAAATGCCGGGGAGGGCGAGCGGGAGGACATGGTGGAACACGACCTGAACCCGGCTCGCGCCAACGCCGAGCGCTGCGTCACGAATTGAGGGCGGTACTGACTTAATCGCATTGCGCCCCGAAATCACGATGACAGGCATCGTCATCAGCGCCAGCGTCATCCCGCCAACCAACGGTGCCGAACGTGGTAGATTCATAAAGTTCAGAAACACCGCAAGACCAAGCAATCCGAAAATGATTGAGGGAACCGCCGCAAGATTGTTGATCGACACCTCAATCATATCGGTCCAGCGATTGCGCGGCGCATATTCTTCCAAATACACCGCCGAAAGCACGCCGATTGGAAAGGCAAGGCCAAGCGTAACAATCATCGTCAGCAAGGAGCCTTTGAATGCGCCCCAAATGCCAACTTCACTTGCCTCGGTTGCATCCGAATTTGTCAGGAACGACAAGGATAGCCCCGCGAACCCCTTGGCAAGCATTGAGTAAAGCAGGAAAGCAAGGAATGCTGCCGAAAGGCTCACCGCGAAAAGCCCGATCAAGCGGAAACGACGTTCAGCGGCATAGCGCTTGGCGATACGCGAGGTCATTTCGGTTGAAACCCAATTGGTAGGCGCGCGCGCCGCAAGTTCGCTATTCATATGCTTCCCGATATTTTTTAACGACGCGCAGCGCGACGATGTTGAGCAACAGCGTGACAATGAACAGCACGAGGCCAAGCGCAAACGCGGCGAGTGTCTTGGCGCTGTCAAACTCCTGATCACCGGTTAGCAACTGCACGATCTGCGTTGTGACGGTGGTGACGCTGGCAAACGGATTGGCGGTCATGTTGGCGGCAAGCCCTGCGGCCATGACGACGATCATCGTTTCGCCAATCGCGCGACTGACCGCAAGCAGAACACCGCCGACGATGCCGGGAAGTGCTGCTGGAATAAGAACACGGCGGATCGTCTCAGACTTTGTTGCGCCCATCGCGAGCGAACCGTCACGCATTGCCTGGGGAACCGCAGCAATCGAATCATCGGCCATTGAAGACACAAACGGAATGATCATAATCCCCATCACTAGCCCAGCAGCGAGTGCGCTTTCGGAAGACGGGTTTTCCATGCCCAGGATCACCGCAAAATCGCGAACCATCGGCGCAACGGTGAGTGCTGCGAAATAACCGTAAACTACGGTTGGAACCCCCGCGAGCATTTCAAGCGTTGGCTTCATCCATTTGCGCGTTGTCGCGGCTGCATATTGCGTGAGGTAAATCGCACTCATCAAGCCAAGCGGAATTGCGACAATCATTGCGATGATCGCACCGATGAAAATCGTCCCCCAAAAGAGGGGGATGGCACCAAAGCCATTTTCTTGGCCGGCAACAAGTTCAGCCTGCGGGCTCCATTTGAGGCCAAACAAAAACTCGCCCGGCGAAATCATCGAAAAGAACCGCCCGGATTCATAAAGCAGTGATGCAACGATCCCGAACGTCGTAAGTATGGCAATCATCGATGCGCCGAGCAGTGCCCCCATCACCACGCGCTCAACCCGCGTGCGCGCTCGAAATTTGGGGCGAATCCGCGTCCAGCTATAGGCGGCTCCGGCAAATGCCAGCAGCATTGCCGCGACTGCACCAATGCTTCCATAGAAGCGGATCGCAGTGGCATATGGCTTTACCAGCGCTTCGGCGGCTGGATTAAATGCAGCTTCAAGCGAACCATCGGCAAGACTGCGCGCTTCACCCAATATGGAATCCCGGTTCATCAGATCAGTGGATAGCGATTGTGCCGCCGGATCGGCCATCACTGAAGCATCGATCAGGCCGTTCGAAACCTGGCTCCATACCGCCAGAAATAGCAATGCGGGTGCAATTGTCCAAAGCGCGACATACCAGCCGTGCTGCGTCGGCAGTGAATGTGGCCTTACCGAAGCGGCAAGCGCAAGGGTGCGCGCCCGCCCGCGACCGGCCATCCATGCGATGAGGCCCAGACCAAATATCAGCAACATGAGTGAGGGTGATGACACGCTTTGAGACTACCTTTGCGAATGTCGGTACCCCGGAGGAGTCCGGGGCGGGATCCAGATTATTTGAGTGTCGTTGGATCGAGCGGCGTCATGGCCTCGACGATTTTTGCGTTGGCCGCGCGAACGTCTTCAGGCGCTACTACCAAGCCGCGTTGCTTGAACAATCCATCCGGCCCCCAATTCTCAACAAAGCCGCCTGAAAATTCTTTCAATCCCTTAATTGAGGTGAGATGTGCCGATTTTACATAAAAATAAAGCGGGCGAGCGCCAGGGTAGGAAAAACTCGCAATATTTTCATATGTCGGCGCAACTCCATCCATTGTAATTCCACGAATTTTATCGGTGTTGGCTTCAAGAAATTCATAACCAAAAATACCTATTGCTTTCGGGTTGGCTGAAATCTTTGAAACAATGAGATTGTAATTATCGGTAACATTAACATATGCACTATCTTCACGAACCCTCGTGCAAATGCTCTTGTGCTTATCCTTGTCGCTGTCCTTCAAGGCCTTCATCGCTGGATCGCTGTCGCAGCCTTTAGTTAATATCAGCTCTGCCAGCGCATCGCGCGTTCCCGAAGTAGAGGCGGGGCCGTAAATCAGGATCGGCACATTGGGGAGGGCAGGGTTTACGTCCGACCAGTTTTTAGTCGTATTCGGCTTCCCAAAAGGGTTGGCGGCAACAGCTTTATAAACATCAACGGGCGATAGTTTCAATTTGAGTTCGCTGTTATTCGCTTCGGCAAATGCAACGCCGTCAAGTCCGATCTGAATTTCGACAATGTCCTTGATGCCTTTAGAAGCACAAGTCTCATATTCTGACTTTTTGAAGCGACGTGACGCGTTGACAACATCGGGGAAGGTTGCCCCAACCCCGGCGCAAAATAGCTTGATACCATTGCCAGTGCCAGTCGATTCGATAACAGGTGACGTAAATTTGCCATCTTTGCTGAGCTTTTCAGCAACGATTTGAGCAAATGGAAACACGGTTGATGAGCCAACCACGCGAATTTCCTTGCGCGCGCCACCACTGCTTCCACCTGTTCCACCACAGCCAGCAACACTGATCGCAACAATCGAAAAAAGCGGAATGAGATATTTGCTGGTCATAAAATTGCCCCGTCTGAAAATGTCTTGATCGCCGACTTAACGACGATTGAGATTGCCGGTATGACATTTCGATTACATTTATATGACAACGTCCGGGGTGGCGCTCGCAAATGTGAGCGAAACAGTGGTGCCCTCGCCAATCACGCTTTTGATATCAAGGTTCGCACGGTGGCGTTCGGCGATATGTTTTACAATGGAAAGGCCAAGGCCAGTGCCACCCGCCGAATGGCTGCGACCTGCATCAACGCGGTAAAATCGCTCGGTGAGGCGGGGAATATGTTCAGACGGGATACCAATCCCTTGATCGGCGACGCTCAGGCAAATTTGATCGTTCTGCAATCTTGCCAGCGTTACGGTCACGTCGCCGCCCGGTTTGCCATATTTGATCGCATTGTCGATCAGGTTGTGCGTCAGTTGTGAGAGTTGGGCTGCGTCGCCAGTGATGAGGCACTCCGTGTTTTCGACGTTCATGAGAATCGATTCGCGCCGCTCACCAATCACCCGCGCGATGAGTTGACCAAGATTGATGGTATCTCGTGGCTCAAGATTTTTATCCGCCTCGATTCGTGAGAGAGACATCAAATCCTCAACCAGCGCACTCAGCCTTTTGGTTTCTGAGGCGATGATCGAGAGGAACCGCGTGCGTGTCGAGGCATCGCCGCCGACTTCATCATCAGTGAGCGTTTCAACATAGCCTGAAATATTGGCGAGCGGCGTGCGCAATTCGTGACTGGCGTTGGCAACGAAATCAACGCGGGCACGCTCGGCGGCGTGGCGCGCCGAACGGTCAACCATGTGGATGAGCCGCAGGTTATCGCGCGTGGCCTCGATCCGTACCTCCCATATCCGCGCCGACCCGCCAAGCCCGCTTATCTCCTCAATGCCGGTTGCCTGGGTGTCACCCAGCAATGCGGCAAGCGAGGGGTGGCGAATTGCTAAACGGATGTCTTGCCTCTCAAACTGCACGCCGAACAGCTCATGCGCCGCCCGATTGCCATGAACGACGCGCGCTTCGGATAGAAGAATAAGTGGATCAGTAACCGCGTCGAGTATAGTTTGGAGTCGATCAAACTGGTCACTAGCCTGCGATATTTGGGGCTGTATCGGCGTGATGGCCTGAGAGTTGCGGTAAAGCAGCGCAACAAGCACCGCCCCTCCCGCCAACACCGCAAGCGCAGAGAACACCGCACTGGCCTGTGCCACAATGAATGCCAGCGCCAATATAATGGCAGTCGCGGTGGCAATCCGGGCTGACTCATCAAATTTCATGAGTCAGCCCGATAGTCATAATGGGTCAGAAATCAATCTGTGCACGCAGGGCAACTGCATCCGTGCTGAATTTCCGCCTATCGACAGTTTTTCCCGAAACCGGAACTGTATTTGCTGCAAGCGGGCCGCCTTCAACTTCAGTATGGATATAGTTGAGCAGGAAGCGGACATAGTCGGTCGGTATCCAGGTGAGCCCGGCGAGATAGCCGGTCTGCTTGCCGCCGCGTCCAAGCCGGGTGTTCGTGGCCGCCAGCGAAGTCGTTCCGGTCGCAAAATTGTTCGTCAGGCCATTTTTAAGGCGACCGCTATCGAGATCGAGATAATCGATCCGGCCGAGCAATTGGAAGGCACCAGCGCCACCTTTGTTGAAGGGGTTGAGAACCTTTGTGCGGTCAAACAAGCCATTCTTATACCCGCGTGTTTCGCCGGTCAGGAAATAGCCGATTTCAAAATGCCCGCCAAAAAAGGTGGGGTCATCAGTAGGTGTAACGGCCGAGCCGCCCGCAAAAGCGTCAAGCCCTGTTGCGCGATCGCCTGCACTATAGGCGTTCACCTTGATGATCTGGGCTTCGCCGCCGAGGTGAAGCGATTTGAAAACGCCGTAGGCTTCAAGACCAAGGATCAAATCGCTTTTGGCCGCAAAGCTTCCGGTATCAACAAAGCGAACATCGGTTGTCTGAAGGAAGGGGCGGGCACGGTAGCGCGCCACTTGATTGGTCGACGGTGCGCCAATCGAAGTCGAAGCAACCCCGTTATCGTTGGACTGAAAATTGCGGTACTGGGCGTTAAATCCAAGGTGCAGGAACCCGTTGAACGCATAGGGTGAATAGGTTGCGCGGGTTGCCAGAATATAGCCGTCATTATCGAGTGAAGCATCGATTGAATGCGCGACAAATGCACCGCCTGTCAGGCGCAGTAGCCCATCCTTGCTCGCAACCCCGAGGGTGAGGCCAAGGCGGCGCGTGTTGATAAATGCGTCGTTGGTTTGCGCGCGTTCGATGAATGATGACCAGCGCGAGCTTGTCATCTGTTCAATCCCGTTGAGGCTCTCCTGATTGCCTAACTGGAGTGTGATAGGCGCATTTTTGGGCGCATAGCTTAAAATCACATCACCAAATCCGACGGTTGAATTCGCGAAATCAAATTCGGCCTTATAACCAAATTCGCCGGGAAGAGTGCCCTCAACGCCAAGCCGAATACGGCGTGCACGGGTATTAAATCCAAGGTTGCGGTTCGTTGCAAAATTATCGGGAATGCTGGTGTACGCTCCGTCAAGCTGTACTCGGCCACGCACTTTGAACGTGAAGCCTGCCTTCTCATCGGCGAATTGCGGGGCGCCTTTCCAGCTTGGCGTCGTCTTGGTGACTTGCGCCTTGAGTTCGTCAAGCTGCTTTTGCATCGCCTCAATCTGGGCCTCAAGCAGCGCTGTCTTGGCGTCTGCAGCCGACGGGTTCGCTTCCTCTGCTGGGACGGTTAGTAACGAAGAATCTTCGGGCGAAGGCGCATCAGCAGGCGGTTCAGCCTCCTGAGTTTCAGCAGGAGCGGTCTGGGCAAAGGCGGGGACTGCAAAAGCCAGCGTGGATGTTGCTAGCAGCGTTGCAATTACGGAATTAGAAGTCATCAAAAAACCCTTATCTAGTTTATTTTCGCCCGCCCGGCGGCTGCCGCTTAGGGGTGACCGCCGGGCTAAGCAAGCCTATTTCAAAGCACCGGGATTGAGCGGGGTCAGCGTTGTTGCAATCTTTGCGGCACGAGCGCGCGCCGTATCGGGTGATGCAACAAGGCCAAGCTGCTTCAGATAGCCATTCGGCCCAAAGCTGGCTTCGCGAACATATTCTGCTGTAAATTGGCGGATGCCGGGGATCGCTTTTGCATGCGCATTTTTGACATAGATGAACAGCGGCCGCGCGCCTGGATATTGGAAGCTCGAAACCGTCGCATAGGTTGGCGCGACGCCGTTGAAGGCAATGCCCTTAATCTTGTCGAGATTCTCTTCAAGATAGCTGTAGCCAAAAATACCCATCGTGTTGACGTTGGCTTGAAGTTTCTGGACAATCAGATTGTCGTTCTCGCCAGCTTCAATATACACGCCGTCGGTGCGAATGGTCTTGCAGATCGCATTATATTTTGCTTCATTGCTCTTTTTGAGCGCAACAGTCGCCGGACTTGTCTCGCAGACAGGAATCATAAACAGGTCATAAACCGTGTCACGCGTACCCGATGTTCCGGCTGGGCCAATAATACGAATTGGAATTGCGGGAAGCTTGCTGTTGACATCTTTCCACGTCTTGGCGGTGTTGGGCCGTCCAAATGGGGCCTTCGCAACCGCCATGTAGAAATCGCGTGTTGTAATGCCGGACATGCCTGTCGCGCGCGACGTTGCTAATGTGATTCCATCAAGGCCAACTTGAATTTCGGTGATCTGCGATACGCCGTTGCCCGCGCAGGCCTTATATTCTGATGCCTTCATCCGGCGCGACGCGTTTACGACGTCGGGATGCTGGGCGCCAACGCCAGCGCAAAACAGCTTGATTCCGCTGCCAGTTCCAGTCGATTCAACGATTGGTGATGGCACGCTTGGGTTGGCGCGGGCAAAACGCTCGGAAACGGCCTTGGTGAACGGATAAACCGTTGAGGAGCCTACAACCCGGATATTACGGCGCATCTGCGCATAAGCAGGAGCGGCGACTACAGCGATAGCAGTGGCGGCTAGAAGAATTTTATGTGTGCGCGTCATGATGACCCCTTTAGAAAATAACAAACCGAGTCGAGTATCCGCCCGCCTCATTTCCAGCCGGTTAGGGATGCATGGCGACTCTTGGGTGACAGATATGTTACGAATGCGTGACAACGAGCTCAGTTGTTTGTGCAAACCGGGCTTGCCGCAGAGATCATGGTTAATTTTTCATCGCACAACCCCCAAAAATTCGCCATAACATGATCAGCGCAGCAAAATCAGGGAGCAAAGTCATTGCGTTTTGGTAGTTTTGGCAGAGGGCAGCAGCTTGCGCTTCCAGCATTTCAAAAGGGCTTGGCTTTGCTGCTTTGGGCTGCATTGGCCATCCAGTGCGCGCGCTTGGTTTGGGCAACCGTCGTGCCGATTGGAACGGTTGGTGATTGGCGTCCAGCCACAATTCATGGCAGCGTGGCCGCTAATTCGGCAGCATCTGGCTTTGATCCATTCTTCCGTTTGAATGCCTCTGCTCAAGAAACCGTAGTCACCTCGCTCACGCTGAAGCTGTTCGGTGTGCGGATGGATATGGCAACCGGGCGAGGCTCGGCAATTATCGAAACGGCAGACGGAGTACAATCAAGCTTTGCCGTTGGTGATGAAATCGAACCCGGCGTGACGCTTAAGATGGTGTCGTTTGACAATGTTACAATTGATCGTGGCGGGGTTGCGGAGCAGATTTTCCTTGATCAATCGGTGGCAGCTCCAGTTGCGCAACCAAGCGGAGTGGGTGCATTTCCAGCGGGCGAAACCAGTGGCTCCTCATTGCTTGCCAATAGCATCGAGATCGCGCCGCTCGCCGAAAACGGCAAAATCAAGGGCATGGCGCTTAACCCTAAGGGGGACGGGGCATTGTTCAAAGCCGCAGGGCTTGAGCCGGGCGATGTGTTGACGGCGGTTAATGGTAAGTCCGTGAGTGACGGTGAAGATGTGCGCTCAGTCCTTGCGGGCGGCGGCACCGTGTCGCTAGATATTGAACGTGGTGGACGCCGCATGACTGTGAGTGCAAAGACAGGCCAATGAAGAAGCTGATCCTCGCCGCCACGCTGGCGCTTTATCCGATTTCGCCGCTTTTGGCGCAAAATACGCTTAATTTGCGCGATGCCGATGTGCGCGCATTCATCCGGGATGCGGCGCGGGTAACGGGCCGTAGCTTCATCATCGATGGGCGCGTTGACGGCAAGGTGTCGGTGGTGACTGATCGGCCGCTGAGCAAGTCTGAATATTTTGAGGTGTTCCTCTCAACGCTGCGTGCCAATGGATTTATTGCGATTCCCACAACGGGCGGCTTACGGATTCAGCCGGTTGAGGGGGCATCGACGCAGCCTGGCAAAATTGGCAGCAATGGTGCCGCGCGGAACCAGTTCGTGACTGAGGTATTCCGGTTGCGCTCGATAGAGGCGGCATCAGCGGTAGAGACACTGCGCCCGCTGGTAAGCCGCGAAGGTTCGGTCACTGCAAACCGGGCTGGCAATAGCTTGGTTGTGGCTGACTATGCCGATAATATCCGCCGCATCCGCTCCTTATTGGGTCGTATTGACAGCGAAGGCGCATCGACCGAACTGATCGCGCTCAAAAATGCAGGCGCGCGTGAGATTGCGTCGTCGCTTCAGCAACTGGCTTCCGGTGGCCAAAGCGGTGGTGAGGGCGCGCGCAATGCAATTTCGGTTGTCGCGATTGACAGCAGCAATTCACTCGCATTGCGCGGGGATAGCGGCACCGTTTCGCGCTTTGCCGCGATTGCGCGTGATCTTGATAAGCGCGCGGCGAGCGGCACTGAGATTCGGGTGTTGTTTCTTCAACACGCAGACGCTGAAAAGCTGTTGCCTGTGCTACAGCAACTGGTTGGGCAAGCAGGTGCCACGGTAACCGGATCAACGTCGTCGAGCGGCAATAGCCCGCCGCCCGCATCTGTTTCATCAACCTCATTCCAAGCGGCTGCGCCTTCGGCTTCTGGGCGCGCGGCGCCAATCATCGCCCGTTATGAGGGCGTTAACGCTATCATCATTTCGGCTCCGGCAGAGCTTCAGCGCACACTTGGTGAGGTTGTGCGTCAGCTTGATA
>JBBTEI010000085.1:0-3073 GCA_038042405.1 Pseudomonadota bacterium
CGGACTCGCGCACGGTCAGCGGGTCAACGATGATGAAACCTGTTTTGCCCTCAATGATGCTCATTACTGAAATGTCGAAACCGCGCACTTGCCAAATGCTTGGTGCAACCTTGTACAATCCGTGTTGGCGGATCAGGCCAAGGTGCCGCCACAGGCTTGGATTGGCGGTGGTAGGCGCGGCTTCTTTTGCAAAATCATAGGCTGCCAAATCTATCACGGTCTTGCCGTCCGCCGCTTTGATGACCGGATCTTTGCGCGTTGCGACAAAGCCGCGCGACGCCAATTCTTCCTCGCTGCGATCCGCCCAGGGCAGCCCTTGGGCAAAGGCGCGGTTGGCCTCAATCGTCTGCGGCGTTGCCGTTTGTGGCTCGGCAAGTGCTGGCGCGGCGATGGCCAGCGCGGCGAAGATCAAACTCGTTTGGCGAACAGACATGTGAACCTCTCCATGGGTTGCAAATGTTATGACATATAAAGTGCCATTTTACCAGCCACCATTCCTGATAGCCAGCGCGCCGCCTGCGCGATAAGGCTTGCGATAATGAACAACGATAAATGGCAATTCTGGGTTGATCGTGGCGGCACATTTACCGATGTGATTGCCCGTGCACCAAATGGGCAGACGAGGACGCTCAAGCTGCTTTCGGAAAATCCCGAAAGCTACCGTGATGCTGCGGTTGCTGCGATGCGCCAGATTACAGGCGTCACCACGGGGCCGCTGCCGCCGTCTGAGCTGCGGATTGGCACAACCGTGGCAACCAATGCGCTGCTCGAACATAAAGGTGCGCCGACCTTGCTCGCGATCACGCGCGGCTTTGGTGATGCGCTCCGCATTGGTTATCAGGAACGACCCGATTTATTCGTGCGAGAGATTAAGGTGCCGCCGCCGCTCTATACCGATGTGGTAGAAATAGGGGAACGGGTGGACGCGCAGGGCACCGTTCTTGCTCCACTTGATGAAGCTAGAGCGCGGATGGCTTTCCAAGCCGCTTATGACAATGGTCTGCGCTCGGTCGCCATCGTTTTGATGCACGGCTATCGCTATCATGCACATGAAGCACAGCTTGCGAAATTGGCGGGCGAAATCGGCTTCACCCAAATTTCGGTGAGCCACCGCGTTGCGCCGCTGATCAAGCTGATCGGGCGCGGCGATACGACGCTGGCTGATGCCTATCTCTCGCCAGTGCTGCGCGCCTATGTCGATGGGCTTGAGAACGGGATCGGTGGGGCTGTTTCGACGCTGTTTATGCAATCGAGCGGCGGGCTGGCGGATAGCAACGCATTTCACGGCAAAGACGCAATCCTCTCGGGGCCAGCGGGCGGGATCGTCGGCATGGCGCAAACCGCCGCAGAGGCCGGTTTTGACCATGTCATCGGTTTTGACATGGGCGGCACATCAACCGACGTTTCGCACTATGCAGGCCATTATGAGCGTGACAGCGAAACGATGGTCGCGGGCGCGCGCATCCGTGCGCCGATGATGCGGATTCACACCGTGGCTGCGGGTGGCGGATCAATCTGCAGGTTTGAAGGCGGGCGTTTTCAGGTCGGCCCGCATTCGGCGGGGGCGGTGCCGGGGCCGGCATCCTATCGGCGCGGCGGGCCGCTCACCGTGACTGATTGCAATATCATGCTCGGCAAAATCCAGCCGGCGCATTTTCCCAAGCTGTTTGGCAAAAGCGGGAATTTGCCGCTTGATGACGCGGTCGTGCAGGAGAAATTCGCAGCCCTCGTCGCCGAAGTCAAAGCAGCCACTGGACAAGCGGTAACCCGGCAAGAGGCCGCCGAGGGTTTTATCACGATTGCGGTCGCCAATATGGCCAATGCGATCAAGAAAATCTCGGTCGCGCGCGGGCATGATGTCACGCGCTATACGCTTGCCTGCTTTGGTGGAGCAGGTGGACAGCATGCCTGCCTTGTTGCCGATGCGCTGGCGATGGAGCGCGTGATCATTCACCCGCTTGGTGGGGTGCTTTCGGCCTACGGAATGGGGCTGGCCGACCGGCGCGTGCTGCGCGAGGCGACGCTAGCGATGCCGCTTGGCGTGGAAACGGTGGACGCCCTCGAAGCCGCGATTGCAGTCCTCGCGCACGAGGCAGAGGCGGCCTTGCGCGCGCAAGATATTGGCGACGCCGGGGTTCGATGCGAAACTCTCGTCCACATCCGCCATTCGGGCACTGATAGCAGTATAGCCATTCCACTTGTTCCACTTGCCGAAATGCAGGCCGCATTTGCCGTGCGCCACCAAGCCCGGTTCGGCTTTACCGGCGACACCGGGCTAATCGCCGAAATGATCGGGGTCGAGGCGATTGCGACGGGCGCGGACGGCGCTTCGCTCCGCTTTGATTTGCCCGAAACGTCAGGCGCGCCAATCGCCGAAGTCACCTGTTTTATGAACAGCAAGGCTCAGCCGACCCCGCTCTATGATCGCGCGACGCTTGCTGCCGGTTTTGTCACGGATGGCCCCACGATCATCCTTGATCCAGTATCGACGACGATAGTCGAACCGGGCTGGCGTGTTGCAGTCGATGCGATTGGCAATCTGATCCTTACGCGATATGCCGCGCGCGCCGATATTGCGGCGATCGGCACAGACGTTGATCCAGTGCGGCTCGAAATTTTTAACGGTCTGTTTATGGCAATTGCCGAGGAAATGGGTGCCGCACTCCAGCACAGTGCCTCATCGGTCAACATCCGCGAACGACTCGATTTTTCCTGCGCGCTGTTTGATGCATGCGGCAGCCTCGTTGCCAACGCGCCGCACATGCCCGTCCATCTTGGTTCAATGGGTGAAAGCGTGCGGACGATCCTGACGCGTCGTGTGGGTGCGATCAACGCGGGTGACGTTTACGCGCTCAACGCGCCCTATGACGGCGGCACCCATTTGCCCGATATCACCGTCATCATGCCGGTGTTCGTGGAGGGTGAAACCGTGCCCGCCTATTTCGTCGCGGCGCGCGGGCACCACGCAGATATTGGCGGCATCACGCCGGGTTCAATGCCGCCCAATAGCCAAAGCGTTGAGGAAGAAGGCGTCCTGATCGACAATGTCCAAATCGTGGAAGGCGGGCGCTTT
>JBBTEI010000085.1:3083-9685 GCA_038042405.1 Pseudomonadota bacterium
TTTTCTTGAAAGTGAAGTGCGCGCGCTGCTCGGCTCGGGGCGCTGGCCATCGCGCAATATTGATCAGAACATTGCCGATTTGAAAGCCCAAGTTGCTGCCTGTGCCAAGGGTGCGTCCGAGCTATGGCGCATCTCGGCGGATTACGGCACCGCCACCGTCCAAGCCTATATGCGCCATGTTCAGGCCAATGCCGAAGAGACTGTCCGCCGGTTGATCGCCAAACTTTCGGATGGCGATTTCCGTTATGCGATGGATAACGGGGCGGTTGTTGAAGTGCGCGTTCATATTGATCGCGAGGCGCGCACTGCTACCGTGGATTTCACCGGCACATCAGCGCAGCTCGGCGGCAATTTCAATGCGCCGCTGCCCGTCGTCCGCGCCGCCGTGCTTTATGTCATTCGCACCTTGATCGATGATCCAATCCCGATGAACGAGGGTTGCCTGCGCCCGATCACCATCATCGTGCCCGAAGGATGTATGCTCAATCCGCGCTATCCCGCCGCCGTTGTTGCGGGCAACGTCGAAACCAGCCAAGTGGTGACTGACGCGCTGTTCGGCGCGCTTGGCGCGATGGCGGGGGCGCAGGGAACGATGAATAATTTCACTTTCGGCAATGATACGCATCAATATTATGAAACGATTGCAGGCGGCGCTGGTGCAGGCCCCGATTTTGACGGCGCATCGGTCATCCAGACGCACATGACCAACAGTCGTTTGACCGACCCTGAAATATTGGAAACACGCTTTCCCGTGCTGCTTGAAGAATTCTCGATCCGGCGCGGTTCAGGCGGAGACGGCGCACACAAGGGCGGAGACGGCGGAACGCGACGCATCCGTTTCCTTGAGGCGATGGAGGCAGGCATCCTCTCCAATCGCCGAAAAGTGCCGCCGTTCGGGTTGGCAGGCGGCGCATCCGGCGCGCTTGGTGCAAACCAAGTCGAGCGGGTGGATGGCAGCACCGAACATCTCAGCGCGACTGCGGCGGTTCAAATGCAAGCGGGCGATGTATTCGTGATCGAAACACCGGGCGGCGGCGGATTTGGGAGCGCGACATAATGTGGACACTCGCTGGAATCGCGGTGATCGTCGCGGGCTTTATGCTGCGCTTCAATCCGCTTTTAGTGATTGTCGTTTCGGCATTGGTGACTGGCCTTGTGGCAGGGCTTGATCTTCACGCAATCATCGCGGCCTTTGGTAAGGCATTTAATGACTCGCGCTATGTCAGCGTCGTCTGGATCGTCCTTCCGGTGATCGGGCTGCTTGAAGCATTCGGCCTTCAGGAACGCGCACGCGGGTTAATTGCCGGCCTCAAAGGCGCGACTGTCGGGCGGTTGCTTACTGGCTATCTCCTGATCCGGCAGGCCACCGCCGCGCTCGGCCTCACTTCGGTTGCAGGCCATCCGCAGACCGTGCGTCCACTGGTCGCACCAATGGCTGAAGCCGCAGCACAACAGCAAAAAGGCACGCTCAGCGAAGACGAAAGCGAGACGGTCAAAGCCTATGCTGCTGCGACTGATAATGTCGGGCTATTCTTCGGCGAGGATATTTTTCTCGCGATTGGATCAATCCTGCTGATGAAGGGCTTGCTTGAACAGTACGGCATTATCCTTGATCCGTTTGAGCTTTCAGTCTGGGCAATTCCGACCGCGATTGCGGCGCTGCTGATCCACGGCTTCCGCTTGTGGCGGCTTGACCGGAGGCTGGCGGGCAAATGATTACGCTCACCTATGTCTATTGGCTCGCAGGGGCCGCCTTTGCTGCCTACAGCCTGCTTGGCCTGCGAAATAAACGCCCCGGCAACGCGGCTTTTTGGGGGTTGCTGGCGCTGAGCATGTTCGCAGGAGACCGGCTCGGCGATTTCGGCAATGGCTTGCTCGTGCTTGGACTGGTCGGGATTGCGGGATTTGGTGGCCTCAAACGCGCCGAGGGTGATGAGGTTGCGATCACGGTCAAGCAAGAGCGCGCCAAAAGGCACGGCAACGGCCTGTTCGCCATTGCACTGATCATCCCGGCGGTGGCGCTGATCGGTACGTTGCTGTTCAAGCGCGTGCCCGAATGGATTGACCCCAAGCAAGTCACGCTGATCTCGCTCGCACTTGGTGTTCTGCTCGCGCTTGCGGTTGGCTATGTCAGGCTGCGGCCTGCGCCAATGCTCCCAATCCAGCAAGGCAGCCGCTTGATCGACTCCGTCGGCTGGGCGGCGATCCTGCCGCAAATGTTGGCAAGCCTTGGCGCGGTGTTCGCGCTCGCGGGTGTCGGCGATGTCGTTGGCGGGCTTGCGGGGCAAGCGATCCCGCAAGGCAGCTTGATCGGCGCGGTGCTGGCATACGGGCTTGGCATGGCGCTCTTCACGATGGTGATGGGCAATGCCTTTGCTGCATTCCCAGTGATGGTTGCAGCGATCGGGATGCCACTCCTTATCAAGCAATATGGCGGTGATCCGGCGATTGTTTGCGCGATCGGAATGCTTGCCGGATTTTGCGGCACATTGATGACGCCGATGGCCGCGAACTTTAACCTCGTCCCGGCAGCGCTGCTTGAACTCAAGGATAAGAACGGCGTGATCAAGGCGCAGATTGGCACCGCGCTGCCCTTGCTCGCGGTCAACATCGCGCTCATCTATCTGCTGGCGTTCCGGTGAGCCACTTCACCCCTGAAATCGCGGCACAGTTTGCAGCCGCGACGCTTGGCCATCTCGGTCGGCAATACCCTTACAAGCTTGATCTCGTGCTGAATGGCCCTGAGGACGCGGTGCCGCCAATCGCGCTTCATCCAATCTTTCATGGCAGTTTTGATTGGCACAGTTGTGTTCACGGCTGGTGGCAGGCGATGCGGATTGTGCGCGAATATCCTGACCTGCCTGAGGCTGCATTGATCCGCGCACGCGCTGACGAGATGCTGGTTCCCGAAAAGGTTGCAGGTGAACTCGCGTTCCTTGCAAGGCCAATGGCAACTGGGTTCGAGCGGCCCTACGGCTGGGCGTGGCTGCTCGCACTCCACGGCGAACTTGCGCAGCATGATGCGTCGTGGGCCGCCGCACTTGAGCCGCTCGGGCGTGCCTTTGCTGATCGCTTTCGCGCCTTCCTGCCAAAGCTGACTTACCCTTTGCGCGTGGGCCCCCATTTCAACATTGCCTTTGCGTTGGTGCTAGTGAGTGACTGGGCCAAGAACCACGATGCGCCGCTTGCCGGGCTGATTAGTGAACGCGCGCACGATTGGTTTGGTTCAGACCGTGACTGTCAGGCTTGGGAACCCGGCGGCGATGAATTCCTTTCGCCTGCGTTGTGCGAAGCGCTGCTGATGAGCCGCGTGCTTGGGGCAACAGGCTTTGCTGACTGGTTCGATGCCTTCCTTCCGCGCCTCATGCACGGCGAACCGGCGACACTCTTTACCCCGGCGACAGTCTCGGATCGCAGCGACGGCAAAATCGCGCACCTTGATGGTTTGAACCTCAGCCGTGCCTGGTGCTGGCGCGGGATTGCCCGTGTTCTTGGGCCGACCCACGCCATTTCCGGGGTTGCCGAAGATAGCGCCCGCCGTCACCTCGACGCCAGCCTCGCCCACGTCACCGGAGATTATATGGGCGAACATTGGCTAGCCACCTTTGCGCTGCTGGCATTGCTGGAATAGCTACGCTTTAGGGTGCGGACGGGTAACGACTCTAATCGCTTAACCGCTTTGACCTCTCCATGCTTTCCTGCCAGAAACACGCGATGAGCAACACCGATTTCGCCCCGCGCAAGGGCATGAGCGACGGCGATATTGCCGATACCATAACCGAGATCCTCGCCAATGCCACGCTCGCCGAAAAAGTGGCGATGATGTCTGGTCGGGGTTTTTACAAAGCCTATGTCGAGGATGGTCGCGTGTGGGCGGCGCGGCCATACCGGGCGGGCGGCGGATGTGAACGGCTGAATGTGCCCGCACTCTGGTTTACCGATGGCCCGCGCGGCGTGGCGCGCGGCAATTCGACCGCTTTCCCTTGCACGATGGCGCGTGGCGCAAGCTTTGATACTGATCTTGAATACCGCATCGGCATCGCCATGGGGGCCGAGGTGCGCGCGCAAGGATGCAACCTGTCAGGTGCGGTCTGTGTCAATCTGCTGCGCCATCCCGGCTGGGGCAGAGCGCAGGAAACTTACGGCGAAGACCCGCACCATCTCGGCGCAATGGGCGCGGCCCTTGCAACGGGCATCCAACATCATAATGTGATCGCGACGGTCAAACATTTTGCAGCCAACTCGATTGAAAATGCGCGGTTCAAAGTGAATGTCGAGATGGACGCGCGCACGCTGCGCGAGGTTTATCTCCCCCATTTCAAGATGATCCTTGATGCCGGCTGCGCCAGCGTGATGAGCGCGTATAACAAGGTGAACGGGCCATATTGTGGGCATAGCCATGAACTGCTCACTGATATTCTGCGCGGCGATTGGGGCTTTAACGGTTTTGTCCATTCGGATTGGATGCTGGGTGTTTATGGGCCGGACGGCGCGGCGGCGGGGCTTGATGTCGAAAATCCCGAGCCGGTTCAGTATGGTGAAAAGCTGGTTGCCGAGGTTGAGGGTGGGCGGATTGATACGGCTGTGATTGACCGTGCCTGCATGCGGATACTTACGACGCTCTACAGTTTTGCCAGCGCGCAAGACCCGCTACCCGATTATCCGCTGTCACTGGTGGCGAGCGAAGATCATCGCGCCCTGGCGCGCGAAGCCGCTCAGAAATCGGCGGTTCTGCTCAAAAATGAGGCACTGCTCCCGCTGGTTGAGGGTGCGTCCGTGGCGATGTTTGGGCGGCTGGCTGATCTTGAAAATACGGGCGACAACGGCTCAAGTAAGGTGCGTGCGCCCTATATTGTCACCCCTTATGGCGGGTTGCGCGCGGCACTCGGCCAGCGGGTAACCCTGGCAGGCGATGAACGCAATCTTGAAGCGGCAGTCACTGCTGCGCGCGGTGCTGATATTGCCATCGTTGTTACTGGCTATACCGCCGAGGAAGAGGGCGAATATATTCCCGGCGAAATGGCGGCAGGGCTTTCAGGGCAAGATGCGCAGGGGCGGGTGCGCGCGATTGGCGGTGATCGCGATAATCTCGGTTTGCCCGATGATCAGGTTGCGCTGATCCAAGCGGTATCCGCCGTTAATCCGCGCACGCTTGTGGTAATTGTTGCAGGTTCGGCGGTGCTGGTGGAGGAATGGGTGGAAGGGGTCGCTGGCATCATCCAGACTTTTTATGCCGGGATGGAGGGCGGTGCTGCGCTGGCCGATCTGCTCACTGGTGCAGTCAATCCGTCGGGCAAGCTGCCTTTCACTGTGGCGCGTGATGCGGGCGATTATCCATTCTTTGATAAAAATGCCGACGCGATCACTTATGGCCCGCTCCACGGCTATACATTGTTGGAGGAGGACGGGGTTGTGCCGCGCTTTCCGTTCGGTTTTGGGCTATCCTACACCCGGTTTGCTTATAGCGAGATCATGGCGCGCGTGATTGGCGGTCAAGTGGAGGCCTCGATCACCATTACCAACACCGGCGCGGTTGCGGGCCGCGAAGTCGTGCAGCTTTATGTCGGTTTTCCCGGCGGGATTAAGCGCCCGCACAAGCTGTTGCGCGGTTTTGCGTCGGTGCCGCTTGCCCCGGCTGAGGCGCGACAGATCGATTTTGCGGTGCCAATTTCCGAACTTGGCTGGTGGGATGAGGCCGCGCATGTCTGGCAGACTGAACACGGCGTCCACTGCGTCTACATCGGGGGTGACAGCGCCTCGGCGGAAGCGGTTATGGCGCGGGTTACGCTCGATTGACTGAGATCGCATCGATACTACCCCCGCGCGTCGAAAACCGTACCCGGGCACTTGGCCTGCGACTGTTCGGGATTTCGTGCCTTGCGATGATGACGGTGCTCGTCAAGCTCGCGAGCGATGCGGGCGTCCATCTCGCCGAGATCATGTTCTGGCGGCAGTCGCTCGCGGTACCGGTCGTTCTCGCGTGGGTGATCGCCGGGCCGGGGCTTGCCTCACTTGCGACGCAGCGGTTTGGCGCGCATGTAACGCGGAGCGGGCTTGGCCTCGTCAGCATGTCGTTTTACATGGGGTCGATCACGCTCCTCCCGCTTGCCGAGGCGACGACGCTTGGGTTTACCACTCCGATTTTTGCGACGATCCTTGCCGCGATTATTTTGCGGGAGAAGGTCGGAAAGCACCGGATTGGGGCGGTGATTGCGGGTTTTATCGGTGTCCTCGTGATTGTGCAGCCGGGGGGTGCAGATATTCCAGCGGCTGGCGCAGCGGTTGGGCTGATTGCGGCGTTATTGGTTGCGATTACGAGTCTGCAAATCCGCGATATGGGCCGCACGGAAGGCGCAGCAACGACCGTATTCTGGTTTTCCGTACTTTCGACAATCCCGATGGGGCTACTGCTGCCCTTTTTCATTACATCGCATGACGCCTATGAATGGATGCTGCTTGCCGGGATCGGCACGCTTGGCGGGATTGGCCAGATCGGGCTAACGGCGGCGCTCCGCCTTGCGCCTGTCTCAACCGTGATCGGGATGGATTATATCAGCCTGCTTTGGTCGAGCCTGTTTGGCTGGCTGCTCTGGAATTATGTG
>JBBTEI010000086.1:0-42776 GCA_038042405.1 Pseudomonadota bacterium
TTGGGGTCAAGCAGCAATCGCCCAAGCCGGTCGTTCGTCCGGTCTCACTGTGGAGGCTGTAGAGTCCATCATAATTGCATCGCATGATCGCGCTTTTGGTTGACTATCGCGCGCCGTTGTTGATCAGATAATCCAATGTCCGACGCCCGCCCTATCATTGTGTTCGATTCAGGCGTTGGAGGGCTGTCAGTTCTCTCGCACATCCGGGCGCAGCTTCCCGCCGCATCAATCGTCTATGTGGCGGATAATGGCGGCTATCCTTACGGTACCAAAAGCGAGGGCGAAATTGCGGCGCGTGTGCCTACTCTGCTTGGCCGCCTTGCCGAGCGGTATAAGCCGCGCCTGATCGTGATCGCGTGCAATACCGCTTCAACCATTGCCCTCGCACATGTGCGGGCAGCGCTTGATTTGCCTGTGGTCGGCACGGTGCCGGCGGTTAAACCCGCTGCGCTTGCCTCAAAAACGCGAGTGATCGGCGTTTTGGGTACCGAGGCAACGGTGCGCCAGGCCTATGTTGATAATCTTGTGGCTGAATTTGCGGGTGATTGCACTGTGATCCGTTATGGCAGCGCGCGGCTGGTTGATATTGCTGAAGCGAAGCTGCGGGGTGTTGCGCCCTCGCCCACCGAAATGCGTGAGATCATGGCGGGCGTGTACGGCCGCGAAGGTGGCGCGCAGCTTGATCAGCTTGTGCTCGCCTGCACGCATTTTCCGCTGCTTGCCCAAAACATTGCCGCTGCCAGTCCGGCAGGCGTCACACTTGTTGATAGCGGCGCGGGGATCGCGCGGCGGACGGCCTATCTCACCCAAGAGCAGAACTGGCCAGAGGCCGCAACGGGCCGGGCCGTGTTCACAAAAGACAGCGCAGATATCACAGCGCTGCAACCCGCGCTTGCCGCCTACGGCCTCACCCAAACCGATATGCTTTGAAAGAAACATCATGCCACTTACCGACGACCAATTGCTTGAACGGTTCAACACGCGCCGCCCGCCAACGGGGATACTCTTCAAATCGCACGTCCTAGAGGTGCGTAGCGCAGATGGTTTTGTGCGGATGTCATATGATATTGGCGCTGAATATACCAATCCCGGCGGTAGTGTTCAGGGCGGGATTGTTACAGCCTTGCTTGATGATACAGCGGCGTTTGCGGCGATTGTCAAAGCTGGCCAACCGGTGTTTGTTGCCACGCTCGAACTCAAAACCACCTTCTTTGCCGCTGCTAAACCGGGGCTGCTTTATGCCGAAGCGCGGGTGATCAAGCTCGGAAAAACTATCGGCTTTATCGAGGCGGATTTGATTGATCCGGAGGGTAAGTTGCTCGCCCGGATGACGACGACGACCGCGCCGCGTTTGCTTGATAGGCCAGCCAATCTTATTGCAGGTGGTGTCGATAATTCACGGGGCGACAAACAGTGAAGCGCATAATGAAATGGCTGCTTCTGATCGTTCTCATAATCGGGGCTGCCTATTATTGGCTGTTGGTTGACAATCGCCCCGGCGTGGCGACGAGGACAATCGATATTGCAGCGCTGCGCCAAGCGGCAAACAGCATCGGCGGTGCCAAACCCGATGCCGTCGCGGTGGAAGTCATTTCGCAGCGTAAGCTGCCCGCAACGCTGATGGTTGCCGGCGGCGGCTGGGGCGATGGCGGTATTGCCATACAGAGCTTTCAGGTCGGTTCAGGCGACGCCAGCGTCATAATTGATAGCGGTTTCAGCCGCGCTTCTGCTGAAGGCATGGGCGTCGACAGCTATAACGAAGCGGCCCAGATGCGCGTTAACGCTGCGATGCGCCGCGCGGCGGCAATCGTCGTGACGCATGAACATCTCGATCATATCGGCGGTGTACTCGAAGCACCCGACTGGAAGGCCCTGCTGCCCAAGGCGTTCATCACCCGCGAGCAATTTGATCACCCCGAAATCTCGCAACCGGTCAACTGGCCCGTAGGGAGCCGCGATACCTTCAAACCGCTAAATTATGATGGTGTGCGTGCGATTGCGCCGGGCGTTGTCCTAGTCAAAGCACCGAGCCACACACCGGGGTCACAGCTTGTTTTTGTGCAGTTGGCCAATGGCCGCGAATATCTGTTCATGGGGGATATATCTTCGATGGATCGCAACTGGCGCGAAATGCGCGCACGCTCGCGCCTTGTCGGTGACCTCTTGGTCGATGAAAATCGCGACGCGGTGTTCGGCTGGCTCTCTGCATTCAATGCACTGGCCGTCGCTAATCCCGATTTGACCCTCGTGCCCAGCCACGACGGTGAAGCAATCGCGCGGCTGATAAAGGCCGGAGCGATAAGGCAAGGGATGTGATGCGTATCATTGTTGAGAGTCGTTTGCGCTGGAATTAACGCAGTCTCTTGGTTAAGGGCGGAAAAAGTCGACCCGTGAACCACATGCAGGATGGAAAACCGTGGATTACAGTAAGGTGTTTACCCAAGCGATTGACCGCCTTCATGAAGAAGGACGTTACCGCGTTTTCATCGATATCCTTCGCAATAAGGGTGCCTATCCCAATGCGCGCTGCTTTGCCGGGCATAACGGGCCAAAGCCGATTACGGTCTGGTGTTCGAATGATTATCTCGCGATGGGTCAACATCCCAAGGTCATCACCGCGATGGAAGAAGCGCTCCATGATGTTGGCGCGGGTTCGGGCGGCACACGCAATATTGGTGGCAACACGCATTATCATGTCGATCTTGAAGCTGAACTTTCGGATCTCCACGGGAAGGAGGGCGCGCTGCTCTTCACCAGCGGCTATATCTCGAATGAGGCGACACTGGCGACTTTGGGCAAGATTCTGCCCGGTTGTGTGATCTTTTCCGATGAACTCAACCACGCGTCAATGATTGCCGGCATCCAGAATAGCGGCTGCGCCAAACGTATCTGGCGGCACAATGACCTCGCCCATCTTGAGGAATTGCTTGCCGCCGAGGATGCTGACACACCCAAGCTGATTGCGTTTGAAAGCGTCTATTCGATGGACGGAGACGTGGCCGATATTGCCGCTGTCTGTGATCTTGCCGACAAATATAATGCGCTGACTTACTGCGACGAAGTCCATGCGGTTGGCATGTACGGCCCTCGCGGCGGCGGCATTACTGACCGAGATGAGGTCGCGCACCGCGTTACGATCATCGAAGGGACACTCGGCAAAGCATTCGGCGTAATGGGCGGCTATATCGCGGCTGACCAGATGATTGTGGATGTGATCCGCAGCTATGCACCGGGCTTTATTTTTACGACGTCACTTTCACCCGTCCTCGTGGCCGGTGTCCTCGCCAGTGTTCGCCACTTGAAAGCATCAAGCGAGGAACGCGACGCACAGCAGGCGGCGGCAAAATATTTGAAAACAAGCTTTGCAGAGGCTGGTTTGCCGGTGATGGATACGACGACACACATCGTTCCGCTGATGATCGGTGATCCCGTCCGCGCGAAGAAAATCAGCGACATTTTGCTCGCCGAATACGGTGTCTATGTCCAGCCGATCAACTATCCAACTGTACCACGCGGAACCGAGCGGCTTCGCTTCACACCGGGGCCAGCGCATACCGTTGAAATGATGGACGAACTGACCGGCGCGTTGGTTGAAATCTGGAGCCGGATGGAATTGCGGCGCGCGGCATAAGCTTTGCCAGCCGTAGGCGCGCTTTAGCGCTGTTCACTGTCAGTTACTGCCAAAAATAGTGTGATAGCTTGCGGCCTTTGCTCGCGATAAACGGATTAGCGTGAGGCCGACGCTCCGTGCTGCCCCGGCTCGACAGGCTCAGTCCGAACGAGCTGGAGCAAAATCGCTTACCGGAATGGCGGCTCGTTAAACGCGCGAAGTTTGCGACTGTGCAGTTTTGCGCCTTCACGCTGCAACTCGTTACATGCCTCAATGCCAATCCGCATATGTTCGCTGATTGCGCGTTCATAAAAGCGGTTGGCTTGGCCGGGGAGTTTGAGCTCGCCGTGCATTGGCTTGTCCGATACGCAGAGCAACGTGCCATAAGGAACACGGAAGCGGTAGCCTTGGGCGGCGATGGTCGCGGATTCCATGTCGATACCAATCGCGCGGCTTTGGCTGAAGCGGAGCGCGGATTTGGAGTAGCGCAATTCCCAGTTGCGATCATCGGTAGTGACGATGGTGCCAGTGCGCAGGCGTGCCTTGAGCCGTTCGCCGCTTTCGCCCGAAACAGTTTCGGCCGCGCGCGCCATGGCTTGTTGCACTTCGGCAATCGGCGGAATCGGGATTTCGGGGGGCAGCACATCATCAAGGACATGATCATCGCGCAGATAGGCATGGGCTAGGACATAGTCGCCGATCCGTTGGCTCGCGCGCAGGCCGCCGCAGTGCCCGATCATCAACCACGCCTCGGGACGCAGCACGGCGAGGTGATCGGTGATCGTCTTGGCGTTAGACGGGCCGACACCGATATTGACGAGGGTGATCCCCTTGCCATCGGGCGCTACCAGATGCCATGCGGGCATTTGATGCCGCCGCCAAGCGCTGTCGGCAACCGCGTTTTGCGAATCCGACGTGCTGTCGGTTATCGTCAGACCGCCAGGGCACGACAGCATCGTATAAGGCGTATCCTTGCCCAATTGGCTTGATGCCCAGGTCACAAACTCATCGACATAGCGGTGGTAGTTGGTGAACAGCACATAGCGCTGAACATGCTCTGGCGCGGTGCCGGTATAGTGGCGCAGGCGTGCGAGCGAGAAATCGGTGCGTAGCCCGTCAAATAGAGCAAGCGGCATCGGTACGCCGTCTGCACCAGGCTGGATGCCGTCGGCGACTTCATCCCCAATATGGGCAAGCTCGGTCGCCGGAAACCAGCGTGCGAGGTCAATCGCGCGGACGTCGCCAAATTCGGTGCCTGCATCAAGCACATAGGGGAAAGGGATTTCCTGCCGCCCTACCTTCGCCTCGACAGTGACGCCATAATCCTGGACAAGGATGTTGATCTGTTCGGCAAGATAGTCCGAGAAGAGTTTGGGCTTGGTGATGCTCGTCGCATAATGTCCGGGGCCGGTGAGGCGGCCGAAGGAACGCTGCGGCTCGGCATTGCCTGCGTCGCCGCTCCAATGAACGTGGATTTCGGGATAGGTAAAGCTGCCGTCGCTGCGCCATGCCGGGTCGGGTAGGGTGCCATCGGCGATGTAGGTTTCGATTGCGGTGCGCAGTTTGGTGACTGCTTCTTTGAACAGGGTTTCAAGCTCGGCAACGATGGCCTGCCCCGTGGTGCTTTTTTTCTCGTTTGTCATGCCGTCTGCGATACGGCGGAATTAGGAATGGAGCAAGGTGGCGGCTACCGCCCGTTGTTTGCAACCAAATCAACCGAGCTGCCAGCGCCTGCTGGCTGAATAATGGCATAGAATGCTGCGCCGTCGTGGTCACGCGTGCCGTTGACCATCTCTTCATTGCCTTGGCTACTGTGCGAGGCCGTGTATCCGGCACGGCGCGCTGTGGTGAGATAAAAGTCGATCATCGCCTTGGGTGTTGCCACGCTCGAATAGGTTATCGCGCGAAGATGGCAATTTGCGGCGTCGCTGCCAGCGGCCTCAATCACGCGCGCGCGCGGATAAAGTGGCAGATCGGTCGGTAGGCGGTTGGCAAAGTCCATCGAATATTGGACATTGAGTACACAACCATTGAACTTGTCTTTGCTCAAGCGTGCCTGCTGTTCGGCAAGCGAGCCAAGCGTCTGGCCTGCGCCTGTCGCATCGGGCGCGTTTGGATCAAGCGGGATGGGTGCCTGAAATGGCTCGGCGGGTGGCCTGATGCTATCCTCGTTCGATTGTGAGGCAAGTTTTGGGTCGACCATGATCGGCTCTTCAAGTGCACCCGAAAGTGCAGGATCAGCACCCGTTTTACCGCCAAGTTTGGCATCGATCTTGTCAAGTTCGGCCTTGTCGCTGGTCTTGTCGCCACAGCCTGCCAGTAGCAGAGCCGCCGATAGTGTCGCAATCATTGAAGCACGGATCATAACCCAGTCCCTTACATGTGGCCGTGGTTACTATCTGGTAAAGCTTACCAAGCCATCGCTGAAAAGGGTTAACGGCTTCCTTTCAGCGCGTTTGGCGGTTTACTTGCCTGAAATGATGATCGTGCCAACAGTGTGGCCGGTTGCGCCGGGCTGCGCATCAAGCGTGAAGGGGGCGCCGTCTTCATTTCTGCCTGTCAGGCCGCTCGCGGTCTGGGTGATCGTAAACTTGTTATTGCCGGTCAGCTTTTCGACGAACCACGCTTTGACGACATCAGGCGTCGCAGGCGCATCAAAGCGGATCTGCACATTGCCTTTGCCATCGCCCGTATCGTGCTTGCGCTCTTCAGCCTTCATCGAGACAATCTTCGATCCGGGATAGAGCTTTACCCCGTCGATATCGAAATTATCGGCATCGAGTTTGATCTTCGGCATCGCGATATTCGCCTTAAATCCGGGGACATCAATCGCGATTTCGCCCGTCTTGCCATCTGAACTGGCCTTTACCGGGCTGCCTTCGTCGGTAGTTGCATCAATGCTGATATCCGTGCCGGGATTACCGTCATCGCTTTTGGTTCCGCAGGCGGTAAGCGCAAGCGCTGCAAAGGGAAGTATTATCAACTGGCGCACTGGTTTAGCTCCTTACTGTATTGTTAATATAATACAGTAAGTTGGTGCAGTGTCAAGGCCGATCGAGAGGAACCAATTGCACCGGCAGGCCGTCGCGCGGTTTAGGGATCGGCCACGCCTGCCATTTGTCACCGCTGCCCTGTGGCATTTCGATGCGGTGCGTGCGTAGCATGTGCCACATCAGGATTTTGGTCTGCATATAGGCAAAGTGGAGGCCAAGACACATATGCGCGCCGCCACCGAACGGCACCCACGCATATTTATGCCGTGTGCGTACTTGCTCGGGTTCAAAACGCATCGGATCGAACTTTTCGGGTTCGGGCCAATGTTCGGGCATGAAATGGGTGAAGGCAGGATTGACACCAACATGCGTGCCAGCCGGGAAGTCATAGCCGCCAAAGCTGAATGCGCGTACCGCGCGGCGCGGGATTGAAGGTACGGGGGCCATCATCCGCAGGCTTTCTTTGAAAGCATAATCGGTCAAGACCAGATCATTGATCCGCTCATAAGGCAGGTCATCGCCGTTGACCCCAAGCCCGAGCATTTCTTCGCGCAGCTTGTCTTGCCATTCGGGGTTTTTGGCGAGCAGCATCACCATTGATGTGGCTGACGATGTAATCGTATCATGCGCGGCCATCATCAGGAAATTCATGTGATCGATGATTTCACCGTCACTCAACAATTCCCCCTCGTCGTTGGTCGCGCGGCAGAATTGGCTGAACATATCCTGGGCATCGCCCGCGCGACGCTTGGGCACTTCCTTGCCGAAATATTCGAGCAGGAAGTTGCGCCCTGCCACGCCGCGTCCCATGGCCGTACCGGGCAGGGGTACGCGCACGACACCAATTGAGGCCTGAACCATATCAACAAACGCCTTGTTGATTTTGTCAGCCTCCGGCCCCCACGGAATCCCGAGGAAAGAAACGGCGGCAAGATCAAGCGTCAATTGTTTGATTGCAGGGTAAAATGCGATTGGTTTGTCGGCCCATTCGGCAACCCGGCGTGAGATGCCTTCGTTCAGCGAGTCGGCATAAAGCTTCATCGGTTCGGGTTTGAAAGCAACCGAGAGCGTCTTGCGGTGGACGCGGTGCTTGTCAAAATCCATCAGCATCAGCCCGCCGGGGAAGAGCAGGTTCAGCACCGGCCCCCAGCCTTGTTCGGAAGAAAAGAGTTTGTCACGATCAAACATGACAAGCTCGTTTGCTTCCGGCCCAAGCAAAGCCACGAACCGACCACCAAAGCTATTGGCGCGGTAAACCGGGCCATGCAGTGCATACATCTTCTGCGTGAAGGCGTGCGGGTCTTTGAGCTGCTCAAGCGTGGTGCCGATCAGCGGCCAACCGTCCTTGCCCGGAATATGATCAATGTCACGCTGCCCCGCTTTCGGGTGGAGCCAATGCGGATTGGCTTCATAGCTTGTAGCGCGCGGGGTAGCGGTAGCCATCTTAATATATCTCCGAGATTCTTATGCTGACATCAATGTCAATAATCTAGTCAGCACAAGTTATCAATAGGTTAGCACCCTTCAGAGTTGGGCCAGCATATAATCTGCCGCGCTGACGCGATATTCGCCGGGGCCTTCGACAAAGAGATGTTCGACCACGCCGTCCTTTACGATCATGGCAAAACGCTGGCCGCGTCCGCCCATGCCGAATTTGCTGCCATCCATTTCAAGGTCGATGGCTTTGACAAAATCGCCGTTGCCATCGGCGAGCATCGTAACTTTGCCCTCAACCCCGTTGGCCTTGCCCCATGCGCCCATCACGAATGCGTCGTTAACAGCGGTGCAGGCGATTTCATCAATACCTTTGGCCTTCAGAGCATCGGCATGTTCGACAAAGCCGGGCAGGTGCTTGGCCGAACAGGTTGGCGTAAACGCGCCTGGCACCGAAAATAGCGCAACGCGGCGACCCGCAAAATATTCGGTCGAGGCAACCGGGCGCGGGCCTTCGGCGGTCATTTCGGTAAAGGTTGCAGCGGGAACGATATCGCCAACAGAAATGGTCATAAAATATCCTTTTGTTTGAAGATTATGCTGGGGTGGATGATAGCGCCCATGTCGGGGCTAGGCCGAATGATTGCAAGGGTAGAAGCAGTGGAGACTCTCGATTATGGTCGTGGAGATGGATGAACCGCGATTCCTTTCGGGCAAGCTTTTGCTCGCGATGCCCGGCATAGGCGATCCGAGGTTTGAACGGGCGGTGATTGCGGTCTGTTCGCATGATGAACATGGCGCACTCGGCATCGGGGTCGGCCATGTTGCCGCGCAGATCAACCTTAAAGCCTTGCTCAAACAATTTGATGTTGAGACGGATCATCTCTCGGACGTGCCGGTGTATCACGGCGGCCCGGTGGAGCCGCAGCGTGGATTCGTGCTGCATTCACGCGATTGGGCGGGGCAGGGCACGATTGATGTCGCCGGGCGTTGGGGCATGACGGGGACGACTGATGTGCTGCGCGTTATCGGTACGCAGCAGGGGCCGCGTCGCTGGCTTTTATCGCTTGGCTATGCCGGGTGGGGCGCAGGCCAGCTTGACGGCGAGATGAAGCGGCACGGCTGGCACACTGCGGATGGCGACGATCATTTGCTGTTCGATGTTCCCGTCGATCAGAAATGGTCTGCCTCATTTGCCCAGCAGGGGATTGATTCGCGGCTTCTGGCGAGTGAAAGCGGTAACGCCTGATTTTTACTTTTGCGCTTTTCGGGGGCGATTTATCGTTAATTTCGCGTCCACCCTTTCTACTTACCATTCGCAGATGAAACGCCCTCTAAACCAGCCGGGTATTTTGATGCACAAGGGCTTGGGACATGACGACGACAATTGGGAAAATGGTTGCTGCCGCCACACTTGCGGCGCTCACGGTTACATCGGCGAATGCTGCCTGCTGGAGCCCGGCTTCAGTCTCGGCGGCCAAGGTGCGCGATTTTGAAGCGATGCTGCGTTCAGCATCCGTACGTTGCAGCAAGGAAGTGCCAGTGATCAAGGCCGCTTACAGCCGCTTCGTAACGCTGAGCCGCCCAGCCTTTGTCGAAGCCAACAACACCGTCCGCGCGCATTTCGCTGCTGACAACGGGCTTGTCGGATCGTTTAGCGCGTACAACACGTTTCTTGCATCAATCACCAATAGCTATGGCCCAGGCACTACGGGCATTGGCTGCGCCGATTTTGCGGCGTTTATTGATGCGGCCAACGCCGAAGGTGCAGCCCCCGCTGTGATCGCGCGTCTGGCTGATGAAGCCGGGGCATCGCCAACACTGGTTGGCCAGCGCTGTTCAAACCGGGTGGCGGCACCCCGCGTCGTTGCGATGCAGCAGGTTGCCGTCAATAAATAGGATTTCTGGATAACCAATCAGCCACTAAGGGCCGGGGCAGTTTCTGTCCCGGCCTTTTTTGCGTGCCAATGCCTGGCAGTTTTCTGGTTTACGCCTCAGAAACCTGAAAAATTTACCTTTATATCAATAACTTGTGTGACGTTCATCACTTAGGAAAAGGTGAAGGGAATGGCGATGGGAAATCGATTCACGCATGTCATCGCGGCGCTGACGCTCGCGGCTGTTTCAGTAACATCGGCACAGGCCGCATGCTGGAGCGATGCCGCAGCTTCTGCTGCTAAAGTCCGGGATCTTGAAACGATGTTGATGGTGAGTGCACTGCGCTGCCGCACGGCGGACAATGCTATGCTCAATCAGTATAACCGTTTCGTAACCCGTAGCCGTCCCGCGCTCACAGCGGTTAACCAGACGCTCCGCGCGCAATTTGGAGGTGCTGGCGGCCTTAATGACTATGACCGCTTCGTAACGGCGATCGCCAATCGCTACGGCGCGGGTGCCGAGGGGCTTGGTTGCGATGATATGACGTCGATCCTGTCGGCCGCCGAGGCCGAGGATGGCTCGCTCGCAGGTCTTACGCGGCTTGCGAATGCAGCGGGGGTTGAGCCACGCCTGAACGGTGAGCGCTGTACCAAGACCGTAACCGCAGCACGGTAGCATATAAAGAAATCTTTATATTTGCATTTGAACGAATCGACGGTTAGGGGGCTGGCAAATTTCAACCCCTTTCCCGGAGACCCGACGTGGCGTTCACTGACTATGTAATTGCAGATATTGGCTTGGCCGATTTTGGCCGCAAAGAAATCAATATTGCCGAAACCGAAATGCCGGGCCTGATGGCGCTGCGCCGGGAATTTGGCGGATCAAAGCCGTTGAAGGGCGCGCGTATCGTTGGCTCGCTCCACATGACGATCCAGACAGCGGTTCTGATTGAAACATTGACAACACTTGGCGCAGACGTCCGCTGGGCGACCTGCAACATCTTCTCTACGCAGGATCATGCGGCGGCGGCAATCGCGGCACAAAATATCCCCGTATTCGCGATCAAGGGTGAAAGCCTTGCCGATTACTGGGATTATGTTGGCGACATTTTTAACTGGGGTGAAGACACCACCGCAAACATCATTCTTGATGATGGCGGCGATGCAACGATGTTCGCACTATGGGGCGCAAAGCTTGAAGCCGGGCAGACCTTTGCTGAGCCGGAAAATGATGAAGAAGTTGAATTCCAGCGCGCTCTGAAGGCATTCATTGCCAAAAAGCCGGGTTATCTGACGGCAACGGTCAAGGCGCTTAAAGGCGTTTCGGAAGAAACCACCACAGGCGTCCACCGCCTCTACGAAATTGCCAAGAAGGGCGAACTGCCTTTCCCTGCGATCAACGTCAATGACTCGGTCACCAAGTCAAAGTTCGACAATCTTTATGGCTGCAAGGAAAGCCTTGTTGACGCGATCCGCCGTGCAACCGATGTTATGCTCGCTGGCAAGGTTGCCTGTGTCGCTGGTTTTGGCGATGTTGGTAAGGGCAGCGCGCAGTCGCTCCGCAATGGCGGCGCGCGCGTTATGGTCACCGAAATCGATCCCATCTGTGCGCTACAGGCCGCAATGGAGGGCTTTGAAGTCGTCACGATGGAAGAAGCTGTCAAACGCGCCGATATTTTCTGCACCGCAACGGGCAATGCCGACGTCATCACCGCTGAACATATGGCCGCGATGAAGCCAATGAGCATCATTTGCAACATCGGCCACTTCGATAGCGAAATCCAGATTGCAGCGCTTTCCAATTATAAGTGGACTGAAGTAAAGCCCGGCACCGATCTCGTTGAATTCCCTGATGGCAAGCAGATCATCGTCCTTGCCAAGGGGCGTCTAGTGAATCTTGGCTGTGCAACGGGCCACCCGTCATTCGTGATGTCAGCCTCATTCACGAACCAGGTGCTCGCGCAGATCGAGCTTTGGACGAAGGGTGAGAATTATCAGAATCAGGTTTATGTCCTGCCAAAGCATCTCGATGAAAAGGTTGCGATGCTTCACCTTGAAAAGCTTGGGGTTCAGCTAAGCAAGTTGACGCCAAAGCAGTCGACCTATCTTGGCATCGCCGCTGAAGGGCCGTTCAAGCCCGATCATTATCGTTACTAAAAATCGATCCTGTTTGGGGCGAGTGGATGGTTTCCATTCGCCTCAACTCGGCTTAAGGGCAGGATGATGATGGTTCCCGCCTGCCAATGCTGACCTTGACGATCACGGTGGCCGTGCTGATCGGCGTATTTTTGGCGCTTTGGCTGGCGCTTGCCGTATGGGCTGTCTGGACAGGCCTCAAACTGCGCAAACAATCGGCTTTTTCAGCCAATCAGGCCGACCGGCTGGCCGCTTTGCTTGATTCTGCGCCCGCGCTGCCGTTGATGGTCAAGAATGACGGACGGATTGAAGCGCCCGAGCGGTTGGCCGATTGGCTCGGCTTGGCCAAGATGCCCAATTTCCTCTCCGATCTAACCGGCCATGAATGCGGTCTATCCGATGAGGATGCGACAGCACTTGTGCGCGATACCGCCGCTGTCCAGAAAACGGGGCGCAGCTTCACCCGCGCTTTGCGTGCGCAAGGGTCATCACGAACGCTGTTGGTGCGCGGCAGCCCTGCGGCAACGCGGCTCGCGGCCAGTGGGGCTGTTATCCTCTGGTGGTTTGATGCAACCGATAGCCAAGCCGAAATCGGGCGGCTTGGCGAGGAAGTGGCCCGGCTTGGTCAGGCATTCAACCGTCTCTCGGCACTGATCGAAGCCTCGCCGGTGCCGATGTGGTATCGCGGCACCGATATGAAGCTCGCGCTTGTTAATAGCGCCTATGTCCGCGCGGTTGAGGGCGTAAATGCCGAAGAGGTTATCGCGCGCGGGCTTGAACTTGTCGACGCAGGTAATGAGATGAACCCGCTTTCCACTGCGATGAAAGCCTTTGAAACGCAGAAGGTTGAAAGTAATATCGCGCCGGTTACCGTTGCGGGGGATCGGCGCGCGATGCGCCTTGTCGATGTGCCGCTCGGTGAGGCGGGCGTTGCGGGCTATGCGATTGATGTTGAAGATGTCGAGCGCGCGAGTGCGGCCTTCCGCCGTTTTGCCGCGACGCAGCGCGATACGCTTGATCGGCTTTCGGCGGGCGTTGCGCAGTTTGGGCCAGACCGTGCGTTGATTTTCTGCAATCAGCCATTTGAACGGCAATTTGCCCTGAAACCCGAATGGGTTGCCGAGCGACCCAATTTCGATCGCCTGCTTGACCGGATGCGTGAGGCCGGACGCGTCCCTGAAACGCGCGATTTCCCCGGCTGGAAGGCGGAGCGGCGTGAATGGTTTACCGCGCCGGACGGTGCGATTGAGGAAAACTGGATTATCAGTGGTGGGCAGCATTTGCGCCTTGTTGCGCAACCGCTCCCCGATGGTGGGCTGTTGCTGATCTTTGAAGATCGTACCGAACAGGCCCAACTTGCCAGCGCGCGCGATACGCTGCTCCGCGTTCGCACCGCCACATTTGATACCTTGTTTGAAGCGATTGGCGTGTTTGAGGCCAATGGGAAATTGCATCTGTGGAATAATAAATTTCGCGATGTCTGGGGCTTTGAAGAGCCGTTCTTCGCTGGGCATCCCCATATCGATACGCTGGCCGAAGCCGCAGCGGCAAAGCTTGCAGCTTCGGGCCGCGCAGCCGTTATCCGCGAAGCCGTTCGCTCTGCGACGATTGAGAGGACACAGAAAATCGGGCGGTTGGCGATGAAGGACGGCCGTCATTTCGAATTTGCTGCCGTGCCCCTGCCCGATGGCAATGCGCTGCTTGCGCTGCTTGATATCACTGATAGCCGCAAGGTCGAGCGCGTTCTGCGTGACCGTGCCGATGCGCTTGAAGAAAGTGATAAGGTCAAAACCGCCTTCGTCGCCAATATGTCTTATGAACTGCGCACACCGCTCACCTCGATCAGCGGATTTGCCGAAATGCTTGATCAGGGCTTTGGTGGCGCGCTTGAACCCGCAGCGAAGGATTATGTTGCGGCAATCCTTGAATCGACCGGGCGGCTTTCAGGGCTGGTTGATCGTGTGCTTGATCTGACCCACAGCGATGCGGGCAGCCTGCCAATGGAACGTAAACCGATTGAGCTTGCCGTGCTGCTGCTTGATGCCGCGCGTGATCATAAGCCCGCTGCAACGGCAAAAAGGCTTGATTTCGCGATCGAAATTGATCCCGGCGTTGGGGCGACGCGCGGCGATGCCAAGCGCTTGCGGCAGGCGATCGATCATTTGCTTGATAATGCGATCGCCTTCACCCCCGAGGGTGGGCGCGTGTTGTTCCACGCCAGCGGCGATGCAAACTTGGCGCAGATCGTTGTTTCGGATAATGGCCCCGGCATGGATGCCGCCGCACAGGCTGCCGCACTTGACCGTTTTAGCCGCGTTACCGAAGCGCGCGATGGCAGATCGGCGCTTGGCCTTGGTCTGCCGCTCGCCAAACAATTTGTTGAAGCGCATGGCGGCACGCTGACGCTGATGTCCGAACCCGACGAAGGGACGGCCATTTCGGTGGTGTTGCCGAGGTGATCCTTGCTGATGCGGCTGCCACTGATCGTGCGGGGCGCATCCTCGCGCCCTTCGTGCGTGCGGGCGATGTCATTGCCCTGTCAGGAGATCTCGGTGCCGGTAAAACGAGCTTTGCGCGCGGTGTGCTGGCCGGACTTGGCCTTGCCGAAGAAGCTCCAAGCCCAAGTTTTGCGCTGGTGATCCCTTATGCGCCGCCAGACGTGAGACTGCCCGTTTGGCATGTTGATCTCTACCGGCTTGATGATGCCGAAGAGGTTGAGCAGCTCGGCCTTGACGATGCGCTGATTGACAGTGCACTGATTATCGAATGGCCAGAGCGGATGGGCGCACGGCTATGGCCCCATGCGCTTAATCTTCATTTTGAGCCGATTGACGGCGGCAGACGCTTGACAGTTGGCGCGTCGCCGTCTTGGGAAGCGCGATGTCCATTTCAATGATTCCGCCCGTCGCCGCGCCTGCCTTCCTTGCCGACGCCGGATGGGGTGGGGGAGAGCTACACCCGCTTGCCGGAGACGCATCATTCCGTCGCTATTTTCGTGTCGTTCTTGATAAAGAACGCGCCGTCCTGATGGATGCGCCGCCGCCGCATGAAGACCCGCGCCCGTTCATCGCCATGGCTGAATATCTGGGCGCGGTCGGGTTAAGTGCGCCGCGTATCCTCCACCGCGATTTGGCGCAGGGCTTGCTCCTGATCGAAGATTTCGGCGATGTCCGGATGCGTGAAACGGTTGACGCTGATCTCTCGACCGAGATGGAAACCTATGCAGGCGTGGTCGATGTGCTTGTCAAGCTCCACCAGCACGCCCCGCCGCCTGCGCTGACGCCGCAAAGCGTTGCGATCTTCCTTGATGAGGTTGGGCTGTTTCCCGAGTGGTATTGCCCCACGGTTGGACTGTCGGTCGATGAGGCCGGATACCGCACAGCGTGGCAGGCGGTGCTCGCACCCGTGATGGATGCGCTTGAAACACCGGTAACGGTGCTGCGCGATTATCACGCCGAAAACATCATGCTGGTTGAAGGCGGCACAGGC
The DNA here is from genome assembly GCA_038042405.1 of Pseudomonadota bacterium. Lineage (GTDB taxonomy): Bacteria > Pseudomonadota > Alphaproteobacteria > Sphingomonadales > Sphingomonadaceae > Aquisediminimonas. The sequence continues at coordinate 15,540 of JBBTEI010000086.1, forward strand.
ACCGCGCGCTATGGCGTGCTTGATTTCCAGGATGCGCTTGCGGGTCATCCGGCTTATGATCTTGTTTCGATGCTTGAGGATGCCCGGCGCGATGTGACACCCGCCGTCGAGCGCGCGATGCTGGCGCGCTATATCGCGGCGACGGGCAGCGGCCCTGAATTTGAAACCGCGTACTGGGTGCTTGGCGCACAGCGTAACACGCGGATATTGGGGCTTTTCCCAAGATTGTGGAAACGCGATAGCAAGCCACACTATCGAAAATTTCAACCGCGCATGTGGGGCTTGCTTGAACGCGATCTTGCGCATCCCGCGCTTGTGCCGGTCAAAGGCTGGTTTGATGCCAACGTCCCGCCTGAAAAGCGCGCGGCCTTCTGGGCGGAGTTCTTGTAATGCGGCGGATCAAAAAACCGCTTTCGCTGCGCCCCCAGCCAACGGGTAAAGTGCCTGAAACCGCGATGGTGATGGCGGCAGGGCTAGGCAAGCGCATGCGCCCGCTGACGGCAACCCGCCCCAAGCCGCTCGTTGAAGTGGCCGGAGTCACGCTGCTTGACCATGTTCTTGGTCATTTGGCCGAAGGCGGCGTGAAGCGCGCGGTGGTCAACGTCCATTATCTCGCCGACGCGCTTGAGGCGCATCTTGGCAAGGCAACCGGCGGGCTTGATATCATTATTTCGGATGAACGCGGGATGCTGCTCGAAACCGGCGGCGGCCTCGTCAAAGCAAAAGATTTGATCCCCGATGATCCGTTCATTTGCGTCAACACTGATAATTATTGGGTTGATGGCCCGGTCAATGCGCTGCGGTTGATGGCGTCGCATTGGGATGATGCGAAGATGGATGCGCTGCTGTTGCTTATCCCGCTCGCCCGCGCACAGAACCATGAAGGACGCGGGGATTTCTTGATGGACCCGCTCGGGCGGCTTAGTCGGCGGCTGACTGGACGGATTGCGCCCTATGTGTGGACGGGGATTCAAATGCTGTCCAAACGGCTGATCGTCGATCCGCCTGCTGATAAATTCTCGACCAATATTTTCTGGGATCGTGCCATTGCCGCCGGTCGGGCTTACGGGGTTGTCCATCAAGGATTATGGTTCGATGTTGGTACGCCGTCAGCCATTCCAAAGACCGAGATGATGCTCGCCGATGGGTGAGCGGCGTGAACCCGCTGTTTACACTATCCCTGCCCACCGGGCCTTTGCAGACGCGCTTGTTTCGGGCCTGCTAGCAACGCACAGTGATGATCGGCTTGCGCTCGCGCGCGGGATTATCCTTGTGCCAAACAACCGCGCGGGGCTTTCGATCCGCAATGCGTTCGTCCGCAGGGCCGAACATGGCCTGTTGCTGCCCCGGCTCGTGAGTGTGGGTGACGTCGAAAGTGACGAGGGCGCGGGTCTGGTCTTTGATCCAGCCGATGCCGAGCCGATTGCGCCTGCCATCGAACCGCTTCAGCGGCAATTGATTCTGGCGCAGATGATCCAGCAGCAGGCCGCCTTTACTGGCCATGTCACTGCGGATCAGGCCATGCGGCTCGCCGCTGATCTGGCGCGCGTGCTTGATCAGATGCTGGTTGAGCAGGTTGATCCAGCCGCCTTGCGTGAAGCCGCAACCGAACTCCTGTCCGGACATTGGCAAAAGTCGCTCGATACGCTCAATATCATCCTCGAAAGCTGGCCACAGGCACTCGCGGCGCGCGGACAGATTGATCTTGCGACGCGGCGTAATGCCCAGCTTGCACGCATGGCGGCGCGCTGGCGTGATACGCCGCCCCCCGGCTTTGTCGTCGCGGCGGGGATCAGCACGATTGCCCCGGCCAGTGCGGCGCTGATGAAATGCGTTGCCTATCTTCCCAAAGGGCAGGTTGTGCTCGCCGGGCTTGATCTGGCGATGCCTGATGAAGAATGGGATGCAATTGGCGGCAGCGAGGATACGCCACCGATTGAAACCCACCCGCAGCATCAGCTCCGCCGCTTGCTTGACCGGATGGGGATTTCGCGCACCGAGGTGCGGACGTGGCGTTGGGGTAGCGATGCCGATGCCCGCGCGCCGCGCGCCCGCGTAATTTCAAACGCAATGGCACCCGCGCGCTTTACCGGTAAATGGGCCGGGCTTGACCGAAAAGACCGCGATGTTGGCGGCGTTCGTGCACTTGAACTCGCAAACCCGGCCGAAGAAGCGCAGGCGATTGCGATCCTGCTGCGCGGTGCCCTTGAAGAGCCGGGAAAGACGGCTGCATTGGTCACGCCCGACCGCGCGCTCGCGATCCGCGTGTCGGCGCATCTCAGGCGCTGGGGGATTGAGGCCGATGATTCCGCCGGGCAGCCGCTTTCCGCAACGCCGCCCGGTACCTTGATCCTCACGCTCGCCGAAGCCGTGGCGCAGCGGTTTGCGCCAGCGCCTTTGCTCGCGCTGCTCAAACATCCGCTCGTCCAGCAGGGTGAGGCGCGGCTTGATTGGCTTGACGGCGTGCGTAAGCTTGATCGGGCACTACGTGGGCCACGGCCTGCCGAAGGACTGGTAGGGTTGAGCGCTTACCTGAAGGGAGGTGACGCGCGCGCGATCAAAATCCGCGTGCCAGCGCTTGAATGGTGGCACACCGTAATGCCGATGCTCGCCCCGCTCGAAACCGCGTTTACGGCGCGCGCGCTTGATCTTGGTGAAGCGCTTGCAGTGTTGCGCGAAACGCTCGCCACATTATCAGGCGATGCCGCTTGGCAGGGTGCTGCGGGTCGGGCCGCCGCTGAGCTTTTTGCCCGGCTTGAACGCGATGCAGGCCTTGGCCCACACGATGTCAGCGTTGAGGCTGTTCCTGCACTGCTGCGGATGCTGATGGATGATGTTTCGGTGCGCCCTGCCGATGGGGGGCATCCGCGCATTTCGATATGGGGGCTGATCGAGGCACGATTGCAATCGGTGCAGATGATGGTGCTTGGCGGGTTGAATGAAGGCGTTTGGCCCGCGCTGCCCGCGCCTGATCCCTGGCTTGCGCCGCAAATCCGCAAGAGCCTCGGGCTGCCGGGGCTTGAACAGCGGATCGGGGTTGCAGGGCATGATTTGGCAGGTGCACTTGGTGCTCCTGAAGTCATCATGACGCGCGCGCGGCGTGATGCGAGCGCACCAACGATTGCATCGCGCTTCTGGCTGCGGATCAAGGCGATGTCGGGCGGACTGGCTCCGCCCAAACTTGCAGCAGACGTGCTGGCAGAACTGATTGACAAGCCCGACGGCGAAACGATGCCTGCAAAGCGCCCGGCCCCGTGCCCGCCGCTCGCGGCTCGCCCCTTGATAATCGCCGCGACAGCGGTTGACCGATTGAAGGCCGATCCTTTTTCCTTTTATGCGCAGGCAATCCTCAAGCTTTCGGCAATGGAGGCGATTGATGCGCCTGCTGGCCCTGCGTGGCGGGGCAGTATGATCCACCGCGTGCTTCAGGATTGGGCCGATGAGGACGGCTATCAGCCCGACCGCCTGCGTGCGCGGATCGACGCTTTGCTCGCCCAGCCGGAGATGCACCCGCTGCTCCGCACGCTGTGGCAGCCCAAACTGATTGAGGCGGCCGATTTTATCGCCGCATCAGTTGCACAGGCACGCGGCGAGGGGCGGGTGCCGCTCGTTGCCGAAGCCGATGGCCGCTTCGAGATTGCCGGCGTTACGCTCAAGGGACGCGTTGACCGGATTGATCAACTGCCGGGCGGGAGCCTCGCGATAGTTGATTATAAAACGGGCACCGCGCCGTCGGTAAAACAGATTGAGGCAGGCTTCGCGCTTCAGCTTGGCCTGATGGGGCTGATGGCGGAAAACGAGGGGTTCAAGGGCGTCAGCGGCATTGCTGGCACGTTTGAATATTGGCTGTTGTCGCGTGACAGCAAGACCAAAACATTTGGCAAAATCCGTCAGGCACTTGGCAAAGGTAAAGCGCTTGATCCGGCCGACTTCACCAGTACCGCCTATGAGCATTTCAGTGAAGCCGCCGCGCGCTGGCTGACCGGGGTGGAGCCGTTCCTCGCCAAAGCACGCCCCGAATACGCACCATATGGCGATTATGACCAACTGATGCGCTACGATGAATGGCGGGGCCGTGAGTAGTTACGACGCCCTTAAACCGCTCGTCGATGAACAGCGCCGCGCCGCCGATCCTGAGGAACTGGTGTGGCTATCGGCCTCTGCCGGGACAGGTAAAACCCAAGTGCTTTCGGCGCGGGTGCTGCGGCTGTTGCTGCGTTCGGACGATTTCAAGCCCGAAACGATTCTGTGCCTCACCTTCACCAAAGCGGGTGCGACCGAGATGGCCGAGCGGATCAACAGCCGACTTGCGCGCTGGGTGATGGCACCTAGCCTAGACATTGCCAATGATTTGAAGTCTCTTGGCGAACGGTTCGATCCCGATATGGTCAAGCGCGCGCGCACCCTGTTTGCCCGTGTGCTTGATGCACGCGGCGGCGGTTTACGCATCCAGACAATCCACAGCTTTTGCCAGTCTTTGCTCGGCAGTTTCCCCGCCGAAATTGGCCTTCCTCCCGGTTTCACGCTGATCGAACCGCGTGAGGAGGCCGCACTGCCGATGCGCTTGCTCGCCGAAATGGCGGTTGCGGCGGAGCGCGAGGGGCGGCTCGGCTTTGGTGATCAACTCCGCGCGCTTGGCCACCGGCTTGATGAGGATCGCATCCAAAAACTGCTGATCCGCTGCGCCAAGGTGCCCGATGTGATGGCGGCGCTTCCGGGCGGAGACGGGCTGCTGCCCTATATCCGCCGGATGCTGTGTGGCGGGATTGATGATGTTACCGGCTGGCTTGCCGCGCGGGTTGAAACGCTTGGATTTGTGAGTGATGAGCTTGATCAATTAATTGCCTATAACGCCAGTTGGGGCACCAAGACCGGGCTTGATCGCAACGCAGTGATTGCCGACTGGCGCAAAAAATCGGGGGATGACCGTGTTGCAGGATTAAAGACGCTGCAAGACGCCTGGATCACCAAATCAGGGACACTCCATAAGATTGTACCAAAGCCAGTGGCTGATCATTACACCGCGCTGTGTGAGACGCTCCACCGCTGGTGCGGCCCGCTCATTGAGATCCAGCTTCGCGCGCAGCAGGCCGAGGATTTCGCGCTGATGCTCGGTGTTGGGCGCGAATTTGCCGATTATTATGTCCAGGCAAAGCGGCAGCGCGGGCTGGTCGATTATGATGATTTGATTCGCAAAACGCTTGAGTTGCTCGAAATGCCGGGGATGGGCGATTGGATCCGCTACAAGCTCGATCAGGCGACCGATCATATCCTGATTGACGAGGCGCAGGATACCAATGATCGGCAATGGGCGATCATCAAGGCAATCGCAGGCGAATTTTTTGCGGGCAGCGGTGCGCGTGGCACCGTTCACCGCACACTTTTTACCGTGGGTGATTTCAAGCAGGCGATTTTTGGTTTTCAGGGCACCGACCCGCGCCACTTTGCCGCCGCGCAGAATTATTTCACCGAAGCCGCAGAGGCGGTTGAGCGTGATTTGCTCGATCTTTCGCTCAGCCGCTCGTTCCGCTCCAGTCCGCCGATCCTTGATCTGGTCGATGCGGTAATCAGTGGAATTGGTGGAGACGCTCTTGGCCTATCCGCGCCGCCGCCACGCCATGTTAGTGCGGGCGGCGGGGGCGGTGCCATCACGCTGATGCCGCCGGTGATCGATGCTGGCACGGATGAAGGTGATGAGGATGATGAAGGCTGGGTGCCGCAATCGGCGCGCAAGCTGGCGGCCGATATCGCTGCGCAGGTGAAGGGCTGGCTCGACGAAGAGTTATGGCTTGAAAAGGAACGCCGCCCGATCAAAGAGCAGGATGTGCTCATCCTCGTGCGGTCACGCGGTGAGCTTGCGGCGCTCATCGTTGCGCAATTGCACAAGGCGGGGGTGACGGTCGCCGGCGTTGACCGGCTTCAGCTTGGTCTGCCGCTCGCGGTTAAGGATTTGCTCGCCTGCGTCCGCTTCGCGCTTCAGCCGCTTGATGATCTCAATCTTGCCGCGTTGCTGGTATCGCCGCTCTTTGGCTGGAGTCAGGATGAATTGTTCGATGTCGCCCATGCGCGCGGTGATCGGCACCTGTGGCCGCATCTGCGCCAGACACAGCCTGAAGAGCGTCTCCACCACCTCTACTCACTGCTGAATAATGCCGATTTCACGACGCCGCACGTCTTTCTTGAAACTATCCTCTCGGGCGAGATGGATGGGCGGCGCAAATTGATCGCGCGGCTTGGCAGAGAGGTACGCGATCCGATTGATGAGCTGCTCAATGCAGCGCTCGATTATGCGCGGGGTCATCCGCCCTCGCTGCAACTGTTCATCGATTGGTTTGATCGCGGCGATGTCGAAATCAAGCGCGATGCCCTGGCTGCGGCGAATGCGGTGCGGGTGATGACCGTTCACGGCGCGAAAGGGTTGCAGGCTCCTGTCGTCATCCTTGCTGACGCAACGGCCAATCCCAAACAGGCAAAAGGTGGTGATCTGTTCGATTGGGAGAGCGAGGACGGCGTCAAACTCCCGCTGCTGCGTCCAAATGCGGCTGAATTGACCGGGTCGCTCTTGGCATCGGCCGAGGCAAGTGACGCTGCCGAGGCGCGTGAGCATTGGCGGCTGCTTTATGTCGCGCTGACCCGCGCTGAGGAACGGCTGATAGTCGCGGGTGCACTCGGGCCAAAGGCAAATGGCGTCGTCCCCGATGGAAGCTGGTATCAGGCGGTTGATACCGCATTGGCGACGATGGGTGTCGAAGCGGTTGATGGGCGCAAGGATTATATCGTGGTCTGCAATCGCGTGGTCAAAGAGCATGCCGATCCCGGAAAATCCGCGCCGGTTGAGCGGCCCGGCTGGCTAAGCCAAACCGCGCCTGTCGAGGCGCGTCCACCACGTCCGCTTTCACCCTCGTCACTTGGTAAGGATGAGGTTGCCGATCCGCCGCCAACGCCTGCAATGAAAGCAGCGGCGGAACGTGGACGGTTGCTCCATGCCTTGTTTGAACGGTTGCCCGCCGTCGCGGATAATCGCGCCGAGGTTGCAGATCGCTGGCTTGCGCAGTCGGCCGGGATTGAAGACGAACGGGTGCGGGCCGAACTGGTCAAGAGCGCGCTCAATGTGATCGATGCGCCCGCTTATGCCGCGCTCTTCGCCGCTGATGCGCTCGCCGAAATTCCGATCGCAGGCGTAGTCGGCGGGGATGTGATCGCCGGAACCGTTGACCGTTTGATTGTGACGGAAGACCGGGTGATGGTGGTCGATTTCAAAACCGGACGGCGGGTTCCGTCAGCGCCTGCCGCATGCCCCGTTCCGCATTTGCGGCAGATGGCGGCCTATCACGCGCTGCTTGCCGTGATCTTTCCCGGCAAGGTGGTTTCGGCGGCGCTGCTTTATACCGCTGGCCCGGTAATGTATGTTTTGCCTGATATTTTGCTCGCATTGCACAAGCCCGGCTTTTCACAGGCATAGCAACAATTTGCGCGGACGGTGGTTGTTATCGGCGGCGGTGCTGGCTACATCACCAAAAAGGAGTTTTATCATGCCTACAAAGACAGTTACCGACGCAAGTTTCGCAGCCGATGTGATCGGAGCCTCTGGCCCCGTGCTCGTCGATTTCTGGGCAGAATGGTGTGGCCCGTGCAAAATGATCGGTCCCAGCCTTGAAGAAATTTCCGAAGAATTGGGCGAAAAGGTGACGATTGCCAAGCTCAATATCGATGATAATCCCAACACCCCGGCCAAATATGGTGTGCGCGGGATTCCGACGATGATTCTGTTCAAAAATGGTACGCCGGCTGCAACCAAGGTTGGCGCCGCGCCGAAAAGTGCGCTTAAAGGCTGGCTTGAGGGTGAGCTTTAAGCGCCAGTTTCACTAAATATTTGGGATTGTCTGTATATTTGCGCTTGGTTTCGTTGATTTGACTCGCTAAGTGGTGGGTTAGGTCATTGATCGCCGGTTCCATTGGGGGACAGCGAAGCGATTGATACCTAGCCCCCAAAGTGTATCAAAGTCATGCCGGATGGCGCGGATTTTGATAGGCCACAGCACGGAATTACGTGTTGTTCTGTGGGGCTTGCGGCAGCGGAAATGAACGGAACCACGCAACCACCCCAAGCATGAGGGAAATGTCTTTGCTTAACAATCGTCAACCCGGTCGCCGTCGTGGCCGGACAGGCCAGCGCCCGCAGGGTAACAGCGGACGCGGACAGGAACAGGGCAACCGTATCGACAACCGTGCGCGTGGTAATGCGCCGCAGATGCTCGAAAAATATAAAGCGCTTGCCCGCGATGCGCAGATGCAGGGTGATCGTGTGATTACCGAATATTACCTGCAATTTGCCGATCATTATTTTCGCGTTGTTGCTGAAATGCGCGCGCGTCAGGATGAAACCCGACGCCAGCGTGATGATTGGCAGGGCGATGATGGTGATCAGGATGTGGGTGATAATGACGATCAGATGATTGCCGATGGCGGTGATCAGGATGATGATCAGGGCATAGCCGAGCGCGCCTATGAAACCCAGCGCCGTCAATCACGCCAACCGCAGCAGCGTGATGGCCAACAACGCGAGAGCCAGCAGCGCGACAACCGCACGCGCGACAGTCGTGGCGCTGAAGGCGATGATGGCTATCGTCCGAGCCGTCCACCGCGCCGTGATGGACGTGATGGTCGCGATAGTGCCAATTTTGAAAATGGCCCCCGCGAGAATAATCAGCGTGATGGCGGTGATCGTGGCAGTCAGGTGCGCCGTGTTTTTGCCGAAGCACGCGGCGATTTAGAGCCTGCAAAAATTGATGTGAGCGTGTTGCCGCCAGCTTTTGGTAGTGATGGCCCGATTTCGCCGGTTGCTGATCTGGTTGAAGCCGCAAAAGCCGGCGTCGAAGCCGCGCCCAAACGTCGCGGGCGGCCGCGCAAGGTCGCAACTGATGATGCGGTTGCGTGATTGTGCAATAACGGGTTAGGAGCCGGATCATGACGATCCTGCCTAATCCGCTTGCCCTGATTGGCAACACTCCGCTTGTAAGACTCGCCGGCCCTTCGGCGGAAACGGGTTGCGAGATTCTCGCCAAGTGCGAATATGCAAACCCCGGTGCTTCAGTGAAGGATCGGGCCGCGCTGTTTATCGTTGCGGATGCAGAGGCGCGCGGCGTTCTGCTCCCGGGTGGCACGGTTGTTGAGGGCACGGCAGGCAATACCGGCATCGGACTGGCGCTCGTCGCCAATGCCAAGGGCTATAAGACGATCATCGTCATGCCTGAGACGCAGAGCCGCGAAAAAATGGATACACTGCGGGCGTTGGGGGCCGAGCTTGTGTTGGTGCCAGCAGCACCTTTTTCCAATCCAGGACATTTTGTGCATACCTCACGAAGAATTGCCGAGGAAACACCAGGTGCTGTCTGGGCTAATCAGTTTGATAATATTGCAAACCGCCGCGCGCATATCTGCGGCACAGCCGAAGAGATTTGGGAACAGACTGGCGGGGTTATCGATGGCTTTACATGTTCTGCGGGTACCGGCGGGACGATCGCCGGGGTCGGTCTGGGTTTGAAAGCGAAACGTGATGACATTGTCATCGCGCTGACGGATCCCCACGGGGCCGCACTCTATAGCTATTACGCATGTGGTGAACTCTACGCCGAAGGATCATCGGTTGCCGAAGGGATCGGGCAGGGGCGGGTAACCGCAAATCTCGAAGGTGCGCCGATCGACACGCAGTTCCGTATTTCCGATGTTGAAGGGATGCACTGGGTCGAGCGCCTGTTGCGTGAGGAAGGGCTGTGCCTTGGCCTGTCTTCGGGGATTAACGTCGCCGGGGCGGTCGCACTCGCACGGCAGCTTGGGCCTGGTAAAACCGTGGTGACGATCCTTTGTGATACCGGATTCCGCTATCTTTCCACGCTTTACAATGCCGAGTGGCTTGCAGCGAAAGGGCTGCCCGTGTTCAGTTGGCTCGCGCCGCAACGCTGATCATTCGACAAGTGGAATGGTTTGCGTTACAATAGTTTATGAGCGTAGACCCACTACGGGCGATGGGCCGCGAGAATGAAGCAGGCGAGCGGATGCAGCGCGTTCGTGTTGGCCTGACTGGCCTTGCGGTTGTCCTTCTGATTATAGCTCTTGCGGCTGCGATATTCCGCTCCGTTGGCGATAATGCAGGCGAGGCAAATAGGCCTGCCAATTCGGCCTCTCCATCGATTGATGAGCCGCTGGCTGATCTCGGAGTCGCACCCGGTGCCGCTACCGAAGATGCTGACGACGCAAGCGCAAAGCAATAATCATGACGCGATCACCTAAACTGATGCCAAATCATATTTTCTTAGGAACAAAAAACGATCATACAATGAATATTATAAGAATTTAAACGATATGAAAAGAAAATACCAAAAAATCCCCTAATATACCGTTGTGTCCCTCGTTTTGGGCTGTTAACCCTTCGCTGAAGTGTAGGCGGGTTATGCCTGATTCTTGGTGACGGATTCGGATCGCGGCAATGGGCCGCCTAGCCCGCCACCTCATGATCTAGCCCGCGCTCAAGGGGTAGGTGGTGCGGTGACTGATCGGGGGTTGTTTTCTGGCTATGGGTTGAGCCCGATCGACGCCAAGGGTCGCGTGGCGATCCCGCCTGATTTGCGCGCAACGATCGAGGCCAACAGCGCCGAACGCACCCTGATCGTTACTCAACATGAATGTGATCCCTGCCTCATCGGTTATGATCGCGGGTGGGCCACTCTGCTTGCCGAAGAAATTGCGCGCGATGAGGCGCTTGAGCGCACTGCCGGGCGGGCCTTTGATCGCCACAATACGCGCCGCCGGGCCTTTGCGATTACCGAGCGCCTGCCGTTTGATACCAGTGGTCGTTTTGTCCTCAACGGTTTTCTGCGTGAGGATATGAAGCTTGGCAATTTTGCCTTTTTTGCCGGTGTCGGCCATGTCTTTGAGGTCTGGGATCCGCAAACCCTGCTTGATACCGCTGATGTGGATGACCGGGTAAAGCGCGCCTGCCGCTGGCATATGGCGCAGAAGGGGCTGACATGATCGTCGCCCCCCATGTCCCTGTCCTACTTGATGAAGTGGTTGCCGCGCTCGCGATTGTGCCGGGCGAAACGCATGTCGACGGCACTTTTGGTGCAGGCGGCTACAGCGCGGCGATGATCGCGGGCGGAGCCGAGGTCTGCGGATTTGATCGCGATCCTGCTGCAATCGCCGCTGCGAAGCCGCACGCGCAGCTCCGCTTGTTTGAGGCGCGCTTTTCGGAGATGGCCACGATCCTTGAAGGCAAAAATCTGGCCCCGGTAGACGGTGTAACGCTTGATATCGGCGTATCCTCGATGCAGCTTGATCAGGCCGAGCGCGGCTTCTCGTTTCAAAGTGATGGCCCGCTTGATATGCGGATGGCGCAGTCAGGCGAAACGGCTGCTGATTTCCTCAATGGCGCGCCTGAAGAGACTATCGCCGATATTATCTACCGTTATGGTGACGAGCCCAAATCACGCCGGATTGCGCGCGCCATTGTTGCTGCGCGCCCGCTTGAGCGCACCGGTGATCTTGCAAATGTCGTGCGCCGTGCGACCGGCTATAAGCCACACGACAAGAAAGACCCTGCAACGCGGACGTTTCAGGCGATCCGCATTCACATAAACGGCGAACTTGACGAGCTTGAGGGCGGATTGGCTGCTGCCGAGCGGCTGCTAAAACCCGGCGGTCGGCTTGCTATTGTGACGTTTCACAGCCTTGAAGACCGGATCGTCAAGCAATTCCTGCGGACGCGCGGGGGCAGTGCGCCCGCCGTGTCGCGCCACGCGCCCGATACTGCATCACGCGGCCCTGCTGCCAGTTTTGAATCGGTGGCCAAGCCTGTTCGCGCGAGCGCTGATGAAATTGAGCGTAACCCGCGTTCGCGTTCGGCAACGCTGCGTGTTGCGCGCCGCACCGGTGCCCCCGCTTGGCCTGCACGTAAAGGAGACGCATCATGATTGCTCAAAGATTTCGTCCGGTAGGATGGGTGGCAGGCATCGCGCTCGCCGCGACGGCGCTCTACCTTGTGTCGCTCCAGGTTGCCAGTGAACGCGGCCGGCTCGAATCGATTGACCGCAAAATCGCCGCCACCAAACGCGAAATCCGCCAGTTGCAAACCGAAATGGGCACGCGGGCCAGCCTGCGCCAGCTTGAGCGTTGGAATGGCGAAGTGCTTGCGCTCAGCGCGCCGCAGGCCGGGCAATATCTCTCAGGCGAAGCCGCGCTTGAAACGCTCAACCGTGATGAGATCGGGCGCAAACCTTCTGCTCCCCCGGCAGTTATGGTCGCTGTGAGGCCTGTTGAAACAAAGGCAGTGGAAGCGGCAACGCCGTCAACATTATTTGCCGCTTTGACTACGCCAAAGGCTCCGCCAAAGCTTACCGCGCAAGATTACACCGTGCAGGCCGCTATCGCGCCGAAGCAGCGCTCTCGTCCTGCGCGTGAAGACATCGCGCTGGTTGATAGAGACGGCCTTGCGCGCCTTGCCAAGGGCGAGGTCGGCGTCCCCCAAAACAAGGATAGAAGACAACGATGACGACGCTGGTTGCAAGACCAATGCGCGCGCGCCAGTCGGGTTCGCGTCAACAGAGCATTGCGCTTTCACATCAGCGTTTGATGCTGCTGATGCTCGTGATTCTGGGCGTCGCTTCTATTATTGCCGCGCGGATTATCTGGATGAATATTGCCAGTCATCCCGTTGGTGCAGCACGCGGCGCAATCGCCACGCGGGCTGATCTGGTTGATCGCAACGGATCAGTGTTGGCGCGCACGATTGAAGCCCATTCGATCGGGGTTCACCCGAATCGCCTGCTCGGAAAAGCGGAATTGCTCGCGCCGCAACTGGCCCGGCTGATGCCCGAACGCAGTGAAGCGCAATATCTTGAAATCCTCAAATCGGGGAAAAGCTTCACCTATCTGCGCCGTCGCGCGATGCCTGAACTGGTAGCGGCGGTAAATGCACTGGGTGAGCCGGGCATGGCCTATGCGCGTGAACCAGAGCGGCTCTATCCGCAGACGACGCTCGCCGCGCATGTGATCGGCTATACCGATTTTGACGGTAATGGCGTGATGGGGATGGAGCGCGTCCTCAACGATCAGCTCGGCAATCCGCTTGGTAAGGGAAAGCCTGTTGCACTGTCAATTGATAGCCGCGTTCAGGCAGCGATGGAGAGCGAGCTTTCGGCAGCGATGGTTGATCTGCGCGCTATTGGTGCAACCGGCCTAGTGCTCGATGTCGATACCGGCGAAGTGATTTCAATGGTATCACTGCCGCTGTTCAATCCGAACAAGAGCGGACAGGCGGACGCGGAAAGCCTGCGCAATAACGTGACGCAGAGCGTTTATGAGCTTGGTTCAACCTTCAAGCCGCTGACCATTGCCGATGCGATTGATAGTGGCAGCATTACCAATCTTGGCCGGCGCTACGATGCGACCGCGCCTATTCAGGTTGGCAAATATAAGATCCGCGATGATCACCCCTTGCGTCGCTGGCTTAATGCGCCCGAAACGCTTGTCCATTCATCCAATATCGCCACCGCGCGGATCGCCGATGAGCTTGGTTCGGATCGTGCGCAGGTGTTTTTCCGCAAACTTGGCTTTGGTGAGCCGCCGCATATCGAATTGCGCGAGCGCGGGCGGACATTGTGGCCAACATCTTGGGGTCGCGTCACCAATATGACCGTTGCCTATGGTCACGGTATCGCGGTTACACCACTCCATCTTGCCAGCGCCTATGCAGCGATCATCAATGGCGGGATATGGCGCCCGGCGACCTTGCTCAAGGTTGAGCCGGGTAAAGCCGCAAAGGGTCGACGGATTGTTTCGCAGCGCACCAGCGATATCATGCGCAAAATGCTGCGTCTGATCGTAACCGAGGGTACCGGTAGAAAGGCCGATGTCTCCGGTTTCCGGATCGGCGGAAAAACGGGAACAGCCGAAAAGCCCGGCGTGGGCGGCTATTCAAAAACTATCAACGTCTCGACTTTCGCGGCGGTATTTCCGATGGATAAGCCGCGTTATGTGGTCATCGCGATGCTCGATTCGCCAAAGGGCAGCGCCGCTTCATCGGGGCAAACGACTGCGGCCTATACCGCAGCGCCCGTTGTGGCAAAGGTGATCGCGCGGACGGGGCCGATGCTCGGTATTTATCCTGATAATAGTGTCGATGTTGAATTATCTGATATGATGCCGCTTCTGTGGAAACCAAAAGGTGGGCACGAATGAGGCTGGGAACTCTGATCGGTACTGATGATGCAACACCGGTAACAGGCTTCGCGATTGATCATCGAAAGGTCGCGCCGGGTACCATTTTTGGTGCGTTTGTTGGCGCGAAGTTCAATGGCGAGGATTATATCGACGCAGCGATTGCCTCCGGGGCTATCGCTGTTGTCGCGGGGCCACATGCCAAGGTGGTCGGCGCGGTTCATATCGCCGATGATGATCCAAGGCGCGCCTTTGCCCTGATCGCCGCACGCTATTTCGCACCCTTTCCGGCTATGGTTGTCGCCGTTACAGGCACTAACGGTAAAACATCGACTGTCGAACTCACGCGTCAACTTTGGCACATGGCGGGCGAACGTGGGGCTTCAATTGGCACGCTCGGCGTGACGACGCCAGATGAACGGGTCGTGACGGGGTTAACGACGCCGGATATCGTGACGTTCCTTTCGAACATGGCCGGCCTTGCGCGTGAGGGCGTTACGCATGTCGCCTATGAGGCGTCGAGCCACGGGCTTCACCAATACCGCGCCGAAGGGCCGCGTGTTGCGGCGGGGGCGTTCACCAACCTCAGCCGCGATCATCTCGATTATCATGGTGACATGGCCAATTATATGACGGTCAAGCTCCGGCTCTTCTCCGAAGTGATCGCCGATGATGGTACAGCAGTCATCTGGGCTGACGATAGTTATGCGCCGCGCTTCATTGATTTGGCGCGCGAACGGGGTTTGAAAATGATCCGCGTCGGCACGATGGGCGAAGAAATCCGCATCACCGAGCGGGTGCCGACGGCGCTCGGCCAGACCCTGACGCTTGAGATTGCTGGCCAGACGCACACACTCAAACTGCCCTTGATCGGTGCCTATCAGGCGGCAAATTGCCTTATCTCGGCGGGGCTGGTGATCGCGACGGGCGGTGATGTCGGCAGAACATTTGCCAATCTGGCACGGGTTCAGCCCGTGCGCGGACGGCTCGAACGGGCGGTGATTACGAAGGCGGGCGCGGCCGTCTATGTCGATTATGCGCACACGGCCGATGCGTTAGAGGCTGCGGCTGAGGCGCTTCGCCCGCACACCAAGGGGCGGTTGATCCTTGTCTTTGGTGCAGGTGGAGACCGTGATACCGGCAAGCGCGCCGAAATGGGCAAGGTTGCGGTGCGCGATGCCGATGTGGTGATTGTCACCGATGATAATCCGCGCACTGAAGATCCTGCAGCAATCCGCCGCGCAATCCTGAATGAAGCGCCGGGCGCACGCGAAATTGCAGGGCGACGAGATGCGATTGCGACCGCGATTGCGATGGCGGAGGCTGACGATGTCGTTCTGCTCGCCGGCAAGGGCCATGAGCAGGGCCAGATTGTCGGTGATCTGGTGCTACCATTCGATGACGTTAGCGTCGCACGCGAGTGCGCGGCATGAATGCGCTCTGGACATCGGCGGATATCGCTGCGGCTACTGAGGGCGCCGCATCGGGTAATTTCAAGTGCTTTGGCGTGGCGTTTGACAGCCGCGAAGTCGGCGGGGGTGACCTCTTCATCGCGCTGACCGGCGAAAGCACTGACGGCCATAAATTTCTGGGTGATGCGTTTGCACTTGGTGCGGCGGGTGCGCTTGTCTCGCAACCCGTGGCGCACCCGCATATTCTTGTCGCCGATACAACGGCAGCGCTCGATGCGCTTGGCAAGGCCGCACGCGCGCGAACAGATGCGAAGATTGCGGGCGTTACCGGATCGGTTGGCAAAACTGGCACCAAGGAGGCGTTGGCCGCAGCACTTGCCCGCGCCAATCGGGGGCCGGCACATAAATCGGTCAAAAGTTACAATAATCATACCGGCGTGCCACTGAGCCTTGCAAGAATGCCCGCCGACACAGCATTTGCTGTGTTTGAAATGGGGATGAACCATGTAGGCGAGCTTGCCGCGCTTACGCAGCTTGCTCGTCCCCATGTTGCGTTGGTGACAACGGTTGCAGCGGCGCATATCGAATATTTTGACAGTGTAGAGTCGATTGCCGACGCCAAAGGCGAGATATTCCAGGGGCTTGAACCCGGCGGTACGGCCGTGATCCCGTTTGACAGCCCTTATCGTGACCGGCTGATCGCCCATGCCAAGCCACACGCGGCCAATATCCTGACTTTCGGGCGCGGTGAAGGGGCCGATGTCCGTGTCGTTGATGAAATCTCGACGTGCGACGGGACAATGCTCAACGTCGTTTTGCCTGGTGCTGATTTGAGTTTCACTCTGTCACAGGCGGGCGAACATTGGGTGTCAAACAGTCTTGCGGTGCTTGCCGCTGTTAAGGCGATGGGCGCTGATTTGGCGGCGGCTGGTTTGGCGTTGGCCGATATGGTAGGGCTCGCAGGGCGGGGTGCACGGCATAGGGTTAAGCTCGCTGGCGGCGAAGCGCTGCTGATTGATGAAAGCTATAATGCAAACCCGACGTCGATGGCAGCAACGCTTGCTGTGCTTGGCGCTACGCCTGCGAAGCGGCGGATCGCGGTGCTTGGCGCGATGCGCGAACTTGGCAGCGAGAGCGACGCGCTTCACGCAGGTCTTGCCGAGGTTGTTCTGGCAGCAGGCGTTGATTATGCACTGCTGGTCGGAAACGGGATCGAGCCGCTTGCAAAAGCGCTTGAGGGCAGGCTTGATTTCGCGCATTGGGCCACCGCCGATGCGGCGCGCCAGTCTTTGCAAAAGATTATCGCTCCGGGTGACGCTATTCTCATCAAAGGATCAAATGCGATCGGGCTTGGCCAGATTGTTACCGCGTTTACGGGGGTTTACGCCTAATGCTCTATTTTATTGCCGATCAGTTGGGTTTCCCTGGTGGATTGAATCTCTTACGCTATCTCTCATTCCGCACCGGTGGCGCAGTCGCGACGGCGCTGATTATCGGCTTGCTGATTGGCCCAAAATTCATCGGTTGGCTCCGTGTTCGCCAAGGCAAGGGGCAGCCGATCCGCGATGATGGCCCGCAGACGCATCTTGCCAAGGTCGGCACGCCAACGATGGGCGGGCTGATGATCCTGACCTCAATCGGGATCGCGATGCTGCTCTGGATGGATTTGACTAATGAGTATGTCTGGGCTTGCCTGTTCGTGATGGGCGGCTTTGGCCTCGTTGGCTTTATGGACGATTATGACAAGGTCAAGAAGCGTAGCCACAAGGGCGTATCGGGCAAGGTGCGGCTTATGTTTGAATTTTTTATCGCGGGGTTTGCGGTCTACTTGATCAGTCGAACCGCCGGCACCGAGCTTTATCTGCCGCTGATCAAGGGCCCAGTGGGCGATTTTGGCTGGCTGTACATCATTTTTGCGGCCACCGTGGTGGTGGCATTTGGCAATGCGGTGAACCTGACCGACGGGCTTGACGGGCTTGCGACGATGCCGGTGATTATCGCCTGCCTTGCGTTCATGCTGATCGCGTATTTGGTCGGCAATGTGAAATATGCGGGCTATCTTGGCATTCCCTATGTGGCGGGCGCTGGCGATTTGACGATCCTGTGCGGCGCAATTGTTGGCGCGGGCCTCGCGTTCCTGTGGTTTAATGCGCCACCAGCAGCGGTGTTCATGGGCGATACCGGCAGCCTCGCGCTTGGCGGTGTTCTCGGCACGATGGCGGTTACGGCCAAGCATGAATTTGTCCTCGCGATCATCGGTGGGCTGTTTGTCGTTGAGGCACTGTCGGTGATCATTCAGGTGTTCTGGTTCAAGCGCACGGGGCGGCGCGTGTTCCGCATGGCCCCTATCCATCATCATTTTGAACAGCTTGGCTGGGCCGAATCGACCGTTGTGATCCGTTTCTGGATCGTGGCATTCGTCCTCGCGCTTGCGGGCCTTTCGACGTTGAAGCTGCGGTGATTACCAGCCACACCTTTCGCGGCAAACGCTACGCCGTGCTTGGGCTGGCGCGTTCCGGATTGGCGACGGTGGAAGCGCTAGTTGCGAGCGGGGCAGAGGTCGTTGCGTGGGACAGCAATGCGGATGCGCGGGCGAAGCTCGGCGCAGGGGTCTCGCTTGCCGACCCTCTTACAATTGATCTCACCGGCTTTGACGGCGTTGTTGTTTCGCCGGGCGTGCCAATCAATCGCCATCCGATTGCCGAACATGCGCGCGGCGCAAACGTGCCGCTGATCGGTGATATTGAACTCTTTGCTCAGGCGCGCGCAAGCCTGCCGCCGCACAAGGTGATCGGGATAACGGGCACCAACGGCAAATCGACGACGACCGCGCTGATCCACCACATCCTTCAGACGGCGGGTATCCCGAGCCTAATGGGTGGCAATATCGGTCTGCCAATTCTCGCGCAGAACCCGCTGCCCACAGGCGGAGTCTATGTGCTTGAGCTGTCGAGCTATCAGATTGATCTGACGCACAGCCTAGACTGCGATATCGCGGTGCTGCTCAATATCACGCCCGATCATCTTGATCGTTATGAAGGGTTTGAGGACTATGCTGCGAGCAAGGCGCGGCTGTTCGAAATGCAGGGAGCGAATTCCCGAGCGATCATTTTTTCGGATGACACAGTTACTCAAACTATTGCCGCTCGTTTCTCGGAGCGGAGCTTTCCTGTAACCACAAAGGTTTGGGCCAAAGAGGGGGCTAGTTTCGCAAGAGGATTTTATAACATTAGAGATGAGCTAAGAAACCATGTCTACCTGCTTGGCCAGAATGTTTCCACTCAAGACTCTTGGCCTTCGTTACAAGGCCCACATAACGCACAGAATGTTGTAGCAGCCGTCGCCGTTACGGAGGTCTTGGGTAAAGTTGGGCGAACTTTTACTAAGATCCATAAAGCCTTGCGCACCTATCCCGGCCTTCCGCATCGGATGGAGCGCGTTCGCGAACGTAATGGCGTTCTTTACGTCAACGATAGCAAGGCAACCAACGCGACATCAACCGCCCCCGCGCTGGCCGCCTATCCTGCAATCCATTGGATCCTCGGTGGACGGGCCAAGACGGATGAACTTGATGCCTGCGCACTGCATTTCGGCAATGTCCGCGCCGCCTACACAATCGGAGAGGCTGGGCCGATGTTTGCCAAACTGCTTGAGCCCCGCATGTCGGTGACAGAATGTGTCACACTTGATGTCGCAGTGAAAAAGGCCGCCGCAGCGGCGCAGCCCGGTGAGACGGTTTTGCTCTCGCCCGCGTGCGCGTCATTCGACCAATTCGCTGATTATGAAGCGCGCGGAGCCGCGTTCCGCGCGGCTGTGGAGGCATTGTCATGACAACCACCGCCGCCGTTGCCCGCAGCAAAGGCCGCACCGTCACCCGGCTAGGCCGTGCAGACCGTTCAGCACTAGGGCTGTGGTTTTGGGAGATTGACCGAGTATTGCTGCTCCTCGTCACGATCCTGATCTCCATTGGGCTGATCGCGGTTGCCGCTGCTGCCCCTGCCGCTGCACAGCGCTATTCGGGCGGCGATATCATTGTGTCGCCGCTTGCTTATTTCTGGAAGCAATTGTTTTGGGTCGCGCTAGGCCTGCCGGTGATGATTGGCGTCTCGATGCTGCCAACACAGGTTGCGCGTAGGCTCGCGCTAGGTGGCGCGGCGTTTTTCAGTGTAATGCTCGCGTTTGTGCCGCTGATTGGGATTGAGAAAAACGGGGCGATGCGCTGGATCGGCGTTGGCATTGGCCAGTTTCAGCCGTCTGAATTTTTGAAGCCGCTGTTCGTTGTTGCAGTCGCTTGGATATTGTCTTTGAAGTCGCAGGATCGTGCGTTGCCGGTCATGTCGATCACTGGTGGGCTAACGGCGATCATTGCGGTGCTGCTGATGATGCAGCCTGATTTCGGCCAGACGATTATCTACGGCACGGTATGGATGGCGATGCTGATGATCGCGGGAATGCCAATGCGTGTGATGGGGTTCCTTGCAGGCGGTGGTTCGGTTGGGATCGTTGCGGCGTATTTTCTGTATCCAGTGGCGACGACACGGATCAATAACTTCCTCTTTTCGAGCGGGGATACCTATCAGGTGGACCAGGCGCACGCTACGATTACAGCGGGTGGATTATTCGGCACTGGGCCGGGCGGCGGTGAGCGCAAATTCCACCTGCCTGAGGCGCATACCGATTATATCTTCTCTGTGATTGGTGAGGAGTTTGGGCTGATTGCCTGCATCCTCGTTGCGGCTATATTCGTTGCGATTACCGTGCGGGTGTTTGTCAAACTACTTGACGAGGAAGACCCGTTCCTCGTTCTTGCCTCGGCTGGACTGGTGAGCCAATTCACCGTTCAGGCATTCATCAACATCGCGGTTAACATTGGCATCGCCCCTTCAAAGGGCATGACCTTGCCGTTCATCAGTTACGGTGGATCATCAATGATTGCACTTTCAATCGGCTTTGGCTTGTTGCTGGCCTTCACGCGGCGCAATCCTTACCTTAAAAGGTCACCCTATGTTGTGAAGTGGAGCGGGCGATGAGCATAATACGTCATTTCGTGCTCGCCGCTGGTGGAACTGGTGGACACATGATGCCAGCCCACGCGCTTGCGGCTGAACTCATTGCGCGTGGGCATCATGTTGCGCTGATCACCGATGAGCGCGGTGCAAAAATTCCGGGGCTGTTTGATGGCGTTCAAACGCATATTCTGCCGGCCGGACGTATCACCAAAAACCCGTTGAGTTGGCTAGGAGGGGTGCGCGCGATCCTCAAAGGGCGCAGCATGGCGCTGCAGCTATTTGAAGCATTTCAGCCATCGGCGGTGATCGGCTTTGGCGGGTATCCGGCTTATCCCACGCTGCTGGCCGCACGGGCCGCGAAAATCCCGACTGCAGTGCATGAGCAGAATGCCGTGCTTGGCCGGGTTAACCGGATGGTCGCCAACTGGGTGACGGCAATCGCGACGTCCTATCCCGATGTTGCGAGGATTGCGGAGAAAAATCTCAAAAAGGTTACGTTGGTGGGCAATCCGGTACGCGATGAAATCCTTGAATTGCGCGAACAGCCTTTCCCCCCGATCGACGAGGAGGCGGTATTCAGCATCCTTGTCGTTGGCGGTAGTCAAGGGGCGACGGTGCTTTCCGATGTTGTGCCCGATGGTTTGGCGATGCTTCCGCCCGCATTGACCCGCCGGTTGCAGGTGACGCAACAATGCCGCGTTGAAGATATTGACAGCGTGCGTGCGCGCTACGCGAATCTAGGTATTCCTGCCGATCTTGCGACCTACATGACCGATATGCCCAAAAAGATCGAATGGGCGCATCTGGTGATCGCGCGTGCAGGCGCATCGACAATTGCCGAATTGACCGCTGCTGGGCGTCCGGCAATCCTTGTGCCGCTGCCATCAGCGACCGATGATCACCAAAGTGCGAATGTTCGCGAAATGGTTTCGGCAGGCGGTGCCCGCGCCATTCCGCAGAGCCTGTTCACACCCGTTGAGCTTGCCAAGCAAATGCAGAAGCTTGGGCTTGAACCCGGTGGCCTAACGAACGCGGCAAAAGCAGCGCGAAGCTGTGGCCGTCCGCATGCCACGCGTGATCTGGCAAACCTTATTGAAGAACTTGGTCGCCCGCCCGTGGTGGATGGCTTGAAGGCTAAAAATTGGGGTGGTGGTACACTTGCTGGAGTAGGCGCATGAAGGGCGTCGCGACCGATATCGGAATGATCCACTTCATCGGTATCGGCGGCATCGGCATGTCGGGTATTGCCGAGGTGATGCACAACCTTGGCTATAAGGTTCAAGGGTCTGACATGGCTGAGGGCTATGTTGTCGACGGTCTTCGCAAACGCGGCATCAACGTGATGATCGGCCATGAGGCGGAAAATCTTGGCGACGCCGCAGTCGTCGTGACGTCAACTGCTGTCAGCCGCAAGACCAATCCCGAAGTTGAAGCCGCGTACGAACGCCGCATTCCTGTGGTTCGCCGTGCCGAAATGCTTGCGGAGCTTATGCGCCTCAAGTCAACCGTCGCGGTGGCGGGTACACATGGCAAGACGACGACAACTTCACTCGTTGCAGCAATGCTCGACGCGGGCGGGATTGATGCGACCGTGATTAACGGTGGGATCATTAACAGTTACGGGTCAAACGCTCGGCTTGGTACGTCTGAATGGATGGTTGTCGAGGCGGATGAGAGCGATGGTTCATTCCTAAGACTCGATGGCACGATTGCGGTCGTCACTAACATCGATCCCGAGCATCTCGATCATTATGGTAGTTTTGACGCGGCCAAGGATGCCTATGTCGAGTTTATCGAGAATGTGCCGTTCTACGGCGCAGCGATCCTCTGTCTCGATCACCCAGAGGTGCAAGCAATTCTGCCGCGCATTCGGGATCGCAAAGTTGTCACTTACGGATTTAGCACCCAGGCTGATGTGCGCGGCGATAATGTAACGCCGGTTCCGGGTGGCAATCGTTTTGACGTATCAGTGCGCGCCCGCGACGGATCAACGCGGGTGATTGAAGGTGTCGGCCTGCCTATGCCGGGGCGGCACAATGTCCAGAATGCGCTTGCCGCAATTGCAGTGGCGCTTGAAATGAATGTGGATGATGCGCGCATCGCCAAAGGCTTCGCTGCTTTTGGCGGGGTCAAGCGGCGCTTCACCAAAGTTGGTGAAGTGGACGGGGTGACGATCATCGACGATTACGGTCATCATCCGGTCGAAATCCGCGCGGTGCTCGCCGCCGCACGTGAGGGCGTGAAGGGCCGCGTGATCGCAGTCTGCCAACCGCACCGTTATTCGCGGCTTGGCGCGCTGATGGACGAATTTGCGCTGGCGTTCAATGATGCGGATATCGTTTATATCGCGCCGGTGTATGCGGCGGGCGAAGCACCGATAGCAGATGTCAGTGCCGAAGCGCTCGTTGGCAAAATCAAACGGCGTGGGCACCGTGCCGTCAGCGAAATTGGCGGCGCGACTGATTTGGCAACTACGCTTGCCGATATAGCCCAGCCTGGCGATATGGTCGTGTGTCTTGGCGCGGGCGATATCACGAAATGGGCGGCTGGCCTTGCTGATGCGATATCGGGGGTGCGGGGATGACCGCATTTCTCGAGATGCCAAAGGTGCGCGGTAAACTTACGCCTAGTGCTCCACTGGCTCCACTTGTCTGGTTCAAATCGGGCGGTGCGGCGCAGTGGCTGTTCGAGCCGAAGGACATTCAAGATCTTCAGTCATTTCTGCAAGATCTTGATCCCGCGATTCCGGTCTGGCCGCTGGGGCTTGGATCAAATCTGATCGTGCGTGATGGCGGTATGGCGGGGGTTGCCGTCCGGCTTGGCAAAGCCTTCGGTAAGGTCTCGGTTGAGCGAATGACGCTGACTTGCGGTGGCGGCGCTTCGGGAATTTGGGTCTCCAGTGCTGCGCGTGATGGGGGCGTTGCGGGTCTTGAATTTTTGCGCGGTATCCCCGGCACAGTCGGCGGTTTTGTGAAGATGAACGGCGGCGCTTATGGCCGCGAGGTAAGTGATGTTTTCGTGAGCGCTGATATCATTCTTCGCTCGGGCGAAGCGCGGACATTGCTACCGCGTGACATGGGTTACTCCTACCGGCACTCGATGCTGCCGCGTGAAGCGATTGTTGTTGCCGCGACCTTTGCTGGCACGCCGGGCGATCCTGCCGTCATTGGTGCCGAGATGGATCGTATTGCGGCTGAACGCGAAGTTTCGCAGCCGCTGCGCTCAAAAACAGGCGGATCGACCTTCAAAAACCCGGAAGGCCACAAGGCTTGGGAGTTGGTTGATGCGGCGGGCTGTCGTGGGCTGACGATTGGCGGGGCGCAAGTTTCGGAGAAGCATTGCAATTTCCTCCTCAACCTAGGCAGCGCAACCAGCGCTGATATCGAGGCGCTGGGCGAGGAAGTGCGCAAGCGTGTTTTTGCGCAGTCAGGGATTATGCTGGAGTGGGAAATTCAGCGTGTAGGAGTGTTGCATGACTGATCACCCAATCCATGTCGCTGTCCTGATGGGGGGCTGGTCTGCCGAGCGTGAGGTGTCGCTGATGAGCGGCCACGGCGTTGCGGATGCGCTCGCGCGTAAAGGCTACCGCGTGACGCGTATTGATATGGCGCGCGATGTTGCGGGAAAGCTTGCCGAGGCTAAGCCCGATGTTGTGTTCAACGCGCTTCACGGCACACCGGGCGAGGATGGCTCGGTTCAGGGCATGATGGATTTGATGGGGCTGAAATATACCCATTCGGGCCTCGCGACCTCGGTGATCGCGATCGACAAGCAGCTTACCAAATCAACGCTTATCCCGTTCGGCATTCCAATGCCTGGAGGGCACATTGTTGAAAGCAAAAGGCTGTTTGAGCGTGATCCGCTGCCGCGCCCGTATGTGCTGAAGCCGGTCAATGAAGGTTCCTCGGTTGGCGTAGCAATCGTTACCGATGAGGGCAATTACGGCAATCCGATTGGCCACGATGTGCCGGGGCCATGGCAGGAATTTGATGAACTGCTCGCCGAACCTTTCATTCGCGGCAAAGAATTGACCGTCGCAGTGCTTGGTGACCGTGCGCTTGCTGTGACCGAGCTTCAGACGAGCACTGGCTTTTATGATTATGAGGCTAAGTACACCGAAGGCAAAACGATGCACATTTGCCCGGCGGTGATGGAACCCGAAGTTTATCAGGCGATGCTTGCCTATGCTTTGAAGGCGCACCGACTGCTTGGTTGCAGAGGCGCATCACGCTCCGATTTTCGCTGGGATGATAGCCAAGGCCTTGCGGGGATTTATCTGCTTGAGGTCAATACCCAGCCGGGTATGACACCGCTCAGTCTCGTGCCCGAACAGGCAAACTATGTCGGTATTTCATACGAAGATTTGGTCGATCAACTGGTGAAGGAGGCGTTGCAATGAGCGGTTCGACAATCAAGCGCGGCGCTTCCCCGCGTAAACGCGCGGCAATCAAGGGCAAGGCGCGTAAACCTGCAGTAAAGCAAGTTTCGACTTGGGAAAAAATCCTGCGCGTGATGCCGTTCGATCAGCGTGTGGTTGATCGTTTTGTAACAGGGGCGATGATCCTTGTCTTTGGCAGCGTTGCGATTGCAGGAGCAACGCTTGCAGGGGTGCCGCAATATATTGGCACTGAGACGGCGAAGGCGGTCGGCCGCGCAGGCTTTGAAGTCAAGCGCGTTGAAGTGACCGGGATTGACCGGATGGAACGGCTGACGGTTTATGCGATCGCGCTTGATCAACACAGCATGGCGATGCCGCTGGTTGACCTTGAAAAAGTGCGTGATCAGCTGCTTGACTATGGCTGGATACAGGACGCGCGCGTTTCGCGCCGCCTTCCCGACACGTTGGTGGTTGATATTGTTGAACGCAAGCCCGCCGCAATTTGGCAGCATAATCAGAAGCTTTCGTTGATTGATAAGGAAGGGGTAATTCTGGAACCTGTAGTGCCTGATCAGCCCGCGCCTGAATTGCCATTGCTGATTGGCAAGGATGCTAATCTTGAGGCGGTACGGCTTGGCAAGTTGATGGATCAGGCTCCAGCGCTCAAGCCCATGCTCGCGTCTGCAAGCTGGATTGGTAATCGGCGCTGGGATTTGCAGTTTCAGTCAGGTGAGGTGCTTGCGCTTCCTGAAGGCGATGCTGTCGCCGCTAAGGCGCTTCTCCGTTTTGCGCGGATTGACGGCGTTCGCCGCTTGCTTGGGCGCGGCTTCCTGCGCTTTGACATGCGCGATCCGACGAAGTTCGTCGCGCGAATTAAGCGAGAGCAACAGACGATCGACATGCCTATGCCAACCGCATCACCAAATGCCGTAGACAGACCCGCAGCCGAACAGGGGAATGAAGCCAATGGCCCAGCCTAAGAATGAGCGACTGATTACCGCACTCGATATTGGAAGCTGGAAAGTATCGGCGCTGATCGCCGAGCGGACTCCGGGGGGCGATATTCAAGTACTTGGTACTGGCCAGCGCGAAAGTCGCGGCGTCAAGCGCGGCTATGTGGCTGATATGGCGACAACCGAGGCGGCAATCCGTGAAGCGGTCGAACAAGCGGAGCGGATCGCGGGTACCAATATTGAGGATGTATGGGTGAGCTTTTCGGGCGGCAGTCTGGTCAGCGATATTGCCAGCGTTGAGGTTGAACTTGGCGGCAACCGGATCGAGCAGGAAGATATTGATGAACTGCTCGCTGCAGGGCGTAGCACGCTGGACCCTGACGGACGGATGATCCTTCATGCTCAGCCGACGCTCTACACGCTTGACGGGCTGACGGGGGTCAAGAAGCCGCTCGGACTTCATGCGGATATGCTCGGCGTTGATATCCATGTAGTCGCGGCCGATGGTTCGCCGGTGCGCAACCTTGATCTGTGCGTGCGGAGCGCACATCTTGAGGTTAAATCAATCATCGCCTCGCCCGTCGCAACCGGGATGGCGTGCCTTTCGGATGAGGAGCGTGAACTCGGCGTGGCACTTGTTGAGCTTGGCGCGGGCGTGACCAATGTTTCGCTGTTTGCTGGCGGGATGTTGGTAGGTTTGACTTCAATTCCGTTCGGTGCGGCCGACATAACCGATGATATTGCCAGCGCGTTCGGGACACGGCGACATCAGGCCGAGCGGATGAAGTGCTTCTATGGGTCGGCCACGGCGTCGCCGCGCGATAATCACGATATGATCGAAGTCGCGCCGCTTTCCGCCGAGGATGACGCAACCGAAGCAACACGGATCACGCGCGCGCAGTTGATTGCGGTCGTGCGGCAGCGGCTGGAGCATCTGACGGGTGAAATTTCAAAGGCGTTGAAAGCGCTCGGATTCGCCGGGCCGATTGGTCGTCAAGTTGTGTTAACCGGCGGCGGGGCCGAACTTAAAGGTATTGCTGATTATATGCAGGGTGCGCTCGGCAGGGCGGTGCGGATTGGCCGGCCTAGGGGGCTTGTCGGTTTGCCCGAAGCCCATAGTGGATCAGGTTTCGCTACCCTAGCAGGACTTATTCATTATGCGGCGTCTGACCCGATTGATTTGCGTGCGATCCTGCCAGCGCCTGCACCAGCTATCCCGGTTTTTGGCGGCGGTGTGATAAAGCGGTTGATGACCGCGTTTCAATCAGGCT
>JBBTEI010000087.1:0-14657 GCA_038042405.1 Pseudomonadota bacterium
CGCGCCGCTTCGACCGCCGCGTTCAGGGCCAACAGATTGGTTTGGAACGCGATCCCATCAATTACGGTGATGATCTGGGAGATTTCGCTCGATGATTTCTCAATCGCACCCATGGCATCAACCGCTTTTTGGACAACAGCACCTCCTTCGGTGGCTTCGCGGTGAGCATTGCTGATCGAACTGCGCGCTTCGGCCGCGTTACGCGCCGAACCTTGCACCATTCCGGTAACCTGATCGGAAGCAGCGGCGCTTTCCTCCAGCGACGCGGCTTGCTGTTCGGTACGGTTAGCAAGATCATTCGATGCCATGCGAATTTCGGCGGCACCGGTTGTAATGCTCGCAACACTGAGTGTGACGCCACCAATAGCATCAGCCAGTGTATCCATTGTGCTATTAAAGTCGGCCTTCAAACGCGTATAGTCTTCCGGAAACGTCTCGCTAAGCCGATACGTCAGATTGCCTTCGGAAAGTTGCGACATGCCTTGACCGAGCGCACCAACAACCATCTCTTGCGCCTTGCCAGCCGCTTTTACTGCTTCAGCATTGCCTCGAAAAACCGCCATTGCTTTGGTCATGCGGCCAACACAGTCACCATATTCGGTGTGTTGAATCGGCTGGTCCAGATCGCCCGCAGCCAAACCCTCCATGCGAACAACGGTTGTTACATAGGGATCGCAGATGAGCTTTCCGCTCACCAGTACAGTAACAACCGTTGCGACAAAACTTAGCCCTGTCAGGCAATTGGCAAAAAAATGATGCCCATTGCCCGCCGCGACGAAGGCGATCACAAACCCGATTGCCCACAAGCTATGTACCACCAACAAGGCTTTGAACTTCGTTCTAATTGGTGCCTGAGTTTTGAACCAGCTTAGCATTTAGCTTTCTTTTCTGGATTTGGGAGTTTCATGATTACTTGTTATGAACGGCGGTCGGCGGTGAAACTTTAGCTCTTGAACGTGCAAACGGGATTTCCGCAGCGTTAGCTTTGTGATCCAGCGTTGACCTGAGCCGATACGAACTGACCGGTGATGATGGCCTACCCATAAAGCTAGTCACCATGCCTGGCGCAGGCCGAGCGTAAATTCGTTCAGGCTCTGCAAACAGCACAAACAGCCAGAGGGTTGATTCGGCGCTATTGCAGTATGTCGAACAAGGTTTGGCTGTTGATCCGTGCGAAGGCAGCCTGCGCCGCCTGAAGTGTGAGCCGCTGTCCGCTCAATCGCGCCAACGCTTCGCTCAGATCAGTATCTTCCAAGGCAGACCGTTCGCTGGCAAATTCAATCGCGCGTGTAGCCAGGCTCTCGCTCAGACGTGCGATCCGTGATGCACGGACGCCGACATCTGCTGCAGAATTAGCGACGGCACCGACGCTTCCGGTGATGTCTGTCAACGATTGCGATATATTGGCTGCATTGCCCCCCTCAACCGCAGTAGCCGCCGAAAGGACAAGCACGCTGATCGCGGTGCCGCCGACTTCGAAAACATCGGATCGTCGAGGAACCGGCGCAAAGGTCGAGCTTTCGCCAAAACGAATCTCGACGGGGTTGCCCGTGGCAAATAGCGGCTCGTCAAGCGAGGAACGCGTTGACGAAAGGCTGTTAATTTCATCAGCAATGCCGCGCAGTTCAAGCCCGATCGCATTGCGATCCGCCGGCGAGACACTCTGGCTGGCTCCCGCCACCATCAACTCCTGCGCGCGCGACAAGCGTTCGGAAACTGTCGCAAGTACGGAATCGGCTTGCGACGCAAGCGAACCACCAAGCGACAAATTCGACGCCCAAATGCTGTCATCCGACTGCGAACGTCGCAGCGACGAAATGCGCGCCGCACCCACGGGATCGTCGGACGCCGATAGCAGCCGCTTGCCGGTTGAAACCTGAATTTCCGTGCGCGCGATGTCTTGCGCCAATTTTGACTGACGGCGGATTTCTGCGGTTAAACGGTTGCCGGTGCCATTGATCATCTCACCGCCCTTTTTAGAATATGTTGAGGATGGTCTGGAGCGTTTCACGCGCAACCTGAATCGTGCGTGCCGCACCCTCATAGGCCTGCTGGAAACGCAGCAATTCGCCCGCTTCATGATCGAGATCGACCGCACTTAAATCATCACGCGCTTCGAAGGCACCTTCGCGCCGCGTTGTTGCCGCAGCATCAAGCGCACGCGCCGAGGCCGAGGCCTGGCTTTGCTGTGCGGCAAGCGCTGCAAAACCCGCCTCTGGCCCGTTGGGGCCGCGCAGATTGGCAAATGACAGAATATTGCCGTTTGCGCTGCCCGCATCAGCAGCCGCCACATCTCCGGAATCGAGCGCAAGCGCCGTAAGTGTCGCAGCACCGCTACCGGGATCAAGTAGCGCCGTGCCCGGATTTCCTTGTGAATCGCGGCCTGATTGATGGGCCGCATTAAGATCGGCCGCAAACTGGTTGGCAAGCGTATCAAGTTGAGTACGTCGCGTTGAAATTTGGTTTGCCGCTTCGGCAAGCCCTGCCAGACTTCCCGACACAGGGATCAGGGTGCCACTGGCACTGGGACTGAGGCCAAAGCTAAGCTGACCATCGCCCGCCACTGCCAGTGAAACTGTTGATACTGAGCCGCTATCCACCAGAAAATCGCCCGTAGGCCCGCCCGCTCGTAGCGAGACAATCCCACGTTCGCCGTAGCTTGAACTCACTGCGATAGAACCCGAAATTTCATCAATCAGCCTGTCACGCTCGTCGAGCAACGTGGCTTGGTTTGTCGATCCATCACGCGAACGGCGCAATCCATCGTTGACACGCTCAAGCGCTGTCAGGCTGGTATTGAGTTTGTCGACAGTGCCCTGCGCCTCGCTTGCAACCCCGCTTGCTGCAGATTCAAGGCTGACTGCTGTACGGCGAAATGCCGAAGCAGCTTC
This sequence comes from Pseudomonadota bacterium, assembly GCA_038042405.1. GTDB lineage: Bacteria > Pseudomonadota > Alphaproteobacteria > Sphingomonadales > Sphingomonadaceae > Aquisediminimonas. Next base: position 2,892 of record JBBTEI010000087.1, read on the forward strand.
ATCGACCGCATTGAGAAAACCGCTACGCAGCACTTTGCTACCGGGGTCAGCGCTCAAAAGATCAGCCTTATTAAAGATGCCCGTGATCGCCACGCCGACACCAGTGTCGCTATCGTCAAGTGCGCGCTCTCCGGCCTCAACAAAGCGCAAACGAGACGATGATCGCCCAGCATCGCTATTTGCCACCCGAGAGTCTTCTACGAGCATCTGGTCGGTCGCACGGTCAACACCCACTTCGCGCACCCCGCCGGGGCGTGCTGTGCTGCGGAACAGTGCGAGGTCGCCAGGCGTCGGCGCTTCTTCCAGCCGTACCGTCCGCCGCGAATAGCCGGGGGTTTGAGAGTTGGCGATATTGTCGCTGACGGTGGCTAGGGCGCGGGAATAAGCTTTAATGCCAGATGCGCCGATTGAAAGGAGATCGGTCATTTGCCCCCCGCTGCTGTTTTCGTGAGTTGACGTTCAACCAAGGCAGCTATCCCGAAATGCCCGAGTTTCGACATTTCGTCCGCAGTTCGCGCATCGGCCATTTCGCGAAAACTGTCCGTCGCGCTTGATCCGAAGATATCATCAGCCAGTTTGCCCTTGCGCATCGCGCCAATGATCTGCCGCAGGAACACCGCCTCAAAACCCTGTGCGGCTTTTTTGAGCGCAGGGTCGGGCGTGGTGGATGCGGTGGACGCTGTGGAGGCAATCGGCGCGATCATATGATAACAAGCTCCGCCCTCAAGGCACCCGCTTGCTTGAGCGCCTCAAGGATTGCGACAAGATCGCCCGGCGATGCGCCGATGCGGTTAATCGCTTTAACGATGTCGGCCAGCGAGGCACCGCTGACGAGGAACGCCGGGTTGCGTTCTTCCTTGATCTCGATGTCGCTTGATGGCTCGACCGCCGTTTCCCCGCGACTGAACGGGGCCGGTTGAACCACGGTTGGATTTTCATTGACCTTGACCGTCAGTTTGCCGTGGCTAACCGCAGCAGGGCCAATCCGCACTGCGCCATTGATCACCACGGTTCCAGTCCGCGCATTGACAACAACGCGCGCAGGCGGCTCGGTTGATTTGATTTCGAGATTTTCGATAAGGCTCATCAGCCCGACGCGGGCTTCGCCACCCGCTGGTGCGGTGATCTTGATCGACGATCCATCGCTTGCATAGGCCGTACCCGGTGCCGTCGCGCGGTTGATCGCGTCAGCCACAAGGCGGGCATTGGTAAGATCCTGGGTCGCCAAGTTAAAGGTCAGCCCCGTGCTGCTCGCAAAACCGGTATCGACCTCACGCTCAACGCTGGCACCGCCGTCAATGCGGCCCGCCGAGGGGATGTTGATTGAAACTTTCGATCCGTCGGCTGCATCAACGCCGAGACCACCGACGACGAGATTGCCCTGCGCCATCGCGTAAATCTGGTTATCCGCCCCGTAAAGCGGCGCAAGCAACAACGTGCCGCCGCGCAACGACTTTGATTTGCCGATGGCCGATACGGTGATATCAAGCCGTTGACCGGGCTTGGCAAAGGGTGGCAGTTCAGCCGTAACAATGACTGCCGCAGCATTTTTGAGCGCAGGGTTGATCCCCGGTGGCAGCGTGAGGCCAAAGCGCGAGATTGCGCCTTTCAGGCCTTGTGTCGCATAGTCAAAACTATCATCGCCGGTGCCCGCAAGGCCGACGACAATACCGTAACCCGTCAACTGGTTAGCGCGAAGCCCGGCAAATTCCCCCATATCCTTGATCCGCTCGGCATGAGCGGGAACTGCGATGAAAAGCGCCGGCAAAGCCAAGAGACAGCGCATCAAAACGGGCTTACTCTGGAGAAAAAGCGCTGCAACCAGCCTTGGCGACTGGCGCGCGCAACCTCACCCTTGCCGACATAGCGTATTTTCGCATCGGCAACGCGGGTCGAGATGATCTTGTTATCAGGCGAGATATCCGCCGCGCGGACAATCCCCGACATTTGCAACCGTTCGTCGCCGCGATTGAGCGTCAGCAGCTTTTCGCCGCGTACCAGCATCGTGCCATTGGGATAAACGGCAGCCACAGTCACACTCACTTCTCCAGTCAATGCATTGGATTGGGCGGCATCGCCCTGCCCCTTAAACGACTGCGCGCCTGAAGAGTTTAGGAACTTGGGTTTGAGCAGGCTGAGCGGGCCGCTTGCGGGCGGAACAAGGCTGACATCGCCGCTGCGATCCGTATTGGCCGAAGTGCTTTTTGTGGCGCTCGTCCGTTCAACCAGCATGATTGTGAGGACGTCGCCCACCTGACTAGCGCGCATCCCCGAGGTTAGTGGCGTATAGCCGCCAACCTGAAAAATCGCGCCATTGGCAGGCGGTGGCGCTGGTGCGGCGGCAACAGCGGCTTGATAAGCTTCTGGCGACTTTTTGGCCACTGCCTCTGTTGCAAACAGCAATAGTGCCGCTGTTGAAAGCAGTCGGAAGGGCGAACGCCGACGAGGCGCGAAGAACGCCCGCCCTTCCTTTATTCCCTGTTCAGGGCAGGGAAACTTTTTAAAGCTGCTGCGTGGCATTTTGCAGCATTTCATCAGTGGTCTGAATCATTTTGGAATTGACCTCATAGGCCCGTTGGGTCTCGATCATGTCGACAAGCTCTTCAACGACATTGACGTTTGAAGCTTCAAGCGCGCCCGAACGGATATTGCCGCGCCCTTCCTCACCAGCGGCCCCAACCTGCGGCGCACCGGATGCAGCCGTTTCGATCAGAAGGTTATTTCCGATTGACTGAAGCCCGGCCGAATTGACGAATCGGGCAGTTTCCACGCGGCCAAGCTCGGTTGGTTCGGATTGCCCGGCAAGCTGGGCCGAAACGGTGCCATCAGCGCCTACAGCTATCGATGTTGTCCCTTCGGGCACCTGAATTTGCGGCTGAAGCGGCAGGCCGTTGGCATTAACAATCGTGCCTTCGGCAGAAAGGCTAAAATCGCCCGCGCGGGTATAAGCCGTGCGACCATCAGGCGTCTGTACCTGGAAATAGCCCGCGCCCTCAATCGCAAGATCAAGCGCATTGCTGGTCGTTGTGAAAGACCCCTGCGTATCAATCCGCGCGATGCCATTCATCTTGACCCCGGTGCCGAGGTTTAGCCCGATTGCAAACCGGTTTTGCGAAGAGGACGGCGCACCCGGCGTAACAATCGCTTGATAGGATAGCGTTTCAAAACTCGCACGATCACGCTTGAACCCTGTTGTGTTGACGTTCGCCAGATTGTTGGCGATCACCTGTAACCGGCTATTTTGCGCGTCGAGCCCGGTGCGGGCGACGTGGAGGGCGGCGTTGGTCATATCTCTATCTCCTACTGGTCAAGCCGCATAAGATCTGCGGTGGATGCGTCCATTTCGCGCGCGTCGCTGATAAGCTTGAGTTGGGCGTCCCATGAGCGCCCGGCATCAATCATTTCGACCAGCGCCTCGGTTGCGCTGACATTTGATCCTTCCAGCGAGCGTGTGATGACGCGGCCATCGGGATCATCGGGTAATGTGCCGCCCGCTTTCACGCGGAACAGCCCATCCAAACCTTTCGCAATATCCGATCCTGTCGCGCTGACGACGCGGAGCCGGTCAACCTCCTGTGGCTGGTTTGGATCGCCGCCGCGCGGAACAATGCTGATGCGGCCTTCACCATCAACCGAGATACTATCAGCGGGAGGCAGCGTAATCGGGCCTTGGGCACCCAAAACCGGATGGCCATCGCCCGTTATTAGCAAGCCGCTTTCACTAAGCTGGAAATCACCGCGCCGGGTATAGGCTTCCTCACCATCACCCGCCTGAACCGCAAACAGGCCATCACCCGCAATCGCGACATCAAGATCGCGCCCGGTGGCAGCAATGGGGCCGCCCTTCATATCCGCCGCGAGGACTTCTTCTGATGCCATAGCACGCGCGTTGAGGCCATCGCCCCGCAGCCAAAGTGACTGCGCCTCGGCCAGATCGGCGCGAAACCCCGGCGTCTGCGCGTTGGCAAGATTGTTGGCAACAGCGGTCTGCCGTGCCATGCTTCCGCGCAGTGCCGTAAGGCTGGTATAGATGAGGCGATCCATCGCTTAGCCCTAGTTGACGTTGATAATAGTCTGGGTCAGCGTTTCAGAGGTTTCGATCGCCTTCGCATTTGCTTGATAATTGCGCTGCGCCGAAATCAGGCCGACCAGTTCTTCAGTAATATCAACATTGGCCCGTTCGAGTGCACCAGAGCGGATCGTGCCGAGCGGGCCGTTGGTTGCCGCGTTGATCGCAGGCTGGCCACTATCGCCGGTGGTTTGCCAATGGCTGTCACCAATCGGGCGAAGGCCTTCCTGGGCGGTAAAGGTGGCAAGCGCCACGCGGCCGAGAACCTGATCCGAGCCATCCGCAAATGTCGCGGTGACGAGGCCGTCAATCCCGATGGAAACATTGGCGAGCGCCACGTTGGGATCAGCGGGTGAGCTTGATGGCAACACCAGATCGGTCGCATCATTGATTGATGTCGAAGTAACATTGCCATTGGCGTCAACTGGCAAGAGCTGCAACGTGGAACCAACCGTATCGACGACATTGCGATTTACATCGACCTGGAATGCGCCGTTGCGTGTGTAGCTCACTTCGGATCGGGGCGGGTTGCCACGCACAACGAAAAAGCCTTCGCCCGCGACCGCAAGATCAAGCGTTTTTTCAGTCGCTTCCAATGTCCCTTGGGTAAATTGTTGAACCACGGCGTTCAGGCGCGTTCCCTGCCCCGCCACCAGCTTCGTCGTCTGGGTGGGGGAACTGGCAAACAGATCGCCAAATTGCGCACGGCTCTTTTTGAAGCCCGTCGAACCAACATTGGCAAGGTTGTTCGAGATAACCGAAAGGTCGGTTTGCGCACCTTTAAGCCCCGAAAGTGATGTAAAGAAAGACATTCAGATTTCCCTTCAGATGAGTGGTGTTGTGGCGGGTGGCAGCGTTGCCGAACGGATGTCGTTGAGTAGCGCGGTTTGTGCCTTCAATTGATCAGCAATGCTGCGCAGCGACGTGTTGGTTTCCGAAATTCCGGCGACGCTTGAAAACTGGGCAAGCTGGGCAACCATTGCCTGATTGTCGAGCGGCTTGGTCGGATCCTGAAAACTCAACTGCGCCGTCATGAGCCGCAGAAACGCGGCCTGATCAAGCGCCTGATTCGAGCGCGCGGCACTGGTCGTCACGCCCGCTGTCGTAGTTGACGGCGGAATAATCGATGTAATGTTCATTGTCCTAACCTCAATGTTTCGGTGATCAGGCCTTTTGCGGTTTGCAAAACCTGGACGTTGTTTTGATATTGGCGCGATGTTTCGATCATCTCGACCAATTCGGCGGCACCATCGACTGCAGCCTCCCAGATATCGCCGTTGGCATCGGCAAGCGGGTGAGCGGGGTCGTGGCGTTTGGTGGGTGCGGTCTGCGATGTTGCGATCCGGTCAACTGTGACGGTGGCAGTGCCGTTTTCGCCCATGATGGTGCGAAAAACGGGCTTCATTGATCGGAAGGCACTTGCTTCGCTACCAGCGACGGTTCCGGCGTTGGCCATGTTGGATGCCGTGGTGTTCAGGCGCACAAGCTGTGCCGCCATTGCCCGGCCACTGATATCAAAGAGTGAAAGGTTCGCGCCCATCGTCATTCACCCTTCAGCGCGCGGCTGAGCGTACCGATCCGGCCTTGCAGGAAGGCAAGACTTGAACGGTAGGCAAGTGCGTTTTCGGCAAAGGCGGTTTGTTCGGTGACAAGTTCGACAGTGTTGCCATCAAGCGACGGCTGGAGGGGAACGCGAAAACGCAGCGCAGCCTCTGGCGACTGGCCTGCCGTGGCAAGCGTGAGCGCCGAGCCAAAATCAAGATCACGCGCCTTATAATTGGGCGTGGCGGCGTTGGCGATATTGGAGGCGATCACGCCCATGCGCTGCTGGCGCAGCGAAAGTGCGGTTGCGTGAATGCCGAATATTCCATCAACTAGTGACATGGCCAATCCTTTACGACGCAGGTTTCGTCGTATGTGATCAGCCAAGCAATACCCATGCCAAGTTAGTCAAGTATTTGATTTATAAGAATTTTATTTGATTCTGTTATACCGTGAAAGTGGCGATGCCAATCTTTTGACGCGAAATCGCCGGGCACTGGCCAACGGACAGGGGCCATCACTGCGCGCATAGGTGCCAACCATGCGCACCGCCGCTGCCCATGCCAGTCTGGCACGATGGTTGCTTGGAATATTCCAGACCCTATTTTGAAAGCGATCCCGATATGAAGCGTATCATTCTTTTGTCAGCCTTTGGCAGCACGGCACTTTTTGCCCAGCAGTTCGAGGATGTGAGCGCACTTGACGCGCTGGTCGCCGCAACCGTTGAGGGCGCACGTCCGATCGACCAACGGCTCAAACTCGCGCATTGCCCCGAAGGAGCCGCCATTGATCCACCCGCGCTCGGTGCGGTGGCGGTTCGTTGCAAAAGCCTTGGCTGGCGTATTCGTGTGCCTTTGATACTAGCGTCCACCACGTCTAACGCACCTGAAATCATCATCCGTCGCGGCGATCCTATCGAACTGGTCAGCGGCGGCGCAGGCTTCGAAGTGTCACGGCAGACCGTGGCGATGGAGGATGGCAGCATTGGCAAATCAATCCGCGTCAAAAGCCTGACGGAGGCTTCTGTTTACATCGGAAAGGTCACAGCGGCGGGAAGCGTGCAAATTAGCCGCTAAAACTCTTTTTCATTGTGTCGTTATAGCTGGCAGAAGATCTGTCGACTTTCCGACACGTCAATGAAGAAGGGATAATCCAATGGTCGATTCGGTTTCGACTGGAGTCGCCTCGACAACATTGCGTCAGCTTCCGCCTGTGACCGATAAGGGTGCGCCAACCGTGACGAGCCCCTATAACGTCAAGGTAGATAGCATCAAATCGTTGCCGAAGTTGTTAACGCTGGCAAGCGAACTGGCCAACCAGGGGCCACCGGTAGATTTCGCAAAAATTGCGCAAGTCCGCCAGGCGATTGCGCTTGGCACCTACAGGGTATCGCCCGAACAGACTGCCGATGCGATTGCAAGCTTTGGCAATGGGACATCTAAATGAGCGCGTCACTGATAAATCGACTGGTCGATGCACAGGCCGCGCTGATTATCGCGCTCGACGCCCGCAATGCCGATGAAATCGAAAAAACAACACGCGTCCTGAATAACACGTTGTCCGAAATGAAAGCACGCGGCGGCTGGCACGACGAAGGCGATGCCCGAGAACAAGTCGGCTATGCACTCAAGCAAGCCGAAGCGGCGAAGATGCGCGTCAACTATCTCTCGGATTGGACGCGTCAGCGGATTGACAGGATCGCCGAATTGCGGGGCATCCCCACCAACCAGACCTACGAGAATGTTGGTAATCTCGCCAAAAAAACGGCCTTTCACTAAATTGGCATGATGATTGCTGTGCCTATCCCGAACCAACGGGAATTTGTATATGCCGCTTTCAGACGCGATCAACTATTTACAGTCAGCCCCCCAGAGGGTTCACAGCGCGATCGCGAATGCCGCCTCAAAAACAGGGGTTGATTTCGATTTTCTGGTGCGTGAAGCAAAGATTGAAAGCGGCCTCAACCCGCAAGCGCGGGCACGAACCTCAAGCGCAACCGGCCTTTTTCAGTTCACCAAACAAACATGGCTTTCCGCACTCAAGCAGCACGGGGTCGATCACAATCTGGGCTGGGCCGCCGACGCGATTACACGCGGCAGTGATGGCCAGTATAGCGTAGCCGACCCCGGACTGCGCGCGCGCATTCTTGAACTACGCGCCCAGCCCGAAGCCGCCGCCGCGATGGCCGCCGAACTGGCATCGGATCATCATGGGTTTCTCTCGGAAAAGCTCGGCAGACCCCCCGAAGCAGTCGATCTTTATCTTGCACATTTTCTCGGAGAAGCGGGCGCAGCGCGCTTCCTTGACGGGCATGACGCAAATCCCGAAGGCGCAGCAGCATCACTGCTACCAGCGGCGGCGCAAGCCAATCGCAGCGTCTTCTACCGTCCCGATGGAACTGCGCGTAGCTTTGCCGAAATACGCGGGAATTTCGCGGAAAAGCTAGGCGGCGCAGCCACTGCACCGCCGCGCATTCAATCAGCCGCACAATATGCGTTGGCTCCATTTTCACCGCGACGGAGCCCCGGGCTTGGATTGCCAGGCGGCGAGACCGATACCCCCAAATTGCGTAGCATCGAACCAATGCCGCAGCGCCTGTCGCTTGATTTTGCCCGCGATGCCTATCGGCGGCTCGCTGCGATGAATGGCGCATCATGAACGCGATCAATCTCCGCGTCTGGGCCGGCGTAGCAAAAGGCAGCCTGATGCCGATGGCCATCCTGCTGGTCATCATGCTGATGATTGTGCCGGTGCCATCCACGGTACTCGACATTGGCTTTATCGCCAACATAATGATCAGCCTTGCGGTGCTGATGGTCGCGCTCAACGCCGCCAAACCACTTGATTTTTCTGCATTCCCCACCGTTCTTCTGCTCGCCACCCTTTTCCGGCTCGCGCTCAATGTGGCGTCCACCCGCGTCGTCCTCGTTGACGGGCATACCGGAGCTGCGGCGGCGGGGCATGTGATCGAAGCCTTCGGCAGTTTCCTAATCGGCGGCGACTATGTGGTTGGCCTGTTCGTTTTTGCTGTCCTCATGATCATCAATCTGGTCGTAATTACCAAGGGCGCGGGCCGCGTGTCCGAAGTGTCGGCGCGCTTCACGCTTGATGCCTTGCCGGGCAAGCAAATGGCGATTGATGCCGATTTGAACGCCGGACTCGTGACCCCCGACGAAGCCAAAGCGCGGCGTCAGGATGTTGCGACAGAAGCCGATTTTTACGGATCGATGGACGGTGCTTCCAAATTTGTGAAAGGCGATGCCGTCGCGGGCGTACTGATCCTGTTTGTTAACATCTTTGGTGGCCTGATCCTCGGCGTCGCCAGCCACGGACTGAGCATTGGCGAGGCAGCTCAAACCTATATTGTGCTGGCCATTGGCGATGCACTGGTGGCGCAGGTGCCGGCACTCATCCTTTCGATTGCCGCCGCCGCCATCGTGACGCGCGTATCTTCACCGCTTGATCTTACCGGACAGATTTCAAGCCAGTTCGGACATGCGCGCGCATGGGGGCCGGTAACGGTCATTCTGGTTATCCTCGGGCTGGTGCCCGCAATGCCGCAGCTCGTGATTCTGCCCGCTGCGGCTGTTTCGGGCGGCATTTTTTGGCAGTTGCTGCGCAGCGCCCGAAACGTCCGAGAAACCCCGGCACCTTTGCCCGTGGCCGATCCGCCGCACATGATCGCATGGAGCGACGTTAGCGAAAGCGCGCCGATCACGATTGAGCTTGGCTATACGCTCGTCGATTTGGTTGATGAACGCAAAGGCGCACCACTGATGGCGCGGATCACCGGCATCCGTCGCCAGCTTTCACGCCAGCTCGGGTTCGTCCTGCCACTGGTCAAGGTGAAGGATGATCTGGCCTTACCCGGCAACACCTACCGGATCAGCATTGCGGGCGTCATTATGGGTGAAGATGAAGCCTGGCCACTTGATCTGCTCGCGCTGGATTCGGGCGATTGCCTTGAAGGCATCAAGGGCCGCCCGGTCAAAGACCCGAGCTTTGGCCTTGATGCGCTGTGGATTACACAGGACAAACGCGCCGATGCGGTCGCGGCTGGCTATACGGTGGTTGATGCACCCACTGTGCTCGCGACCCACCTCAACAACATTATCGCTGGCTCCGCTGCTGAACTGTTCGGGCTGGATGAGGCGCAGGCACTGGTTGCCGCGCTCAAAGAGGCATTTCCACAACTGGCGCAGGGACTGTCACCGCAGCCCTATTCACTCGCCGCGATTACCGCGCTGTGCCGTGCGATGCTTGCCGAACGCGTTCCGCTCAAGGATTTCCGCCGCGTCGCCGAAGCAATGGTTGACCTCGCTGGCCATGATCTTGATGCGGCAGCCCTTGTTGAAGCGGTTCGCCAACGGCTCGGCGCGCTGATTACGCAGACGATTGTACCCATGCGGATGCCACTGCCAGCCGTCACTTTCGATGCCGAGCTTGAGGCCTTGCTGACCCAAGCCGTGCGGGCCGGGCCTAATGCGATCTGGCCGTTTGAGCCCGATCTTGCCACCCGGATTATCGGCGCAGTTGGTGATGCGGTTCAGCCAATGCTGATGGCAGCACGCAGCTTTGCGATCATCACTTCGCCAGTCTGCCGTGCGGCCATCGCCCGTTTGCTGCGCGCGCAGCTTGCCGATGTGCCGGTGCTGTCTTTTCTCGAAATTCCCGAAAACAAGGCGGTCGATGTGATCGCAATTATCGGCGGCCAGCGGGCTTCCGCCGCCCTTCCCGATACGTCCTACAAAGGAGACGAATGATGCAACATAGCATAATTGCGCATGACGCACTCACATATGCCCCGCGACGGTCGCAGGGGGATGCCGATGCGATCATCCGCGCGCACAGCCAGCTTGTGCGGCGGATCGCTTGGCATGTCCATTCGCGCATGTCGAGCGCGATCGAGGTTGAAGACCTCATCCAGATCGGGCTGGTGGCGTTGATCGAGGCTGCGCGTACATTTGAAGACAGGGGAATATCGTTCGCACCCTATGCCTCGATGCGGGTACGCGGCGCGATGATTGACGAACTCCGGCGCGATGCGCGGATGTGCCGGTCAGGCATGGCGAACCGAAGGCGGCTCGCCAAGGCACGGGCCACCCTAGAGAATCAATTACAGCGTACTGCCTCAGACGCCGAAATGGCCGCGTCGCTCGAACTTGATAGCGGCGCGTATCATACACTGGTCGCCAGCACACAGGCGATGCGGCAGGATTCGATTGACGAGATCTATTCAGACCATGACATCTGGTTCGCCGATATGACCGAGACGGCTGACACGCTGCTCGAACAATCGCAGTTGCGCGCGATGCTCGCCCAAAATATCTCACGACTCTCCGAACGCGAGGCGCTGGTGCTCCAGCTCTATTTTGTTGAAGAACTCAATCTTGACGAAATCGGCGAAACGCTCGGTGTCGGTGCCGCGCGCGTCTGCCAGATCAAGAAAGCCGCGCTGGACAAGCTACGTGGGATGATGGCTGAATAACAAAATTGGCGCGCCCGGAACGATTCGAACGTCCGGCCCTCAGATTCGTAGTCTGAAATTTTGCCTACTCTAGGAGCATTTTTGCCTACCCCAGCATAAGCTTAAACTTACTAAAAATCATTGATTTATATCATTTCGAGCTCTACAGGTGCTTTGTGATACAGCTTTGGAAGCCCCAACGAAAAATGATACTTACCGACATAAAACCGGCATAAAAATTGAGAGGATGATTGATGGGCAATTTGCGCATGGTTTTAAGCGACAAAGCAATTGGGCGACTGCTACCCGCTGAGGTCGGTCAATACAAAGTGCGCGATGTGGATTTGAAAGGTTTCTACTTGCTTGTCGGTAAGCGACGTCGCACCTACATGGTCCAGGGTGATCTGCGGCATCAAGGGAAGCGATCTGCTTCAATTCAAGTTTCTGTCGGTGACGCGCTACAAATGACGTCGCGCGACGCCCGTGCAATTGCGAAAACTTATTTAGGGCAAATCAGTCAAGGTCGTCATCCCAAAGTGCTTCCAGCCCCGATGAATGATGTTGTGCCAAATTCGACTGAGATCACACTGCTAGAGGCCTGGCAGCGTTATCACGACGCACACCTCATTCGCAAAGGTCGCAGCAAAGGCACTATTGATGGATACCGCGATCATGTTGAAAAATTATT
>JBBTEI010000088.1:0-17300 GCA_038042405.1 Pseudomonadota bacterium
CCGAACTTTAACTCAATGCGCGGATATCCCCCGAATTCTCGACGAACATTGCCTACACCTTCACTGACGCGCGTTATCCCGCAAATTGCAACGGAACGAACACCAGTACCACCGTACGGTCTCTGTGCGGTAATAGCCTGACCAACGCGCCGCGCCATGTCGTGATTGCCGGGTTCAACTATGACCGTGACATTGGCAGCAGCCTCACTTTCGGTCTGAACGGCTCAATCCGCCTCGAATCGGATCGGCGCACCTCGACGCAGGCTGTGCTTGTTAATGGGCCAACGGTACTTACCACCAAAAATCCGTTCGATATCCAGGACGGCAATGCCAAGATCAACCTACGCGCGGGCTTTGGTTCGCAGGATGGCCGGTGGCGGGTTGAAGTTTTCGGCAACAACATCACCGATGTCACGACGCGCAGTGTGACGTTCAATGTACCGCTGCGTGGCGGCGCGTTCATTCCGGGCGCACTTGGTGCCAATGGTGCGGGCATCGCGCGCGGTGCCTTCCTTCAGGAGCCACGCACTTACGGTGTGACGCTCCGAAGCAAATTCTGATAAAAAACCTGATGACGACCAAAGGGGCGCGGTCGATCCATTCGACTGCGCCCTTTTTGCATCAGGCGCGCTCAAATATACCCGTCACATAATCGCAAAACGGCTCTGCCATTGACGGGCCACACCGCTCATCGCACAAGCAGGCAACATAATCCTCGCCATAACCATGGCTGAATATCGATAGGAGACTTTTAATGAAAACGCTTGATCTGCTGGGCGCGACCGCGCTCGCCCTTCTCATGAGCACGCCCGCGTTCAGCCAATCCGCACAGGCCGACGACGCCTCGACCGAGAACGAAGAAATCATCGTCACCGCCAGCAAGCGCGAAGCAACCTTGCAGGATACGCCGATTGCGGTTTCGGTGACGTCTGGTGAAGCAATCCAGCAGGCGCAGGTACGCGACCTTATCGATCTGCAGAATCTTGTTCCGTCGCTCAAGGTTCGTCAGTTGCAGAGTTCGGCAAATACCAATTTCATTATCCGTGGTTTTGGCAATGGTGCCAACAATCCGGGGATTGAGCCTTCGGTTGGTGTGTTCATTGACGGCGTCTATCGCTCAAGGTCGGCGGCACAGATTTCCGATCTTCCCAATCTCAAGCGCGTTGAGGTGCTGCGCGGCCCGCAATCAACACTGTTCGGCAAAAATGCCTCGGCAGGCATTATCAGTGTCGTCACGGCCGAGCCCAATCTCAACAAATTTGAAGGCTCGGTCGAAGGAGCCTATGGCAATTATGATACCATCGTCGTCAAAGGCGATATTTCTGGCCCGATCACCGACACCATCGCCTTCAGCCTCGCTGGTAATTACAACAAGCGTGACGGATATGCGCGCGATCTCAACCTCAATCAGGATGCCAATAATCGTGATCGTTACGGCTTTCGCGGTCAATTGCTGTTCCAGCCATCGGATGTGTTCAAACTCCGCATCATCGCCGATTATGACAAAATTGACGAAGAATGCTGCGTCGTCGGCAATGTAATCAACGGCCCGACCGGAGCCGCTATCTTTGCGCTGGGCGGCCGGATCGATCCAGCCAACCCTTTTTCCTACAATGTTTTCAACAATCTACCCTCAACCAATAAAATCGAAAATAGTGGAGTTTCTGCCCAGGCTGATTATGAATTCGGAAATCTGACGCTGACATCGATCAGCGCCTATCGCAATTCAGACATCAAGACCAATCAGGATTCTGATTTTACCAGCGCTGATCTGATCGGTAGCAATCTCGCCCAAACCGAGATTGATACATTGACCCAAGAAGTCCGGCTGACGTCCGATTTTGACGGGCCGGTCAATTTTTTGCTTGGCGGATATTATTTCAATGAAAAAATCGATTTCGCCAATGACCTTACCTTTGGTCGCGCTTTCCGGGCCTATACCGACATATTGAGCAGCGGCGGCATCACAACCGTGGAACGTACCATACTTGGTCTGCCAGCAGGTACATTTGGTGCGGCCGGGCAAGGCGCGTTTGACCGGTTCGACTATAAGGATAATTCCTTTTCGATCTTTGGCGACGTCAATTTTGAGCTTGGTGACAAGCTGACGCTTACAGCGGGCTTCAACTATACCCAGGATCGCAAGAAAGTCAGTTCGAACAGCCGCAGCACCGATGCATTTTCGGCGCTTGATCTTGTTGCTATCGGCGCAGGTGTAGTTCGCAGCACAGGCATAGCACAGCAGGTTGGCAATGCGCTGATGCTGGGTCGGTCAGCGTCAGCGGCTGAAGTCGCCGGGTTCGCGCAAGCGCAGCCTGCAATCTTTGGTCAAATCAATGCCGGCGTCACAGCCTTTGCCAACGCCAATGCCAATAATGGCGCGGTTAATCCGCTGCTAGCACTCCGTCCGCTGCAATTTCTACCGCCTTTCCTAAACTTCCCCAACGCGGTCGAAAGCGGCAAGACGAAGGATAAAGATCTCGCCTACACCTTGCGGCTCGCCTATAAGATTTCACCACGGTTCAACGCCTATGCAACCTATGCGACAGGCTTCAAGGCATCATCATTCAATCTCTCGCGCGACTCCCGGCCTTCACCTGCCGATTTTATTCCGGGGTCGCCCATCACCAACCCTCCCGCATCGCGCATCCGCACTGCGGGGTTGGCGCTTCCAAATCTGACAACCGGATCACGCTTTGCAGGCCCAGAAGAATCGTCGGTTTATGAAGTTGGTCTGAAAGGCAGCCTGCGTAATGTGCAGTTTAACCTCGCGATCTTCAAACAGATCATCAAGGGCTTTCAGGATAATACCTTCATCGGCACAGGGTTTGTCCTCACCAATGCCGGCAAGCAATCGACCAAGGGTGTAGAACTTGACGTGTCGGTCACGCCCGTCAAGCCACTGCGGCTCAATTTTGCGCTGACCTATCTTGATCCGATCTACGACTCGTTCCCGCTGTCCGCGCAGGGCGATTTGTCGGGCACACGCCCTGGCAATATCCCAACCTACACGATCAACGCAGGCGGCGTTTACACGCAGAATATCGGCGGCGATAACAAGCTGATCTTCCGTGCCGATTTCAGCCATGAAAGCAACACGTCAATCCTGCAGAACGATCCACGCTTCAGGCGCGAAACCAATCTGCTTGACGCGGCTGTACTATTACAGCTCAGCAATGGCGTCGAACTTAGCGTGTATGGCCGCAATATTACAAACGACCGTTATTTAATCACGGTGTTCCCATCGGTTGCGCAGGCCGGCAGTTTCTCGGGTTATCCCAGCCTGCCGCGCACATATGGCGTATCGGCAAAATATAAATTCTGACCGACCCGATCAGGCAGATATCAAAAGAAAAGGGGCGGCCAACACCGCCCCTTTTTTTATCCGCTATTGCGCAGGCCCGCTGCGATGCCGTTGATCGTCAGGTGAATGCCCTCAGCAATGCGGGGGTCATCCTCGCCTGCGCGCCGCCGCCGGATCAGATCAATCTGAAGCGCATTGAGCGGATCGACATAGGGCAGCCGCGTCCGCACTGAATGCTGCAACGCTGGCTGATGATCAAGCAGATTGGCTTGCCCGGTGAGCATTAAAAGCTGATCACGCGTCTGGTGCCAGCCGTCACTGATTCGCCCGAAGATGCGGTCACGCAGTGCCACATCGGCCACAAGGCCCGCATAATTGGCGGCAATCGCCATGTCTGATTTCGCCAGCACCATCTCCAGATTCGAAAGCGTCGCGTGGAGGAAGGGCCAGCCCTCAACCATTTCGGCGAGCAACCCGCGATCCTCAAACGCCGCCAGCGCAGCGCCAGTGCCGTACCAGCCGGGCAGCATCACCCGCGCCTGCGCCCAACTAAACACCCACGGAATTGCGCGCAAATCCTCGATCCGATCAGACTTGGTGCGTGAGGCTGGCCGTGATCCGATCTTGAGTTCGGCAATTTCAGTAATCGGGGTCAGCGCGCGGAAAAATTGGTTGAAGCCGTCGGTGCCGTAAACCAGATCGCGATAGGCGGTTGAGGCCGCTTTGCTGATCCCCGCCATTGCGCTGCGAAACCGGGCAAATTTGCGGTCATCAAGCCAAGTTGGGGCAAGGCTCGCCAGCATCGTTGCTGCGCTCATCGTTTCAAGGCTCGCCTCGGCGAACGCCGGGCTGCCGTATTTTGAGGCGATGACCTCACCCTGCTCAGTAATGCGGATGCGCCCGCCAACCGAACCCGGAGGCTGCGCGCGGATCGCCTCAAACGCCGAGCCGCCGCCGCGCCCTACGGCACCACCGCGCCCGTGGAACAGTTGCAGTTTGATATTCCGCGCCTTGAACACACGCACCAATGACACCGCGCCCTCATGGAGCGACCAGTTTGAGGTCAGGTAACCGCCGTCCTTATTGCTGTCCGAATAACCAATCATCACTTCCTGATGGCCGCGCTCCGCCGCAAGTGCCGCTGCCTTTGGTCGGTCGAGATATTCAGCCATGATGGCGGGTGCGGCCTCCAGATCCTCAATCGTTTCAAACAGCGGCACCGCCATAATCTCACAACGGGGCGGGTCTCCAGGCACATACAGCCCGACTTCTTTGAGGAGGACATAGACCTCAAGCAGGTTTGAAACCCCGCTCGTTTTTGAAACGATATAGGCGCGGATCACATCAGAGCCGAAACGCTTATGCGCGCTTGCCGCCGCGCGCAGGATCGCGAACTCACTCTGCGCCTCATCCGAATAGGCCGAGAACGGATTCATCAGCAGCCGGTTTTGCGAAAGCTCGCGCCCGAGCAAATCAATCCGCTGCCACTCCTCAAGCGCCTCATAATCAGCGCAGACACCCGCACTTGCGAGCAATTCGGCAATCACGCGCGCATGGACATCGGCATTCTGGCGCAGATCAAGCGTCGCCAGATGGAAGCCAAAACTCTCCACCGCACTGATCAGATTATCGAGCCGCCCCGCGCGCATCGCCTTGCCGCCGTGTGCTTCAAGCGAGGCCGCAACAATCCGCAAATCAGCCGCGAGCGCGCGACCATCGGGATACGCCTCGCCCGGCACCAATGCCACAGGGACAACGGGATGACCGGTCAGCACAGTAAAGCTTGCCGCCGTCCGCGCATAAATGCCCGAAAAGGCGCGGCGATAAGGCTCATCACTGCGCGATGCCGCGATGTCGCCTGAGCGTTCAGCAAGTGCAGCAAGTTCGGGTGAAACTTCGGCGAGGCTCGTCGAAATTGCCAGTTCAGCGCCAAGCGCATCTATTTCAGTCAAATAATGCTTGAGCGCATAGCGCGCCTGCCGCCGCAGCGCGGTTTCAAGCGTTGTCGCGTTGACGTTTGGATTGCCGTCGCGGTCTCCACCGATCCATGTGCCCGGCTTGATAAACGGCGCGACTGGCCCGCCAACGGCGGCCTCCCACCGTGCGTATAGCCTTGGCAAAGCGGGAATAAAGCTCTTGGCAAAATAGGAGAGCGCTGAGTCAATCTCATCTTCAACGATGGGCTTCACCGAACGCAACGGGCGCGTTTGCCACAGGATCGTTATCTGGCGGATGAGCGCGGAT
The DNA here is from genome assembly GCA_038042405.1 of Pseudomonadota bacterium. GTDB lineage: Bacteria > Pseudomonadota > Alphaproteobacteria > Sphingomonadales > Sphingomonadaceae > Aquisediminimonas. The sequence goes on from JBBTEI010000088.1 coordinate 5,549, forward strand.
TCCGCTTCGCTATCGCCGTCATCGTATGCAGCCATAAGCGTCGTAATCGCAGACTCACGATCAATCATACTCTTGCGGCGCACCTCGGTTGGATGCGCCGTCAATACCGGCACGATGAGCGAGTCGGTAAACAGTGCGCGGATCGCATCCTTGGTAACCCCTGACGCTTCAAGCGCCGCGACCGCGCCAATCAATTCCGTCTCGCTGTTCACCAGCGGCGGAGCATTGCGATCCTCGGCCAGATTGGCGAGCAAAGAAAAGAGCAGAAAACCGCGAACAAAGCGGATCGTGTCATCAAGATTGAGGCTTTGCAACCGCTCTGCGAGCAATGCCGACGCCTCAGCACTCGGCGCACGGTGTGATGCGACCGAAGCCGCACGCGCGCCCTCGATCCGGTCAAACACCGCCTCCCCGTCTTGTTCGCGGATGACATCGCCAAGCAAGCGACCAAGATAGCGTAAATCTCCACGCGCGCTCATAGTAGGGACGCCTTGTGCGCCAGCGCTGTAATGGCCGCAACGTCTGGTGCACCCGGCGGCACGATCCAGCTTCCCCCAACGCACAGCACCGCGTCGAGCGCGAGCCAATCGGGCGCGCTCGCCTGCGTAATTCCGCCGGTGGGGCAGAATTTACACTGGCCGAACGGCCCGGTGATGGCTTTGAGCGCCTTGATCCCGCCCGATGCTTCGGCCGGGAAGAATTTGAAATGGGTCAGCCCCAGGTCAAGCCCGCGCATGATATCGCCTGCATTGGCGATACCGGGAAGGAAGGGAATCCCGCTCGCAATCGCAGCTTTGCCGAGTGGTTCGGTCAATCCCGGTGAGACGATAAACTTCGCGCCCGCATCGATGCTGCTGCGCAAATCTGCCTCGTTAAGGACGGTACCTGCCCCAACCACAGCGCCTTGTACCTTGGCCATCTCAGTAATCACCTCAAGTGCCGCCGCCGTCCGCAACGTAACCTCCAACGCAAAGAGGCCGCCCGCGACAAGCGCCTCCGCAATTGGCCGCGCATAGGCGGCATCCTCAATCACCAACACAGGAACCACGGGCGACAGTTTCATCACGGCGGATGGGTTGGTCATGAACAATGCTCCTTGGCAAAGGCCGCCGCCGCGCCGAACAGGCCAGGCTGCGGGTGAGTAATCAGTTTTACGGGCATTGCGGCCATCATCGCCTCAAACCGCCCCTTGGCGGCAAAGCGCCCAGCAAAGCCCGATTTGGAAAGCGTTTCAGATATGCGCAGGCCAAGCCCCCCCGCAATCACGACCGCAGACGCGCCCTGCGCCAGCGCGATATCGCCGGCAACACTGCCTAGCGTCATGCAAAAACGGTCAAGCGCTGCGGTGGCGAGGCTATCCTCCCCACTTTGCGCGAGCGTCCACAGCGTCTTATCATCAAGCGACTGCACCGCCCTGCCCTCAATCGCGGCAAGCGCCTCATATATCTCGCGCAGCCCCGGCCCCGCGACAACGCGCTCAACTGACACCCGGCGGTATCGCGCACGCAGCCGCGTCAGGATCGCATCCTCAAGCGCATCAAGCGGCGCAAAATCAATATGCCCGCCCTCGGTTGGATTGACGTGATAATCACCGCCCACGCGCAGCACATGGGCAACGCCGAGCCCAGTGCCGGGGCCAACAATGCTGATCGTGCCACTCTCGGGGAGCAGCTTATCCGGGCCGCAGAGATGGCGAAACTGATCAACCGGCAGTTGCGCGACGGCGTGGCCAACCGCGTTAAAATCATTAGCGAGGCTGAAGCGGTCAACCTGCATTTTTTCCGGGATCATCGCAGGGCGGATAATCCAAGGATTGTTGGTGAGTTTGAGCACCTCACCGCCCACCGGGCACGCAATCGCAATCCCCGCCGCGCGGGGCAAAGCGCGCCCGGTTTGCGCGGCAAAATCCTCCCAAGCGGTTTGGAAACTGGCATGTTCAGCGGTTTTGAGCGTGATTGGTTCAGACAGCGAATGCACCCTGCCCTCGCTCACCTCGGCTATAGCAAAGCGGGCATGAGTGCCGCCGATATCAACCGCGACGATTTCCATTAAAGCCCAGCCGCTGCCAGCATCGCTGACGCGCCTTTTTCGGCATTATCGCATCCTAAGCGCATCATCGCGAACAGTTCACGGCCAATGCCAACCGCTTGTGCGGGGGTTTCTGCCGCCGGACGCGCGGCCCATTCATCTGCCGGAACCAGCACATTCAAATGTCCATCATGACTGCATAGGCGGATCACATCGCCGTCCTGAAGCCGCGAGAGCGGCCCGCCGCCAAGCGCTTCGGGAACAACATGAATTGCTGCCGGCACCTTCCCACTCGCGCCCGAAAGCCGACCATCGGTGACCAGCGCAACCTTGAAACCCTTATCCTGAAGCACACCGAGTGAGGGCATCAGCTTATGCAGTTCAGGCATCCCGTTCGCACGCGGCCCCTGAAAACGCAGGACAACAATAACATCGCGGTTAAGATCGCCCGCCTTGAACGCGGCGACTGCATCATCCTGATCATTGAAAATTGCAGCAGGTGCCTCGACTGTCCATCGCGACGGATCAACCGCGCTCGTCTTGAAAGTCCCGCGCCCGAGATTGCCCGTCACCAGCCGCATTCCGCCGTCAGGCTGAAACGGATTGCTCGCCGGACGCAGCATCGTTTCATCAAGGCTCGCCGCCGGTGCCTGACGCCACACCAGCGTATCATCCTCAAGTGCTGGTTCCTTGGTATATTCGGAAAGATCGCCAGCGCCGACCGTCATGATATCGCGGTGGAGCAGCCCCGCCTCAAGCAAGGTCGCGATTGTGTAGCCAATCCCACCCGCCGCGTGGAAATGGTTCACATCGCCCGCACCGTTGGGATAGACGCGCGCAATCAGCGGGACGACGCTCGATAGCTGATCAATATCCTCCCAATCGATGAGGACTCCCGCCGCGCGCGCAATCGCGGGAATATGAATCGCATGATTGGTAGATCCACCCGTCGCGAGCAGGCCAACGCACGCATTCACAATCGCTTTTTCATCAACACAAAGCCCGAGCGGACGGTAATCATCGCTTCCTAGACTAATCTCGGCCAGCCGGTGCGTCGCCGCCCGCGTCAGCGCGGTGCGCAGCTTCGTCCCCGGATTGATGAATGCGCTGCCCGGCACATGAAGCCCCATCACCTCCATCAGCATTTGGTTTGAATTGGCCGTACCATAAAATGTGCAGGTGCCCGCCCCGTGATAGGAGGCCGACTCTGCCTCAAGCAAATCCGCGCGGCTCGCTTTCCCTTCGGCATAAAGCTGGCGAATGCGCACCTTTTCCTTGTTGGCAAGCCCTGATGGCATTGGCCCGGCGGGCACGAAAATCGTTGGCAAATGGCCAAAACGAAGCCCACCGATGAGCAAACCCGGCACGATCTTGTCACAAATGCCAAGCATCGCCACGCCCTCATACATCGCATGGCTCAGCGATACGGCGGTGGAGAGTGCAATCACATCACGGCTGAACAGCGAAAGCTCCATGCCGACCTGCCCCTGCGTCACGCCGTCACACATCGCCGGAACCCCGCCCGCGACCTGCGCCGTCGCACCAATTTCACGCGCGAACAGCTTCATCTGTTCGGGATAGCGCCCGTAAGGCTGATGCGCCGAGAGCATGTCGTTAAATGCGCTAACAATCCCGATATTGATTGCCTTACCGCCGCGAATGGCGGGCTTATCCTCGCCTGATGCGGCGAATGCGTGCGCGAGATTACCACAGGAGAGCGCACTTCGGTTGATCCCCGCATCACGCGCGCGCGCAATCAGATCAAGATACGCCCCGCGCGTCGGCTTGCTACGTTCGATTATGCGCTGCGTGACGCGAACGAGGGTGGCGTGCAACTCACTCATGCCAGCTAATCCCATCTCTTTCAGTCAGCGCTATTGCCGCCGACGGCCCCCACGTGCCCGCAGTGTAAGGCTTTGGCTTGATCCCCGCCGCTGCCCAGCCGTCGCGGATCGCGTCAATCCACTGCCACTGCGCCTCAACCTCATCACGCCGCACGAACAAAGTCGGGTCACCCTCGATCAGGTCAAGCAACAGCCGCTCATAGGCAATCCGCCGCCGCGTATCGGCAAAGGCATTGGGCATTGAAATATCAAGCGGCACCTCACGCAAGCGTATCCCCTGACGGTCAAGCCCTGGCTCTTTTGACATCAGTTTCAGCCGAATATTTTCATCAGGCTGCAATCCAATAATCAGCTTATTGGGCAGCGCCTCTGCCCCGCGTCCGGCGAAGATATTGTGCGGCACCGGCTTAAACTGAATGAAAATCTCAGACTTGCGGGTGGGGAGCCGCTTGCCCGTGCGCAGGTAAAATGGCACGTTTTTCCAGCGCCAATTATCGACATGTGCCTTGATCGCCACGAACGTTTCAGTGTCCGACGCCTTGCCAAGCTCATCAAGATAGCCCGCGACTGACGCCCCGCCAATCGCGCCCGTGCCGTATTGCCCCGTGACGGTATGCGCGGCCACGCTCTCACGCGTGATCGGGCGGAGCGAGCGCAGCACCTTCACCTTTTCATCGCGCACTGCCTTGGCCTCAAACGTCGCGGGCGGCTCCATCGCGACGAGCGCGAGCAGTTGCAGCATATGGTTCTGCACCATATCACGCACCGCCCCGGCCTCATTGTAGAAACCAATCCGCCCCTCAAGCCCCACCGTTTCGGCCACGCTAATCTGGACATGGTCAATCCCGGCGGCATTCCACAGCGGCTCAAATAACACATTGCCAAAACGCAGCGCGAGCAGATTTTGCACCGTTTCCTTGCCCAGATAATGGTCAATCCGGAACGTCCGCCCTTCAGGAAACGCACTCGCCACCGCGTCATTGATCACCCGGCTTGAGGCGAGATCATAACCAAGCGGCTTTTCAAGGCCAATCCGCACACCCTCCCCCGCCAGCCCCGCCGCCTGCAATCCCGCAATCGTCGTCCCGAACAGCGACGGCGCGGTTGAAAGAAAGATCGAAAGCCCCGCCGAAGGATCACCCACAACTTCCGCAAGTGCTGCAAACTGCGCCGGATCACTCGCATCAACGCCGACATAGTCAATCCGGGCGAGAAACCGCTCAAGCTGATCCGGCTTCAGCCGATCCCCATCAAGATATTGCGTCAGCGCCTCACCCACAATAGCGCGGTAATCCACCCCCGACATCGCCGACCGCGCCGTGCCCACAATCCGGATCGCGGGCGGCAACAGCCCGTCAACATCAAGCCCATAAAGCGAAGGCAACAGCATCCGCTTGGCAAGATCGCCAGTGGCACCGAACAGAAGAAGCGTTTGTGAGGAGGACATGAGCATTCGATCGCCTGATAAAGCCGTAGCGTCAACCGCCACGAGAGCCATAAGATTGTTTACGCAATCGATTGCACAAACACAAGCCGCCGATTTGGAATAGGTTAGCAGGCGATTACCGGGAATGCACGGTGCATACGCACATTGAGGGCGTACACACGTTACACTTCATTTTTGAAATCGATGATTGATCTCATTGTCCCATAAGCGCAACATGATCGGTGGGACGTGGACAAGCGCCCTTTTGGGAGGATGATGTTCGAATTGCTGCCTATTGCAGTCGCGCTTATTTATGCGCTGGCGCTTTTTGCATTTGCGTCGTGGGCGGACGGCGCGGGCAATGATGCAGTCAAACAACGGCTCCGCCCTGCAGCCTATGCGCTTGCAATTGCGGTTTATTGCACGAGCTGGACTTTCTACGGGGCCGTTGGCAGCGCCGTTTCTGATGGTTGGTCATACCTCCCAATTTATTTGGGGCCAATATTGGTATTTGGATTTGCCCATGGCTTTTTACGACGACTAGTCGACGCAGTTAAAGCTGACGGTGCAAATTCGATATCGGATTTTATCGGTGGCCGGTTTGGCAGCAGCAGAGGTGTCGCTGCACTTGTCACCACCCTCGCCCTGATGGGCAGCATACCATATATCGCGCTCCAACTTCGTTCACTCAGTACCAGTTTTGCCCTTATTTCAGGGGGTGCAGCCCATCCCATTACAATGGCGCTGGCCGCCATCGGGCTCGCGATGTTTGCCATGATTTATGGCACACGGCGTTACGATGCTGCCAGCCGGAATGATGCGGTGCTGTTTGCAGTCGGGGTAGAGTCCCTCTTAAAATTGTTTGCACTTTTAGTCGCGGCGGCATTGGCAATATTCCTGATAATCGGAAAGGATGGTGCCGTTGCGCGCGAAGGTATCGCGCAATTTTCGGTCAACTTCGCGCCAGACCGGATCAACGCTGATTTCTTTGTTATCACGTTGCTCTCAATGGCGGCCATTATCTGCTTGCCACGACAGTTCTATGTCACCGTGATCGAGGCACATTCCGGTGCCGACATCGCCAGCGCGCGCGCGCCCTTTATCATTTACATGGTGCTGACATTGCTCGTCGTGCTGCCGATTTCGGTGGCTGGGCTGTCCCTGTTGCCGCGCGATACCTTGCCTGATTTGTTCGTGCTCCAACTACCGCTTTCCCTAGGTAATCAGGCTGTATCATTGCTTGTGTTCCTCGGCGGCTTTTCAGCCGCCACGGCGATGGTTCTGGTTGAAACCATCGCCTTGGCTACAATGGTATCCAATGATCTGATCGCCCCAAGCCTGTTGCGCAGCGTCCGCTTTTCGAAGGAAAATGATCTTGGTCGCGCCTTGCTATTCGTAAGACGTGCGACAATTACCGTGATCATGCTGGCTGCGCTCGGCTGGGCGCTTGGCATACAAAATGACCAGCGGCTGGCTACCATCGGTCTCGTCGCCTTTGCCGCAATGGCACAATTTGCACCGATCCTGATTCTCGCGGTTTATGGTGCCAACCGCGATGCGCTGGCGGCCAAGGCTGGACTGACAATAGGGATGGTTGTTTGGTGCTGGACACTTGCCTTCCCCCAGATTGCTCCGTCAACGATGATTGATCAATTTGCGGGGACAGCGATTGATCCAACAGGATTATTCGGGATTGATGGACTCAGCCCTATCAGTCACGGCACGCTCTGGAGCCTCGGCGCGAATATGTTCACCTTTGTCTTTGTGACGATGCGCCGCGTGCAGACGACCGAGTTGCCACGTCTATTGCGTGATGCCCAAGTCGGGTCGGGCTCGGTATCCACCGTTGGCGAGCTTGAAAATATTGTTGTCCGCTTTGTTGGCCCCGAAATTGCCTCACAGGCGTTTGCCGATCTGGAGCGGGCGGCACGCGTAAGCCGTAGCGCGGCACGCAAAGCAGAGCGTCTGATTGCAGGTGTGGTCGGCCTGCCCTCGGCCCGCGCGCTGATCAGTTCCGCCTTGTTTGGGTCGAATCTGACACATGCAGAAGTCTCGCGTCTGCTCGATGATACGGGGCAAAGCCTGCGCTTCTCGAAGGGATTGCTCGCGGCCACGCTCGAAAATATCGATCCCGGCGTCAGTGTGGTTGATCGCGATCTGAACATTGTGGCGTGGAACAGCCGTTATCTCGATATGTTCGATTTCCCGCCGGCAATGGTCTATGTGGGCGTCCCTGTCGCCAATCTGATCCGCTACAATGCCGAACGCGGGGACTGCGGCCCCGGTGAAGTCGAAGCGCATGTCGAAAAACGGCTTGGCCATATGCGACGCGGCGCTGCCCACAGCTTTGAACGTGTTCGACAGGACGGCCGTGTTTTCAAAACTGTCGGCGGGCCAATGCCAAGTGGTGGGTATGTTATGTGTTTCACCGATGTCACGGTCGAGGCACAAGCCGTTGCGGCGCTGGAGCGCGCGCGCGTCGAACTCGAAACACGGGTGAGCGAACGGACACACGAGCTACAGGCAGCGAACAATGCACTCGCCCAATCGGACGCAGAGAAAACGCGCTTTTTGGCAGCTGCAAGCCATGATTTGCTACAACCGATCCATGCGGCGCGCTTATTTGCAGCATCACTCGGACGCGAGATTGCCCCGGAGCAGGTGGCCGTGCTCTCCAAGCTTGATCGCTCAATTGAATCAGCGGATACATTGCTGCGCGCCTTGCTTGATATTTCGCGGCTTGACGCAGGCGGGGTCACCCCGCAGCCAACCCAGTTGCGGCTCCGCACATTGCTGGTTGCGTTGGTTGAGACCTTTGCGCCGCTGGCGGCTGAAAAAGGGCTAGCAATCAGGATCGGGCCGGGCGACGCGACCGTCGAGACAGACGCCGGGCTGCTGCATTCAATTGTGCAGAATTTCCTGTCAAACGCGATCCGCTATACCAGTCACGGCGGCATTCTGGTTGGCGTTCGGCGGAGTGGCAACGAAGCGCGGATTGACGTGATCGATACCGGAGCAGGGATTCCCGAAGACAAGACGACGCTGATCTTCAGGGAGTTTGAGCGACTAGCCAATGCCAGCGAGGGCGGCATCGGGCTTGGGCTTGCCATTGTCGAGCGAACCGCACGCGTGATTGGTGCGCGAATATCGCTGCATTCAAAACCGGGCAAGGGCAGCCGGTTCAGCGTTGCGTTGCCCGTTGCGACTATGCCGCTGGCCGAACCGATCATGAAGCTGGCGCACGCGCGCGATGCTCATTGTTGGCAAAATGTCTTTATAGTTGATGACAATCTGGCCAATTGTGAAGCGATGGAGCGCTTTGTCACGCAACTGGGTCATGATGTGTCCGTAGCAGCCTCAGCGGAAGAGGCGCTGAAAAGTACAATCGCTTTTGATGTCGCGCTGATCGATTTCAACCTTGGTGCTGGCGATGACGGGCTTAGTTTGATCGGCGCGCTGCGGAAGCAGAATCCAGGCGCGCGCTATGCATTAGTCACCGCAACGCAGCTCTCGGCATATGATGGACGGGATGAACTCAGCGGTGTGTGCGTGCTTCGCAAGCCTTTGTTGGCAGCGGATTTAGAAGCATGGCTGAACGGCGCAGTGCTCGCAACAGCCGCCGAATAGCTTCAGGCGTGTACCAGATTGATGCCAAGCGCTTTCGCCGCAAGCACGGCCTGAGTCCGGTTTTGAACATCAAGCTTCTTGAGTATTGAGGTCATGTGCGCTTTCACGGTCGCCTCGCTAATCCCCAAATCATAAGCGATCTGCTTGTTAAGCCGCCCCTCCATCACGCCAAGCAATACCTTGAGTTGCGTCGGCGTGAGCGATGCGATCTGTGCGGCCACGGGGTCAATCACATCATCCTTTGGCACCTCAATTCGTTTGCCGGCGAGTGCATCCGTAATTGCAGCCTCAATAGCGGACAGCCCAGCGTCTTTACCAAGAAAGCCAACCGCGCCAAAGCGGACGGCATTACGTGCGGCTTGCGACGCATCCGCGCTCGACACAACAAGGATGGGGACACCAGGCTTTTCGGAGTGAAGCAACGCAACACCCGAATAGCCTTCAGCACCTGGCATTTTAAGATCGAGCAAGATCAAAATCAGATCATCAGCCACCGCTGCCTCGTTAAGTGCAGCCATCAAATTGGCACTTTCAACGATTCGCGCTGCCGGGCGCACCGCAGACGCGGCCATAGCAAGCGCTTGCCGAAACAGCGGATGATCATCGGCGATGAGGATCGTGCCGGTCATGCCGCCAAGGTACGCGAACCTACAAGGCTTTCAACCACCGATGGATCCGCAAGCGTTGATATATCGCCGAGGTTTGAAACATCACCCTCGGCAATTTTGCGCAATATCCGGCGCATGATCTTACCCGATCGGGTCTTGGGGAGGCCGGGCGCGAAGTGAATAACATCAGGCGTGGCAATCGGCCCGATTTCGCGGCGCACCCACTGGATCAAATCCTTGCGTACTTCGGGCGATTCAACTTCATTCGTGTTGAGCGTGACATAGGCATAGATGCCCTGCCCTTTGATATCATGCGGAAAGCCGACGACAGCGGCCTCGGCAACCTTGGCATGGGCCACAAGCGCACTCTCGACTTCGGCCGTACCCATCCGGTGTCCCGAAACGTTGATAACATCATCAACGCGACCGGTGATCCAATAATAGCCATCGTCATCGCGGCGGCAGCCATCACCAGTAAAATATTTGCCGGGATAGGTGGTGAAGTAGGTATGGAAGAAGCGCTCATGATCGCCCCAAACGGTGCGCATTTGGCCCGGCCAACTGTCGGTAATGCACAAATTGCCTTCCGCAGCACCATCAAGTACCGCGCCGTCGCCGTCCACTAATTGGGGCTGCACACCAAACATCGGCATCGCGGCAGCACCCGGTTTAAGCGCGTGCGCGCCCGGCAGCGGCGTCATCATCGTCGCGCCGGTTTCGGTCTGCCAATAGGTATCGACAATCGGGCAGCGCTCTTCACCAACAACGCGGTAATACCATTCCCAGGCTTCGGGATTGATCGGCTCGCCAACTGACCCAAGCAGATGGAGCGATGCGCGCGATGTGGACTTTACCCACGCGTCGCCTTCGCGCATCAAGGCCCGCAGTGCGGTTGGCGCGCCGTAAAAAATGTTCACCTGATGGCGGTCAACAATTTCCCAGAACCGGCTGTACGTCGGGTAATTGGGCACACCTTCAAACATGAGTGTTGTCGCACCGTTCGCCAGCGGCCCGTAAACGACATAGCTATGCCCCGTGACCCAGCCAATGTCCGCCGCGCACCAATAGATTTCGCCAGGCGTATAATTGAACACATAATGATGCGTCATCGCCGCCCATACCAGATAGCCGCCGGTGCTATGCAAAACCCCTTTGGGTTTGCCGGTCGAGCCTGAGGTGTACAGAATAAACAAAGGATCTTCAGCGCCAATCGGCTCCGGCGCGCATTCCGCAAGCACCGTTTCTCGCTCTTCATGATACCAGTGATCGCGGCCATCTTGCATCGCGATTTCATTGCCGACATGCGCAATAACAACCACAGCTTTTACCGATGTGCAGTGCGTCAGCGCCTCATCGACATTGGCTTTGAGCGGCACCAGCTTGCCGCCGCGCATCCCCGCATCAGCTGTAATGATGACGCTTGAATCGCAGTCCTGTATGCGACCGACCAACGCTTCAGGAGAAAAGCCGGCAAAAACGATGGAATGAATGGCACCAATCCGTGTGCAGGCAAGCATCGCCATCGCCGCTTCGGGAATCATCGGCAGATACAGCGTGACCCGATCGCCTTTCCGCACGTTCAAACTTTTAAGAACATTGGCAAAGCGGCATACTTCAGCGTGCAGCTCGCCATATGTGATGCGGCGCTGCTGCGATGGATCATCGCCTTCCCAAATAATCGCCACGTCATTTGCGCGGTGTGGCAAATGCCGATCAAGGCAGTTGGCCGAGACATTCAGCACGCCATCTTCAAACCATTTTATCCCGAAGTCGGCTTCGTTGAAGCTCGTGTTCTTGACCTTGGTGAAGGGCGTCATCCAATCAATCCGCTCGGCTTCATTACGCCAGAAATTTTCAGGATCAGTAATTGATTGGCGGTAGACCGCTTCATAGCCATCGTTCGTCATAAAGGCTTTTTCAGCCCAATCACTGGGAACGGGGTAAATATTGCTCATGCCGCGCATCCTCTGGAAATATTTCAGCTTTGCACCTGTTTACCCCGTCCTCGGCAAATTCGCACCCTAGACCAAAGTCGAACAATACTTCGACTAAGGTCGGGGTGCCATCCGCCTCCCTTTTACGCGACAGTTGCAGTCGGCATTCGTGCAACGATAAAAAGGGAGAGGTAATGATGAAGCAAGGGAGAAAAAACAGTTTCCTACTTTCAGGGGTTGTGATCGCGTCGCTGTTTTCCAGCAGCGCATTTGCCGCCACCGAAA
>JBBTEI010000089.1:0-13692 GCA_038042405.1 Pseudomonadota bacterium
TTCCATTGACGGCTGAATATTACACCATCAAATGCCGGGACTAAACAACTAGCCTCGGCATAGCCATCGTCGCTTGCACCTTCGCGAAGGGCGGCCTGCGCGGCGACGCCAGCCGATTGGCTGTCGAGCGATTTGGCGCGGATCGCGGCACCCGTGTCTGCATCAAGGCGTGAGAGCAGGCGCGTGGCGGCTTGTCTCGCCTCGGCTTCGTTTTCCCGCACGATCACATGCGCGCGGTAGCCAAACTTAAGCGTGCGCCCGTAAGCGGCGGCGCGCGCGGTCATGTCAGCGATGATAGCGCGAACGGTTTCCATCGTGTCGGGCCACATCAGGAATACGTCGCAGCCTTGCGCGGCGGCATCGCGCGCGGCAGGGCTGAGGCCACCGAAATAGAGCGGCGGGCATTTGCCGCTCACCATTTTGATGCGCGGGGGGGCGACCTTGATCTGGTAATGCTCACCCTGATGATCGAGCGCCTCACCGTTGAGCAAAGTTTTGAGGATTTTCATCGCCTCGACGGTGCGGGCATAGCGCGGCTCGCTCGCCATCGTTTCGCCGGGAAGGTCTGAAGAGATGATGTTGATTGTCATCCGGCCGCCCGAGATTTGATCAAGCGTCGCAATCTGCCGCGCAAGCTGCGGTGGCCAGCTTTCGCCGATCCGTAGTGCCATCAGCAAGCGGATGCGTGTGGTGAGTGCTGCAATCGCAGCAGCAAAGGCAGTGGTATCAATTCCAAGCGCATAACCTGATGGTAGCAGGATGTTATCAAATCCGCCTTTTTCGGCAGCCATGACGATGTTGCGGCAATGCTCCCAGCTTGACGCGAGCATTGGATCAGGCTGACCCAGAAATTCATAATCATCGTCGCATAGCGCGGAAAACCAGCTAACTTCAGTGGTCATGGCAGTGGCTCCTGTCGTGAAGCAATGAGGACATTGTACCAATTGGTACGGCCCCACCGCACTTTATAGGCGTCGGCGGCGTCGGCGATGCGCGCAGGCTGCTGCGATCCGACGATCGGGATGATGCCCGCCGGATGCGCCATGATCCAGCTATAGGCCGCCGCTGTGCGTGATACGCCGTGGGCTGTGGCGACGACATCAAGCGCTTCGGCAACATCCAGTTCACGCTTGGTCGTCTGGTGCGCGATTCGTCCTTGGCCAAGCGGTGACCAGGCAAGAACAGTCACGCCAAGCCGCATTGCCTGATCGAGTAGGCCATTTTCGATCGGATCAATCGCAAGCGCGGAAATTTCCGGTTGCGTGGTCGCGAGTGGAATAGAGAGGAAGCTGTGGAGGCTATCAATTTGCGCCGCTGTAAAATTAGATACACCGACCGCGCCGACTTTGCCGCTCGTCACCATATCCTCAAGCGTACGTGCCAATTCCTGAGGGTGGGTTAGTACATCGGGGCGGTGCACCTGCCATAGATCGACATGGTCAACCCCGAGCCGGGTGAGCGAGGCGTCAAGCGCGGATGTCAGATAATCGCAGCTCTGGTCATAGGGCATGGGTGGTATAATCCCGCCCTTGGTTGCCAGCACCATATTTTGGCGCAAAGTAGGCGCGATCTTGAGCACTTTGCCGAGCAAAGCTTCCGCATCACCAAAGCCGCCGCTGCCGTTAAAGCCGTAAATATCGGCGGTATCGAAGAGGGTAATCCCGACGGCGAAGGCGGCTTCGACCAAGCCTTGTGCCACGCCGATATTATCGCCGGTAAAGCGCCACATTCCCCATGCGATACTGCTGACGACCTTCCCCTCCGACCCGAAAGTGCGTGTGGGAGAGGGGGCAGGAAGAAGCGACATGGAACCTCATCGGGGCAAAGTGACAGCGTTGTCTTATTCTGCCTCAAATGAGGGGGCGGGGTCAAGCGCTGGCTGAGCAAGGCTTAGTTATTGCCGCCGATCAGGTCACCAAGCTGACCAAGGACTGATCCTTCACCACGATTTGATCCGCCCCGGCTGCCTGCCGCTGCCAGCATTCGTCCGGCAAGCCGCGAGAAGGGGAGCGACTGAATCCAGACCTTACCCGGCCCGGTCAGCTGGGCGAAGAACATGCCTTCGCCACCGAAGATCATGCTTTTCACGCTGCCCGCCGAAATCAGGTCGAAATCAATGCTTGGCGTGTAGGCCGCAAGGCAGCCGGTATCGACGTGGAGAATTTCGCCTGCACGCAGCTCCCGCTCAACCACGGTGCCGCCCATCTGGACGAACACCCAGCCGTCGCCCTCAAGCTTTTGCATGATAAAGCCTTCGCCGCCGAACAGGCCAGTCATCATCTTGCGCTGAAACTGGATGCCGATTGATACGCCCTTGGCGGCGGCCAGAAAACTGTCTTTCTGGCAAATGAGCGTGCCACCAAAATCGGAGAGCTTGAGCGGCAGGATCGCGCCCGGCGTCGGAGAAGCAAAGGCTACGCGTGCCTTGCCTGACCCATTGTGGGTAAAGACGGTGGTGAACAGGCTCTCGCCGGTCACCAGCCGTTTGCCAGCGCCAAGCAGCTTGCCCATAAACCCGCCGCCGCTATCGCCGCTGCCATCGCCAAAGACTGTGGCCATGCCAACGCTGGCATCTTTCCAAACCAGCGCGCCCGCCTCGGCCACCGCGCTTTCGCCGGGATCAAGCTCAATCTCAACAAATTGAAGCTCCTGCCCCTTGATTTCAAAATCAATATCATCGGCGGAACTGGCGTTACGGCTATGCTGCCATGGGCTTGATGGGGACATGGGACTGGCTCCTGTTGGTTGGGTGACAGTTTTGGATATTGGATTGGTGCCGCCTAGCGTCAACCCCCAACCCGCCCCGTACTTCCTCTTACCACAAGTTCATGCTGTAATCGCCGGTGCACAACCCCAGCCTCCTCCGAAAACAACAATCCCGCCGCCGAATAGGCCAAATCGCGCGTTGGTTGCCTGATCGTTGTCAGTGGCGGCCAGACGGCGCTTGCTAGTTCGGTGTCGTCGAAGCCTGCGACTGAGAGTGCGTCGGGCACAGTGATATCGCGCCTGTGCGCTACTGCTAGCACGCCAGCGGCCATATCATCGTTGCTCGCAAAGATCGCGGTGGGTGGTTCGGGGAGATCAAGCAGTAGCTCCGCTGCCGCTGCACCGCTGGCAAAATCAAACTGGCCGGGGCGGACGAGGCTGGGTTCAAAGCCGATCCCGGCGCGGTCAAGCGCGCGGCGGTATCCGAACAGGCGCTGATCGCTCGCCATATGGTTTGGGTGGCCGATGATAAAGCCAATACGCCTATGGCCGTGGTTGATCAGGTGCGTCGTCATATCGTCCGCCGCCTGCACATCATCCATGAACACGGACGACGTCATTGCATGATTGGTGCCCGGCGAAATCCGCACGAACGGGATGCCACGCGCTTCAAGTTCAGCCAATACTTCGGGGGCATCGGTGACGGGCGAGGAGAGGATGATGCCGTCCACATGTGTTTCATCGATCAGTCCGCCGACTTCTGCGGCGAGCGTAGGCGAGCCGACATCGGCAGGTTGGGCAAGCATCCGCACGCCCTGTTCGCGACACTGCGCCCAGATGCCATCCTGAATCTGGTGGATATAAAAGGGCGAATGATTGTCATAGATCAGCGCGATCTGGAAGCTGCGCCGCCCCGCGAGCGATCGAGCGGCGAGGCTCGGGCTGAATTTGAGCGCGGCCATTGCGGCTTCGACCTTGGTGCGGGTGGCATCCCGGACATATTTTTCCTTGTTGAGGACACGCGAGACCGTTTTTATCGAAACGCCCGCGAGGTTTGACACATCCTTGATCGTTGCGCGTGATGCCATCTGTTGTCCCCGTGTCACACTTGCGTTCTAATCGTTTGGCGCTTGTGAGTAAAATCACAAATGGGGCTTGCTCTTGCCCGCGCGATTGTGACAAAAGCGATTTAAGACATCGTTGTCATAAACGGGTGAGGTAGTGTGGAGCAGGCGGTACGATACGGGCTGGTTGGCACCGGTATGATGGGCGTGGAGCATATCCAGAACCTTGCGATCACGCCGGGGGCTGAACTTGTTGCGATTGCCGACCCAGTGGAAACGTCGCTTGGCTGGGCCAAGACTGCGTTGGGCGAACGCGCTGCGGGCATCACCGAATTTGCAGACGGCGCGGCGCTTGCGGCTTCGGGTCTGGTTGATGCTGTAATCGTTGCCAGCCCCAATTACACCCACCGCGACGTGCTTGCGCCACTGTTTGATGCGGGCCTTCATATCCTCTGCGAAAAGCCGGTTGCGACAACGATTGATGATGCGCGCTGGATTGTCGAGCGTGCCGCGCAGGCGAGGGGGGTGTTCTGGACGGCGATGGAATATCGCTACATGCCGCCTGCTGCCGAGTTTGTTACGCAGGTGCACGGCGGACGGACGGGCACGCTCCAGATGCTGTCGATCCGCGAGCACCGCTTTCCATTCCTCGTAAAGGTTGGCGACTGGAACCGTTTTTCGGCCAATACCGGCGGGACGATGGTTGAGAAATGCTGCCATTTCTTCGATCTGATGCGGCTCATCGTCCGAAGCGAAGCGGTGCGCGTTTACTGCTCGGGCGCGATGGATGTGAACCATCTTGATGAGACTTATGATGGCAAGCGGCCTGACATCATCGACAACAGCTACACCACAGTTGATTTCGCGAACGGCGTCCGCGCGATGCTCGATCTTTCGATGTTTGCTGAGGGCGCTGAGAATCAGGAAGAGATTTGCGCGGTCGGCGATAAAGCGCGGCTCGAATGCCTGATCCCCGAAGGCGATCTTGTGTTCAGCCCGCGCACTGGGTTTATGAATCCCAAGACCGTTGAGCGCACACACATCGCGGTTGATGAAGCCGCGCTGAAGGCCGGGCATCACCACGGCGCGACTTTTTACCAGCACCAGAAATTTATCGCGGCCGTGCGCGGGCAGGGCGGGGTTGAGGTTAGCGCGCATGACGGTCTGATGGCTGTTGCAATTGGTACAGCTGCCGAAATCAGTGCGCGCGAAAAGCGCGTGGTGACAATGGCCGAGTTGGGGTTTTGACAAATAGACAAGCCCACAATGACGGGCATTTTTTGAAGGGAACGGGACAATGATGAAATTTTTGATGGCGACGAGTGCGCTTGCGCTGATCGCAGCGCCCGCGTTCGCGCAGGATGTGGCACCCGCAGAAGATGAAGCGATTGGTGAAATCATCGTCACCGCGCAGAAGCGTTCGGAGCGGTTGCAAGATGTGCCGGTTGCGGTGTCGGTGGTGAGCGGTGCAACGCTTGAAGCACAGGGTGGGGTCAATATTGAGAATGCACAATATCTCGTGCCGACGCTCAATTTTCGTAAATCGGGGACGACGATCAACCAGTCGCTGTTCCTACGCGGGGTCGGCACTTCGACCTTCTCAATCGCGGGTGAGCCTTCGGTTTCAACCGTGCTTGACGGCGTAGTTTATAGCCGCGCGGGTGAGGCTTTTGGGGATCTGGTTGATATTGAACGGCTTGAAGTGCTGCGCGGGCCGCAGGGGACGCTGTTTGGAAAGAACGCCAGCGCTGGCGTCGTCAACATTGTCAGCAAACGCCCAACCAACGATTTTGAAGGGACGTTAGAAGCGTCATTCTTCACCAAATCCGAATATCGTGGGCGTGGCATCATCAATATTCCGATCAGTGATAAGGCGCGCAGCCGCTTCACCGGATTTTACGGCGAATATGATGGCAACATCCGCAACATCAATGCGGGCGTGAATGACCGCGTTAACGGCTATAAGCATTACGGCTTTCGCGGGATTGTTGAGCTTGACCTGTCGGAAAAGGTGAAGGCAACGCTGATCGGCGATTACCGCAAGTCAAATGATGATTGCTGTGCTGAAGTGATTGGCACCGCGCCGACCGGGCTTGGCCTGCTCGCGCTTTCCGGGATCACCTTTAAGGGCGATGAAACGCGGACGATCAACCAGAATCTGGTGACCGCAACTGTTGAGGAAAGCTATGGCGGATCGCTCCAGATTGACGCTGAACTTGGCACGCAGACCGTCACCTCGATTACCTCGTACCGCCAATATGATAACCGCGAAATCCGCGACGGCGATTTTGTCGGCGCGGCCTTTGCTGGCCTCAATCAGCTTCATGATGATGGCCCACAGGTCAGTGATACCTTCACGCAGGAACTGCGCCTGACTTCGCCGGGCAACCAGCGGTTTGATTATGTGCTTGGCGCGTTTTATTCAAAGGCCGATACCACGCGGACATTCACGCGGCGTGATATTGTCTGCAATCCAGCGCCTCCGGGCGGGGTGTTGCTCCCCTGCACGGGCGTCGGTGCGCCAGCCAGCACCTTCCCCAATGGTAGCGCAACCTTTGGCTCAGTGTTCAAGAATTTCGCGCTGTTCGGGCAGGGGACGTTCGATATTGTTGACCGTTTCCGCGTGATCGGTGGGGTGCGTTATACGATTGATCAGTTGGATGTGTTTCACAGCCGCGTCTCCCCGCTGACTGGCCCTGGCATTCAGCCCAACTTTGATGCGGGCGTGTTTAATGGCGGGCTGACTGGCCCCGGCGGCTTTATTGCCGGGTCATCAAACGGGATTCCCTTCCGCAACAAGGCGACCAATACGAACTTCTCGGGGCGTGCAGGCGTCCAGTTTGATGCGTCGAAAAATTCAACGCTCTACGCCACCTATGCGCGCGGTTATAAAGGGCCGGCGTTCAACATTTTCTTCAACCTGACAGCGGTCGGAACAGGGGAAATTGCGGCCGAAACCGCTGACAGCTATGAAGCCGGGATCAAGAACACGTTGTTCGGGGGCAAGCTCGTTCTCAATCTCGCGGCCTATTACGCCAAATATAATAATTTTCAGGCGAACAACCCTGATATCGTTGCTGGCGTTGTCGTCACCCGCTTCACCAATGCGGGGCGAATTTCGACGCGCGGGGGTGAGCTTGATCTGATCTGGCGGCCAATCAAGGGTCTCAATATCAATGGTGGTTTTGCCTATACCGACGCCAAGGTTGACCGGTTCTTCTTGCCACCGGGTGGCAATCCGGGGGGTGTCGTTCCCTCGGGTACACCGCTTGCTTATGCGCCTAAGTATAAGGCCTCGCTTGGCGGCGATTACACGATCGAAACCGGAGGCGCGATCAACATCGTGATCGGTGGACAGGCATCTGCGCAGTCAAAGCAGCTTTCGCTGTTTGATCCAAGTCCGGCGCTGCGTGCGGCGGGGACGATTGGTGGCTATACACTGGTTGATCTCTCGGCAGCGATCATTGACGTCAATGATCGCTTCAAACTGACCTTCCAGGTTAAAAATCTGTTCGACACCAGCTTTGCCTCGTCAATCACCAATGGCGGGCCGGGGGGCAGCTTCCGCTTTCTAATCCCGCGCGAGGCGGATCGTTATTTCGGGATTACCGCCAAGGTCAATTTCGGGGGGAAGTGATTTTCCGGTCTCTTGAGTTCTTTAAGCGATATGCCAAGACGTTAGGGGAGAGGGTGTAATGCGAACCATCTATAAGTTTCTGACGCCAGAATGAAGATTATTACCCCGCGCCTGCGCTGGACACTGTACGGCTTGCTGTGCGTTGCAGGCATCTTTAACGCGATGGATCGCCCGGTTATTGCGATCCTGAAACCCGATATGTCCGCCGATTTTGGCTGGACGGATGATGATTTCGGCAATCTCGCATTTTATACCCAAATGGCAGCGGCCTTTTCATTCCTGTTTACCGGCTGGCTGGTTGACCGGATTGGCGTGCGCCGCTCAATGATTGCCGGGGTGACAACATGGAGCTTCGCCGCGATGGCGCACGGCTGGGCGGTGGCTGCGTGGCATGTGGTTGCCGCACGGATTGGCCTAGGCGCGACCGAGGCGGTGCAGACGCCGCTCACTATCAAGACGGTGGCCACATTATTTCCACCGAATAAGCGCTCCTTCGCGTTCGGTGTTGGCACGGCGATTGCTGGAACCGGTACCATCGCTATGCCGTTTATGATCCCGGCGATGGCGGCGGCGTTTGGCTGGCGCGGCGCGCTGATATTTGCCGGGCTTGGCGGCTTCGTCACACTTGCGCTGTGGCTATGGTTTGCGCGCGGGGTGTCGTTTGATGACGGCGCAGAGGATGTGACGCGCGACATGTCTGATCACGGCGCACCTTATGGCCCGATCCTGCTCGAACGCCGGACATGGGCAATTGTTATCGCCAAGACGCTGTCCGATGCGACATGGTGGCTAATCAATTTCTGGTTGCCTGATTTTTACCGTAAGACGTTTGATTTGACGACCGAGCAACTGGCGGTTCCGCTCGCGATTGCTTTTTTTGGTTCAGGTGGTGGCGCGCTGCTCGCCGGTTGGGCGTCGACGCGACTGCTTGAGCAGGGCTGGAGCGTCAACCGCGTCCGCAAAACCGTGATGTTTGCCTCGGCGCTGATTGTCACACCCTTGCCGCTCGTGCTACAACTCAACAGTTTCTGGCCTGTCGCGATCATGATGGGCGTGGTGATGGCGGGACACCAAGGCTTCTCGCTGTCAATTTTCTCGACCATCACCGACGTTGTTCCGCGCGCGAAGGTTGGGCGGGTGACTGCCTTTGGCGCGTTCATGGGCAACATTGGCGGGGCTGCGATTGCCAAAATTACGGGTCTCGTGCTCGTGGCGGGGCTTGGCTACACTCCGCTCTTCATCTTTGCGGCTGTGTCTTATCTGTTGGCGCTTATATGGTTGCAGTTGATGATGCCCGAGATTAAACGAGCCGAACCATGATGCAGCAATCGATGCGCGGCTATCCATTGGCCGCCGACCTTTACGGTGATTTGCTTGATACCAGCTTGCCTGCGCAGAAAATCGGCTGGCGCGACCACTTCTCCGGGCTTGCGATTACAGCGGTGGCCGCACTTGCCGCGATGTGGCTATCCGAACATTATGGTGCGCCAAAAATGCTGATGGGATTACTCATCGGGCTTGCCTTCAACTTTGCCAATGCTGATGCGCGGCTTCATCCCGGGCTGAACCTTGCGTCAAAAACGCTCCTGCGCTGGGGAATTGTGCTTGCGGGCGCACAGATTACGATCTGGCAGATTGTCGATCTTGGCGGGATCAGTTTTCTTTGGGTCGCGGCAACGGTTGCGCTTGTCACGCTGGCCGGGGCGGCAACCGCGCGCGCGCTTGGGCTTGGTAGCCCGTTCGGGGTGCTTGCGGGCGGTGCGGTCGCAATCTGCGGCGCGTCGGCAGCACTTGCGCTATCGAGCGTGCTTGGCGAAAAACGCTCGACTCAAGCGCAACTGACGCTTGTGCTCGTCGCGATTGCAGCGGCGAGTGCGCTGGCGATGTCGCTTTATCCAGCGATTGCCGAATTTATCGGGCTGAATGACAAACAGGCCGGGTTTCTTGTTGGCGCATCAATCCACGATGTCGCTCAGGCCTTGGGTGCCGGTTATAGTTTCTCGAACGATGCGGGTGAGACCGCCGCGATTGTGAAGCTGACGCGGGTTGCGATGCTTGCACCTGCGCTTGCGGTTGTCGCATTGTGCTTCCCTGCCGAACCGGGGCAGGTGCGTAGCCGTGTTGGTGTGCCGTGGTTTGTGCTTGGCTTTCTTGGTGTTGCGGTGCTCAATTCCTTTGTGCGTGTACCTCCGCCGGTTACGCTGGCGACCAAGGAGGCGGCTTCGGTGCTGCTGCTGCTTGCCGTGACGGCGACAGGCATCCGTTCACCGATGCAGTTGTTGTTGCAACAGGGCTGGCGCAGCGCGATGCCTGTAATTGTCGCAACGATCGCGGCATTTGGGATCAGCTTGGCAGGGGCATTTCTGCTCGGTTAATCAAAGTCGAGTGATTGTCGGGGGTTGTGACACCTCTCCAACCCCAATATAAGCGGTATTCGCGATCAGGCGGCCACTCAGGGTCGCCTTTTTTGATTGGCGTATTGCAGAGAAAGGCCTTGTCATGACGATTACCCCACTGATGCCCGTTTACCCCCGGTGTGGTGTACGTCCTGTGCGAGGCGAGGGCGCGCATCTGATCGGTGAACGCGGCGAGCGTTATCTCGATTTCGCCAGCGGGATTGCGGTCAATCTGCTTGGCCACGGCCATCCGCATTTGACCAAGGCGATTCAGGATCAGGCGGCAACGCTGATGCATGTTTCGAACCTCTACGGGTCTCCGCAGGGTGAGGCGTTGGCGCAGCGCCTAGTTGATAATACATTCGCCGATACGGTTTTTTTCACCAATTCGGGTGCCGAAGCAGTAGAGTGCGCAATCAAGGCCGCGCGACGGTATCATCAAGTCACAGGCAATCCCCAGCGTAATACTTTGATCTGTTTCCACAATGCGTTCCATGGGCGGACGATAGGCACAATTTCGGCAACCAATCAGGAAAAGATGCGTGACGGTTTCGCGCCGCTGCTCGAAGGGTTTTCCTACGCGCCGTTCAACGATCTTGAGGCCGCGCGCGCGCTTGTGAATGACAGCACGGCAGGCTTCCTGCTTGAGCCGGTTCAGGGTGAGGGCGGCATCATGCCCGCAACGCCGGAATTCCTTCAAGGTCTGCGTGCGATCTGTAATGAACACGGCCTGATGCTCGTGCTTGATGAGGTTCAGGCGGGCGTTGCGCGTACGGGCAAACTTTATGCGCATGAGCATTATGGGATCACCCCTGACATCATGGCGACTGCCAAAGGCATTGGCGGTGGTTTCCCAATGGGGGCCTGCCTTGCCACTGAAAATGCGGCCAAGGGCATGGTGATTGGCACGCATGGCTCAACTTACGGCGGCAATCCGCTCGCAATGGCGGCGGGCAGCGCAGTGCTTGATGTGATCCTTGAACCCGGTTTTATGGAGCAAGTGACGGCAACGGGAGAGCGGCTGCGCGGTGCGCTGGCGCAACTGCTTCCCAACCATGATGATCTGTTTGATCATGTGCGCGGGCTTGGGCTGATGCTCGGAATCAAGCTCAAGACTGATAGCCGCGCGTTTGTAGCGCATCTGCGTGATAATCACGGTCTGCTGACGGTTGCGGCGGGCGATAATGTTGTCCGTATCCTGCCACCGCTCGTAATTGATGAGGATCACATCAACGAGTTTATCGAGAAACTGTCGGCCGGCGCGCGGAGCTACGCAATCCCGCAAGCGGCCTGATGCGGCACTTCCTCGGCCTGTCAGACGCAGGGACTGACGGTATCGCTGCAATGATCGCAGACGCGCTTGACCGTAAGGCAGCGCGCAGCGGTTGGCCGAAAGGCAAGGCAGACGAAGATGCGCCGCTTGCGGGTCATGCGCTCGCGATGATTTTTGAAAAAAGCTCGACGCGAACACGCGTTTCGTTCGACATGGCGATGCGGCAGCTTGGTGGCACCACCATTGTTATGGATTCGGGGGGGATGCAGCTTGGGCGCGGTGAAACCATCGCTGATACTGCGCGCGTCCTTTCGGGCTATTGCGACGCGATCATGATCCGAACCGATGATCACGCCAAGATTGAGGAAATGGCCGCTCACGCTTCCGTTCCGGTGATCAACGGGCTTACTGATCTTTCGCATCCGTGCCAGATTATGGCTGATCTGCTCACGCTGATTGAAAATGGTAAGCCATTGCCGGGGCTAACGGTTGCATGGCTTGGTGACGGAAATAATGTGCTGCACTCGATCATCGAGGCCGCCGGCCTGATGCAGTTCAACGTCCGTGTTGGTTGCCCGCAAGGCTATGAACCAGATGCAGGCTTTGTTGCAGCAGCGCGCGCCAAGGGCGTCGCCGTCTCAATGTTTGCCGATGCTGTGGAAGCAGTGGAAGGGGCCGACGTCGTTATCACAGATACATGGATTTCGATGGGACAGGAGCATGTCCATAACAAGCTCGCCGCGATGATGCCGTTTCAGGTGACGCCGGCGTTGATGGCGATGGCAAAGGCTGACGCAGTGTTTCTACACTGTCTGCCGGCGCACCGTGATGAAGAGGTAATGACAGCCGTGATCGATGGCCCACAGTCACGCATCTGGCAGGAAGCGGAAAACCGGCTTCATGCCCAGAAATCAGTATTGCTGTGGGCATTCGGGCTGCTTGGATGACCATCGATCTCGATCGCGCGCTAAGTTTTATCATTCCCGAACGCAATGCGCGCGGACGATTGGTGCGGCTTGGGCCGGTGCTTGAGGAGATACTTTCAGCGCACGGCTATCCGCCTGCAATCGAGGCGCTGCTCATAGAAGGGCTGATACTGACGGCTCTGCTTGGTGCAATGCTCAAGGATGCGGGTGGGCAGCTTACGATGCAGGTGCAGACCGAGGGCGGAGCGGTGAGCCTGTTGGTGTGCGATTATCGCGGTGGGCAATTGCGCGGCTATGTCCAGCATGATGCTGACCGCGTTGCCGAACTTCCGGTTGAGCCGACCTGTTTTGCTTTGTTCGGCAAAGCCTATCTCGCAATCACCTTTGATCAGGCCGTTTCGGGAGAGCGGTATCAGGGAATCGTCCCGCTTGATGGCAATAGCCTGTCCGAAGCGGTGGAGAGTTATTTCAGCCAGTCTGAACAAATCCCGAGTCTTGTTCGCGTCGGTCGGTCAAGGCGTGTCGCAGGCGGGATTTTACTCCAGCATTTGGCTGACGGCGAGGATGGTCGTGAGCGCATTCATACCCGGCTTGATCATCCTGAGTGGGAGCATGTGAAAGCGCGCGGAATCAGTGTTGCGACACCCGAACTCGCTGACGCGACGTTGCCACTTGATGATCTCGTCTGGCGGCTGTTCCATGATGAAACCGAAGTACGTGTGCTTGGCGATGCAGCGCTTAGCAAAGGATGCCGCTGTGATCTTGCACATATCTCTGGCGTTATTGGCCGCTTTCCTGATGAGGAGCGCCAAAGCATGGCCGATAGTGCCGGAATTATCGCCGTCAATTGCGAATTTTGCGCGAAGATATTTCCAATTCCTCTGTATTAATCGCGATTTTGCCTTAATTTGATCCACTTGTGATCGTAACCATTGCACGGCTCGTCGCTGATTGCGATATTGTGATTCGGATGATGGGCAGGAGTAATGTTGATGCGTCTGGCTGTTTTGATACCTGTTGCAGTGCTCGCGAGCGTTGCCATCCCTGGCTTTAGCCAGCCTGCGCAAGCGCCAACGATTGCCGCACTCCAGGTCATTCAGCCCGGTCAATGGGCGCTGCGTTCGCGGAGTGATCCCGCGCAAAGTCGCGCACTTTGCTTGGGTGATCCGGTGCTATTGCTTCAGTTGCGCCACGGCACTGCGGCCTGCACCCGCTTTATTGTCGCCAATGATCCGCGCGGAGCAACTGTCCAATATCGTTGTGCCGGTAGTGGCCACGGGCGGACGACGATTCGGGTGGAAACACCGCGCCTGATCCAAATCGAATCGCAGGGCATTATGAACAACGAGCCCTTTGTGGTCGAATTTGAAGGCCGCCGCGTTGGGGAATGCGTCGCGCGTGATGGCGGCAGCGCAAGTAGTCGTTGATGTTTGATTAACTATTTCGGCGTAATGTGCAGATGTTGCGGGATTATCTGATTTTCCCACACCGATCCTCCTCCCGCCGAAAGGCATACTGGCCGCTCTTAAAAAGGCGGCCATTTTTTATGGGCCACTCATATGGGCTTGTGTCGCGCTGCGAGGGGGAATAGCGCACTGCGGCGATGACAATTACACCTTCTCCTGTTGGCGCTGTGGCGCTTGTCCTGCTTTCGGGCGGGCTTGACTCAATGGTTGTGGCCGGGCTCGCG
>JBBTEI010000090.1:0-8191 GCA_038042405.1 Pseudomonadota bacterium
CGGCGAAGCGCGGCCATCGATGAGTGTCTGGCTCCAGCCCGGAAAACTCGCAGCATTCGGCCTGACACCAAATGATATTGAAACCGCGCTGCGCACCCAGAATGTTGAGCTGCCCGCCGGCCGGATTGAATCGCCCGATCAGAATGTCACGCTGCGCGTAAACCGTCCGTTTGTAACGCCCGAGCAATTTCGCCAATTGGTCGTTTCGCGCGGAGAAGGGGGCTACCTCGTACGGCTCGGCGATGTCGCCCGTGTTGAGACCGAGGCCGAAAATCCCTATTCGGCATTTCGCTTGAATGGTGGCTCGGCTGTCGGGATGGGCATAATTCGCCAATCGGGTGCCAATACGCTTGCGGTTGCCGAAAGCGCAAAAGCGCTCGCTGACCAGATTAAACCGACACTGCCGCAGGGGATGGTGTTCGCGATTGGATCGGATGACTCGCAGTTTATTGGCCGCGCGATTGACGGCGTTTATGAAACATTGGCTGAAGCCGCGATCCTCGTTGTTCTTGTTATCTATCTGTTTTTGGGAAGCTGGCGCGCAACGCTCATACCAGCGGTAACGGTGCCGATTTGCCTGCTTGCAACCTTTGCTGTGCTGTGGCTTCTCGGCTTTTCGATCAACTTGCTGACGCTGCTGGCGCTGGTTCTCGCTATCGGACTGGTGGTGGATGATGCCATCGTTGTGCTTGAAAATGTCTATCACCGGATTGAACAGGGCGAACCGCCTCTGGTGGCGGCGGTTAAGGGAACACGTCAGGTTGCTTTCGCAGTTGTTTCAACCACGGTTGTCGTCTGTGCGGTGTTTGTCCCTGTAATGTTTTTGGCGGGGCAAACCGGGCTGCTGTTCCGGGAGCTTGCTGCGGCGATGATCGCAGCGGTGGCTTTTTCGGGCTTCATCGCACTCAGCCTTACGCCCATGCTTTGTTCAAAGCTGCTCCGCCATGAAGAGCGCGGGCGTTTCGCGCGCTGGGTTGATAATGGATTTCAACGTCTTGAAAGGCGTTATACCAGCCTGCTCGATTATGTGATTGTGAAGCCGTTATTTGCGCTTCTCGGGGTGTTGGTTTTTCTTGGGGGTAGCGGCTTCCTGTTCGCAACGCTCAAATCCGAACTTGTGCCGACTGAAGATATTGGCACTCTTCAAGCGACGATTTCAGCGCCAGAGGGCACCAGTTACGCCGCGATGGATCGCTACATGCTTGAAGTTTCAAAGCCGGTGCTCGGGCTTCTTGAAAAGGGCGCGGTGCGCACAATCGTTCAGCGCACGCCGGGCAATTTTTCCGCGAGCGACGATTTCAACAATGGCGTTTTTATCTTCTTCCTCAAGCCGTGGGAGGAGCGCACACAAACCACCGATGATGTGATCAAGCAGGTCAACAAAATTATCGGTGCGCAGACTGCGGTACGTGGCAATGCAACGGCTCGCTCCTCAATCGGGCGCGGGCGCGGCCAACCGATCAATTTTGTGCTGGCCGGCGGTAGCTATGCACAGCTAGTCATAGCGCGTGACCGGATTTTGACGGCGGCGCGTGAGAATCCCGGCATCGTCAATCTTGATGCGGATTATAAAGAAACCAAGCCGCAAATTCTGATCGATGTTGATACGGCACGCGCGGGCGATCTCGGGGTTTCGCTCAGTGCTATCGGTGAGGCACTTCAGACGCTGCTTGGATCGCGGCGGGTGTCGACTTATGTTGATCGTGGTGAGGAATATCGTGTCATCGTACAGGCCGAAGCGGTTGACCGTGCTTCGCCCGAAAACCTCGCGTCGATCCAGTTGCGTGGGCGCGGTGGCGCGCTTGTGCCACTCGCCAATGTTGTGACGCTGAAGGAAACGGCCGGTGCGCGCGATCTTGGCCGCTTTAACAAGCTGCGCGCGATTACCCTTTCGGGGGCGCTCGCACCGGGATATTCAATCGGGCAGGCGCTCACCTTCCTTGAAGCGCAAGCCCAAGACGCGCCCGAAGTGCAAGCGGTCGGTTATCGCGGTGAAAGCCAGGCGTATAAGGAAACCGGCGGATCGATAATTCAGGTATTCTTCGTCACCATCCTCCTCGTCTATCTGGTGCTCGCAGCCCAGTTCGAAAGTTTCGTCCATCCCGTGACGATCATTACCACGGTGCCGCTTGCGGTTGCCGGTGGGGTTATCGGGCTGGCGCTTACCGGTCAGTCGCTCAATCTCTACAGCCAAATCGGGGTGATCATGCTCGTTGGCCTCGCTGCGAAGAACGGTATCCTGATCGTTGAATTCGCCAATCAGCTTCGTGATGAGGGGTTAGAGATTGTCGTCGCAACCAAACAAGCCGCGACGCGGCGGCTGCGCCCGATTCTGATGACATCAATCGCAACGGTGTTTGGCGCAATCCCCCTCGCAATGGCAGGCGGCGCAGGGGCGGCGGCGCGCGGTGCGATTGGCGTGGTGATCGTGTTCGGCGTATCGCTCGCAACAATTATCACACTAATTCTAATTCCCATCATCTACGCCCGCTTCGCCCGCTATACGGGCTCGCCAGAAGCGGTATCGCGCGAAATTGATGCGCAAATGCGGACAAACTGAAGCTACTCGTCGAGCCTGAATGGCGCTTAGTCGAAATAGGATTACATATGTAGTCGTATTGCGCTCGACGATGATTCATGAAAAAATACACTTCCACCGCCGTCTGTACTTTGGCGCTGACACTCGCTTCCCCTGTCCTTGCGCAGCGCACCGATGATAATGTTGTCACACAATCCGATGATGCGTTCGGCAAGACGGTTGGCGACGAACAGATTGGCATTTACAACCCGGGCGATGTGCGCGGTTTCTCTCCAATTGACGCAGGCAATGTGAGGATTGAAGGGCTGTTTTTTGATCAGCAATCGGGCTTAACTGATCGCCTAATTGATGGCTCATCAATCCGCGTCGGCATTTCGGCGCAGGGTTATCCGTTTCCTGCGCCAACCGGGATTGTTGATTATAGCTTGCGGCGGCCTGGTGCAAAAAGCCTAGTATCTGTCGCCCTCAATTACGGCCCGTTTGGCGGGCGCTCGGGCGAGTTTGATGCACAGCTTCCATTGGACGGTGAGCGTCTCGGAATTGCGGCGGGGGCAGGGTATTTTCAGGAGGTTGCTCCCTTCCATAATTCCTCCGATGTCTATGCCGTTGGCGCGCTTGGGCGGTATAAGCCGCGCGATGGGGTTGAGATCATCCCGTTCTGGAGCTTGATTGATATTAAGGATGAGGAAAGCCAGTCGCTGATCTTCACCAACGGCACGTTCCTGCCAAAGCGCATCCGCCGCGATATTTTCTTGGGCCAGAAATTCTCCGATTTTGGCGGCACTGTCTACAATTACGGGGTGGCGGCGAAGGCCGATCCGTTCGGGCTTGATGTCCGGCTCGGCGTCTTTCGCTCTGCGCTTGAGATACGTGAGGATCATATCGATCTGCTGTTTGATACTGACCGTGCAGGGCGCGTTGGTAGTCGTCAGGTGGTCGTGGACGGCGATAACAAGTTCGCCTCAATTTCGGGTGAACTCCGCATTGCCAAAACGCTCAAAGATGGCCCGCGCCGTCATACATTCATCGTATCGCTGCGTGCGCGTGATCAGGCGCGGCGCTTTGGCGGGGCGGCGATTGCTGATCTCGGTGTCAGTCAGATTGGCGTGCAAGATTTCCGCGATGAACCTGCATTAGTCATTGGCCCCAAAACGCGTGACGGCGTTCAACAAGTCACGGCGGGGATTGGCTATCAAGGACGCTGGGCCAAGGTTGGTGAGCTGAGCATCGGCATCCAGAAAACCGATTACCGCAAGGAAACGATTGATCCTGACCCGAGTGTGATCTTTCCCGTTACCAAATCGAAGCCGCTATTGCTGAGCGCAAATGCGGCGGCCTATCTTTCCGATAAGATTGCCGTTTATGGCGGCTATACGCGTGGGCTGGAGGAAAGCCCGGTGGCTCCGTTTGAGGCGGTTAACCGTAACGAAGCCCCGCCCGCGATCCGTACCGAGCAGAAGGATGCCGGAATCCGCGCCAAAATAGGTAAGGGCGTGACGGCGGTGATCGGACTGTTCGACGTGTCAAAACCGTATTTCAATCTTGATGCCACATTGCGCTTCCGCCAACTTGGCATGGTGCGCAATCGGGGCATTGAATTCTCGCTCGCGGGCGAAGTCGCGCCGGGACTTTCGTTAGTTGTTGGCAATGTCCTGCTTGATGCGGAGGTTTCGGGTGAGGAAGTGGATCGCGGTTTGATCGGCAAGAAACCAGTCGGTACATTTGTGCGCAACACCAATATCAACATGGATTATCAGGTCCCGGGCGTCGGAGGCTTTTCGCTCAATGCGGCATTCATTGCCTCAAGTGATCGCACGTCAAACGCCGCCAACACGCTGGTGATCCCAGCGCGAGCTATCGTCAACCTCGGCGCGCGCTATAAGTTCAAGATCGATAAGACGTCGGCACTTGTGCGGTTCAACGTCTCCAACATCACCAATAGGTTCGGTTACAACGTAACGCGTAGCGGCGCGTTCATTCCTAATGGATCACGCCGCTACGCCCTTACATTGGCAGCAGATATTTAGCCCATAACCTTTTTCACATTGGCTTCCTGCGCCTCTAACGCCTTATCCTCGTTGGCGCGTTTGATAATATATTGGCGAATGGTTTCGATCTGATCGGCCTTCATCACATTTGACCAAGCGACCATGCCGTTGGCTTTAAGCGCGCCATCATGAACAATAGTCTGCCAAGTTTTGGGATCGCCAAGGGTGCCGCTCTTGCGCAAATCGGGGAGTACGGTGCTGCCAATGGCTGCGTCACCGTGGCACACGCCGCAATAGCGACCGTAAAGTGCACCGCCTGCAGCGGCAACTTCGGCACTTGCCTTAAATGCGGGAGGGTCAAGCGGCAGTGCCGCAAGTTCAGGCATGTCTGGCAGTTTCGCCTTGCCGCGCAGTTTGAACACGAGCAGGCGGCTGATATTGCGGACTGGCCCGGACACATCGTGGAGGATGCCTGATGAGATTGGGAACGCCCCGCCCCATCCGGCAAGCACTGCCACATATTGTTGACCATTTACCGCATAAGTTGCGGCTGGGGCAACGACGCCGGTTTGCGCCTTGAATGACCACAGCTTCTTACCGTCTTTGGCGGCATAGGCAGCAAATTCGCTCGTCGCATTGCCTTGGAACACAAGTCCTCCGCCGGTGGCAAGCACGCCGCCATTCCACGGGCCGTTGAATTTGACGCGCCATTTTTCCTTTTGCGCAATTGGATCCCAGGCAACGAGTGCACCCTTGGTAAGCGAAGCCGCGATCGCCCGTGCACCGCGATCAGCAGGCATTGCGCCTGCCGCCAGGTCAAATCCGACATTGAAGCCTTGCGCCGATTTTTTCCAATTGGCCTCGGGGACGAATGGGAATGATGTCTCATTCGCTGGAATGAATACCAGTTTGTTGTTAGGATCATAGGCCATCGGGTGCCAATTGTGCGCCCCAAGCGGCCCCGGTGTTACGAGATAGGGTACACCCGTCTTGTCAACCCGCGCTTTTGGATTTTCAATCGGACGGCCGGTTGCTTGGTCAAATCCGCTCGCCCAATTGACGGGTACAAAATTATTGGCCGAGATGAATTTGCCATTGGTACGGTCAATCACATAGAAAAAGCCATTCTTCGGTGCCTGCATTAGGACTTTGCGCGGCTTCCCGTCGATGGCCATGTCAGCAAGAATGATATGCTGGGTTGCGGTATAATCCCATGTTTCGCCGGGCGTTGTCTGATAATGCCAGACATACTCACCCGTCTTTGGCCGAAGTGCCACGATTGACGAGAGATAGAGATTGTCGCCACCGCCGGGGGAGCGGTATGCCTGATTCCAAGGCGAACCGTTCCCGACGCCGATATAGAGCAGGTCAAGCTCGGGATCATAGGCCATCGCATCCCATACGGTGCCGCCGCCGCCCTGCGCCCACCATTCGCCGTTCCAGGTCGCTGCAGCTTTTTTGAGATATTCGGGCTCATCAGCGTCGCCGGGCTTGCCGGGAACAGTGTAGAAGCGCCACAGTTCTTCGCCATCATCAGCGTCATAAGCGGTGATATAGCCGCGCACGCCCATTTCCGCGCCGCCATTGCCGATGATCACCTTACCGTCGATGACGCGGGGTGCACCGGTGATCGTGTAGGGCTTCGACTGATCAACGGTGACCTTTGACCACGCCTCTTTGCCGGTTTCACGGTCAAGCGCGATCAGCCGCCCGTCAAGCGTACCAAGGTAGAGCTTATCACCCCACGCCGCGACGCCGCGATTCACAGTGTCGCAGCACGCCTTAACTCCGGTTTCACCGGGAACCTTGGGATCATATTCCCACAGCAACCTGCCCGTGGCCGCATCGTAAGATTTGACCTTTGACCAAGCGGTGGTGATATAAATCTTGCCATCAATCACAATCGGCGTGGCTTCTTGACCACGCGCGGTATCAAGATCGGCATACCATGCCAGCCCGAGATCACCCACATTGCGTTCGTTAATTTCGGTCAGCGGACTAAATCGCTGCTCGTCATAAGTGCGACCATATGTGATCCAATTGGCATTATCAGCGCCTGCTGCGATCAAACGCGCGGCGTCGATATTCCCCGGTTTCGTACCGCAACCTGAAAGCGCGAGCGCACCAGTAACGACAACAGCAAACCAAGCGCTGCGCTTGTTCATGATCACATCCTCCCATGTGTATTTGAGTTTGATAGGGTATTGAATGGATGGGTTTGTCAAGAAGGGTTTTTGTCGGGTTATGTTCCAACGGCGATACGTATAACTGATTTCATAAGGATCTGCCGAGCTTGCCAAAGGTTCCGCGCAACGTGACTCTCAATCAATTATTTGGCATTGATAATGTCAATATATCGCGCCATGATCGGCGGCAAGCACATTCGGGAGAGGTTGTGATGCGGACGCGGAACAAGATACTGGTCGTGGCTGCCGCGCTGGCGCTGATTACCGCGATTACGGTTAAAATGCAGCAAGCAGGCATTGGCGCGAATCTGTTCGGACGCGCGGTTGCTGAACGCGTCGGGCGCGATAGCACGGCCAGACTAGCCGACGGTCTGCACGTAGCGCTCTGCGGTACTGGCTCTCCGCTGCCCAACCCAGCCCGTGCGGGGCCATGCAATATCGTGATCGCAGGCAAGCATATTTTCGTCGTTGATATTGGCGAAGGTGGTGGCCGCAATATCAACATGATGGGCATCCCATTGGGCAAGGTCGAAGGCGTGCTGCTGACCCATTTCCACTCGGATCATATCGACGGCATTGGGCCACTGATGCTCGGACGTTGGACGGGCGGAACCAATAACAGCCCACTGCCAATCCACGGCGCATCCGGTGTTGATCAGGTCGTCGCCGGTTTCAACGCCGCCTATGCGATTGATAATAGCTATCGCACTGGTCATCACGGCGCTGCCATCGCCCCGCCCACCGGGGCAGGCGGCATAGCTGTACCCTTCGTGCTGCCTGCAGAAGGCAAGGGTAACACGGTTGTCGTCCTAGAGCACGATGATCTGAAAATCACCGCGTTTCGCGTCGATCATGGCCCGATCAAACCCGCCGTGGGCTACCGTTTCGACTATAAGGGGCGTTCGATAGTGATCAGCGGCGACACGATCAAAACGCCATCCTTGATCGCGGCATCAAAAGGCGCTGACTTGCTGGTGCATGAGGCGTTGCAGCCCAAGCTTGTCAAGATGATGACCGCCGGGCTTGAGGCGAAGGGCATGGAGAACATGGCGCAGATCACGCGCGACATCCTCAATTACCACACCAGCCCGGAGGGGGGCGCCGATGCTGCGCAGGAGGCAGGCGTGCAGCAACTGGTGCTGAGCCATATCGTTCCCTCGATCCCGTCGAAATTCTTTTACCCAGCCTTTCTAGGCGATGCCGCCACGCGCTTCAGCGGGCCGATTGTAATAGGTGAAGACGGCATGATATTCAGCCTGCTTGCGGGCAAGAGCGATATCACCCAAAGCAATTTGATGTAAAACGCGTCCCCTGCTCAAGGAAGCGGCTCGCGTCAAGAGCGGCTATACGAGTGAATTGGCCCGGACTGCATGATTGGAGTTACCCGGTTTGATTGTTTCGGTGCCGATAAGTTTGACAAAGGCATCTGGACTTGTGACGGTTTTGTGCCGGTCACCTGTCTCATTATGCCACCTTGG
>JBBTEI010000091.1:0-37308 GCA_038042405.1 Pseudomonadota bacterium
GCCAAACAGATTTACCCTCAACCCAACCCATCAAATGCCGGGACTAAACACCTAGCGCCTGCAAGGCCAGATCAGCGTCCGCCGCCTTGTTCGACGCATCGCTATCAAGCATGACCGAGGCTTCATTAGTCATCACTTCTTTTAAGATGCCCGCAACTGACTTGCGCTTGGCAAACCACTGACGCCTGATTTTGCTGAGCAATTTGGTCGCGTCGCTTTTATCAAGCATGATCGCACGCGTTGACCAGCGGTAGGCGAAGGCCAGTCGGTTCATTTCGTCAAGAATGC
Organism: Pseudomonadota bacterium; assembly: GCA_038042405.1. Lineage (GTDB taxonomy): Bacteria > Pseudomonadota > Alphaproteobacteria > Sphingomonadales > Sphingomonadaceae > Aquisediminimonas. Next base: position 289 of record JBBTEI010000091.1, read on the forward strand.
CGGGGTGCGTTTCACTGGGAAAACCGATCACAGTGAGCGTGCGCAGATGTTTATCCCCCAGCCGAGGCTCAAGTCCGCCTGTCAGGGGTTCGTCAGCAAGCAGCGCGTCCAAATACATCGGCGTTTCTGGAACGCGGACGCGCTGGGTTTTGGTTGAGATGGTACTGTGAAGATAGGTGAGCGTGTCAGCATCATTTAGCCACGCCACTTCGGGCACAAAGCCTTCGATCAGTTGGAGCAATCGGTCAGTACGGTCAACAAAGCTTGCAACCTGTGCATTTGCATCAACCCCGCTTTGGGCGCGGCCCTCATAGAGCCAATTTTCAGCACGTGCCGCATCCTCGGCAGGCGGTAGCCAGAGGAGTGTTAGGAAATAGGCGCTTTCAAAATGTGCGCCTTCCTCGGCAAATTGCTCTGCGCGCTCAAGATCAACAAGGGCGGAAGCTGCATCGGGAAACACGCTCTTGGGATAATCCTGCGCTGCGCGCCTAACTGCTTCGACAAAGATCGCCCAACCAGACCCCAAACGCCTAAGCGCGTTATTCAATCGCGCTGTCGTTGCAACCAACTCCGAGGGCGTAGCTGAGTCGAGATCAGGCCCGCGAAAATGCGCAGTGCGCTGAAATGATCCATCTTTATTGAGGATTACGCCCTCGCCGATAAGCGCTGCCCACGGGAGAAAATCAGCAAGCCCTGCGGTTCGGTTGCGGTATTCGCGTAAGTGTAGCATGGGCCTGCCCTTCAAACGCGCATAAAGCTTGGAAAACGTAAGTGACGCCGTGCGACCTCGACAAATTGGGGATCGCGCTTAGCCGCCCAGACCCCGAGCAAATGGCCAACCGCCCAGACTACGAGACCAACCAGCCAAAGTCGTAAGCCAAGGCCGATGGCACCTGCAAGCGTACCGCTTGCTATTGCGAGGCCTCGCGGTGCGCCGCCGAGCAGGATGTGCTCAGTGAGCGCACGGTGAACCGGAACGTAAAATCCCGACACCATTTTTGCTTGGTTGTCGCCACTCATGCAACAAACTCCGCGCCACTGATCAGCGCGCCGCCGCCAAACGAGAAGAAGGATAGGAAGAATGAACTCGCTGCAAATGCGACTGAAAGCCCAAAGACAATTTGGATCATCTTTTTACCGCCGCCGTTCGTGTCGCCAAACGCCAGCGTCAGCCCGGTTGCAGTAATGATGATCACAGAAATGACTTTGGCGACTGGCCCTTGGATCGACTCAACGATTGATTGGAGTGGGCCTTCCCACGGCATCGACGACCCTGCCGCATAAGCCGGGGTGGCGAGCATTACCGTGACGAACCCCGATAGACAGAGTGCGCCAATGCGAGAGCGTAGGTGGGTAATATGATTGATCATTGAGCTTCTCCTTTTGAAAATGTCGGTGTGTCTGGATTGATGGCTGTGAGCTGGTAATCACCGTTCGCGCCAAGCCCTTCGACGCGCGCGAGTTCGCCCAAACGGCGGCCAGTGCCGTCACGCACCAAGACCGCGATGATGTTGATCGTTTCAGCAATGAGCGCGCGCGGGACGGTGACGACCGCCTCTTGGATAAGCTGCTCCATCCGCCGCAGCGTGCCCATCGCTGTGCCTGCATGAATTGTCCCCACGCCGCCGGGGTGCCCAGTCCCCCACGCTTTCAAAAGGTCAAGCGCCTCAGCCCCGCGTACCTCGCCGATGGGAATACGGTCAGGGCGCAAGCGCAGCGCTGAGCGGACAAGATCAGCAAGCGTTGCAACCCCGTCTTTAGTGCGCAGCGCTACCAGATTGGGTGAGGCGCATTGGAGTTCGCGCGTGTCTTCAATCAAGACAATCCGGTCGCTGGTTTTGGCAACTTCAGCCAGAAGCGCATTGGTGAGCGTGGTTTTGCCTGTTGAGGTGCCGCCTGCAACGAGGATATTTTGGCGGCTGGCAACGGCGCTCTGCAAAACGCCTGCTTGTGCCTCTGACATGATCCCAGAACTGACATAATCAGCTAGTGTAAAGACCGCGACGGCGGCTTTGCGGATCGCAAAGCACGGCGCAAAGGCAACAGGGGGGATCAAGCCTTCAAACCGCTCACCGCTCTCGGGCAACTCGGCTGACACACGCGGAGCGGCCCCATGAATTTCCACGCCGACATGATGGGCAACAAGGCGAATGATCCGTTCGCCGTCAGCCGCTGACATCAGCGTACCTGTATCAGCGAGACCTTCTCCCAATCGGTCAATCCAGAGTTTGCCGTCAGGATTAAGCATCACTTCAATGACAGCGGGATCGTCAAGCCACTGGGCAACTGCGGGTCCAAGCGCAGTGCGTAACATCCGCGCACTACGCAATGTGCCTTCAGACCTGACTTGGGTAACGCTCATATTTGGCCTCACAGCGTGTCAGGCCAAGAGCGACCTAGACAATGAGGCTGAGTAAGAGAGCCAGAAAATTGCGTGTTGCAACAGCTTTTTTGGGTCGTCGTAGGCTAGCGCAGAAAGACAGGGAAACGGCGGTTTTGTAAGATTCTGCAAAGCCTATTTTTGCAGAAGCGCTCGCCGGTAACAGTCGATCAAGCTGGGTGCGCGCAAGTCGCGCGGCGATAGCTATTTTATCCCAGAAAAATCGATTGGCGCTGAACGCGCTTTGACCTCTTTTGAGAGTTCGCGCGCAAGCCGGGGCCCAAATTCCATCTTGCGTGTGAGCGCTTCAACGAACGCCTGATAGCGGTCTTTGCCCATTGCTTGGGCTGCTGCTTGGGCGGTGTCGGGAAGCGGCGCGTTAGCGGTCAGCCAAAAGCGGATAAATAACGCAAGCGCCTCAGTCGTCACCTCAACATGATAGCCAAGTGTGTCAGCCTGACGGCTTAGACGGTCAAGCCGCCGACTTAACGCGGCCTCCATTCGCTCTGAACCATCGGGCGATAGAAACGAGGCAAGTGCTGTCTCAACGATCAGCGCCTGGCTCACGCGTTTGCGCGCAGCATAATCCGCCAGCCGCCCCGATAAATCAGGCGGCAGGCGGAAGGTATGCTTGATGCGGTTGCCGCTGCTCACAAGGGTACGCCGTCGTCAGGATCAAGCGAGACTTGGCGCGCGACTTGATCCATCTTTTGCTCAAGTGCGGCACTATTGGCCGCCTCAGCCTGCCCATTATCCTCCTCACCAAAGCTAAACTCGCTTGCGCTAGGCGTAAGGTTTGCAATAATCTCCTCATGGACTGGAAGCGCTGGTTCACGCCTTACCCCTGAATTTTGCTGGTCGCTCTCCTGCGCCGCCTCGCCGTCAATCTCAGCTGCTCCAGCCTTTGTTGGGCGAGGCTTATCGGGGCGAGGCCGTCCCGTCCAATCATCGGTTGGCGCATTTCCGTCGTTGATTGGCCCGTTGCTATTTGGCCCGTCTTCGCTTGGGCCGCCGTCTAGCCCGTCGTCGGCTGATCCGCCGCTGCTTGGACGCGGCTTTGGCGGCGGCAATATCCGTGACGATAGGCGGGGATCGATATAGTAGCGCGCTTTTTTGGCCCGGATCGGCGCCACGCCAGAAACCATCACGATTTCATCGCTATCAGGCAGTTGCATAACTTCGCCTTGTGTCAAGAGCGCGCGCGCCGTCTCCGAACGCGAGACCATCATATGCCCCAACCACGGCGAAAGCCTGTGCCCTGCATAATTTTTCATCGCGCGCAGTTCAGTCGCTGTACCAAGCGTGTCTGATATTCGCTTGGCGGTGCGCTCGTCGTTGGTCGCAAAGGCAACGCGCACATGGCAGTTATCCAATACCGAATTATTGGGGCCATAAGCCTTTTCAATCTGGTTGAGTGACTGTGCAATGAGAAAGGCTTTAAGGCCGTAGCCTGCCATAAACGCCAGCGCGCTTTCAAAGAAATCAAGCCGCCCAAGTGCTGGAAACTCATCAAGCATCAACAGCACCCGGTGGCGACGATCAGTTGAATTGAGTGTCTCAGTCAACCGCCGGCCAACTTGATTAAGGATCAGCCTGATCAACGGTTTGGTTCGGCTGATGTCAGATGGCGGCACGACGAGATACAAAGTCGCCGGCTGCGCGCCATCAACCAAATCAGCAATCCTCCAATCACAGCGCCGCGTAACCTGAGCAACAACGGGATCACGGTAAAGCCCCAGATAAGACATGGCAGTTGAGAGAACGCCCGAACGCTCATTGTCAGATTTATTCAAAAGTTCGCGCGCAGCGCTTGCGACGACAGGATGAACGCCTTGCGCCCCTAGATGCTGTGTCGTCATCATGCTCGCAAGCGTTGCTTCAATTGAACGCTCAGGGTCAGAGAGGAATGCGGCAACGCCAGCCAATGTCTTATCATCCTCAGCGTAAAGGATGTGGAGGATCGTACCGACCAAGAGCGCGTGGCTCGTCTTTTCCCAGTGATTGCGTTTTTCAAGGCTGCCTTCAGGGTCAACCAGCACATCAGCAATGTTTTGGACATCACGCACCTCCCATTCGCCGCGCCGCACTTCAAGCAGGGGATTGTAGGCCGCTGAGTCCGCATTGGTCGGATCAAACAGTAATACCGTGCTAAAGGTTGAACGAAACCCAGCGGTCAACGTCCAATTCTCGCCCTTGATATCATGGACTATGGCTGAGGCTGGCCATGTGAGCAGGGTTGGTACCACGAGGCCAACGCCCTTACCGCTACGCGTTGGCGCAAAGCACAACACATGCTCGGGGCCGTCGTGGCGCAGATAGTCATTTGCGAGCTTGCCAAGGACGACGCCTTCAGCCCCAAGCAGTCCTGCCGACTGAACTTCGCTGCGTTTTGCCCAGCGCGCCGAACCATAAGTCTGCGCGTTCTTGACTTCGCGCGCGCGCCATACTGACATACCCACCGCGACAATGATCGCAGAAAAGCCGCCTGATGCTGCGATATATCCGCCCGTTTGAAAAATGCCGGGCGCATAGGCATCAAAGCTGTACCACCACCAGAATAAATCAAGCGGATGGTAAATGGGTAGGCCTAAAAGCGAAAACCACGGCGGCCCAAGCTCAGCCTGATAAGCAAGCGCAGCGGCTGTCCACTGCGTAGCTGACCAGAGGCTAGCGAGGATAATCGAGAATACAGCGAGTATCTGTCCCCAGAGAATTTTGGTTGCGTTCATGTGTGTCACTCCTTTTTCTGCGCCGAGTGATACACGGCGATCACGCTTTGCAAGAGGCACTAAAGGTCAAGCGTAGTCTGGCGCAGAAAGACAGGCGCTAGCGTAAATCGCTATCCAGCACAGCGCTGATAAATATAGCAATCTGTTAAAGATGACGCAGGCTATTTTGAGTTTTTTCGATTAGATTGGCTGGGCTTGCAAACAGCACTTTTTGTTTGGCGAGGTGCTAACCTTCTTCTTTGTTCTTTTTAGAAGCCTGCAAGGCGCATTCCGCTAACATTGCTGCTGTTCGCGGCGCTTCGCTGGGCTGTCGAAACCCGCCGTTCATTCACGCCGCGAGTTTTGGCACCCTTTGGGCCGCTCGTAGCATTGATTGATACCTCGGTTTCATCGGATCATCCGCCGAGACGATGGATCGTATCGATCATCAGCTTCAGCGATTGTCCAGGCCAAAGCCAAAATCGCCATGCTCATCATTGAGATGAAGAGCACAATGGCTGATGCGGACAACTCTCCGGAGAGCCAGTCCCGCCAGCCGACATAAGTGATTGGAGAAAACACTAGGCTGAACCAGCACGTCGCCATACCGGCGAGGGCTCCGGTAGCCAAGGGCCATTTATTGCGACGCGGTCGGGCGGGTAGCTGTTCCATCACACGATCGCAAAAGCCGTCGTCCGGTACCGGTTCTTTGAACTGTTTGCGCAGCTCAACGTCAAAAATATCTTCCATCTCGTTGTTCATAACCCATTTTCCTCTTGAGATGTCACTTGCCAGTCCGTCAGTAGCGTGCGCAGCTTGGCTTTGCCGCGCGCCGTATGAGATTTCACGGTGCCGAGCGGCATTGCCAGCACATAGGCTGCTTCATCATGGCTCAATCCGAGCTGCACAACATGCAACAGTACATTTTGCTCGGTCGCGGACAAGCGGCGCATCGCGTGCTCGACATCGATCCGCAGTTCGGCCGCGTCACGCGGCGTCGCTCGCTGGCCGAGCGTGTCGCCATCAATGTCTTCCGCAGTCAATGACCGCTTGCGGCGGGCTTGAAGAAAGCAGGAATAGGCGATCCGGTAGAGCCAGGTGGAAAAGCGTGCCTCGCCGCGAAACTGGTGCAGTTTGCGCCATGCCAACAGGAACGTCTCCTGAGCAAGATCATCGGCCTCGGCATTGTCGCCATGAAGGAGGCGGCGCAACTGCGCGCGCACCATGCCCTGATGACGTCGCATGAGTTGTTCAAACGCGCGCCGATCATCCGTCAGTAGAACACGCACCACCAACGCATGATCGACTTGCGCTGCGGCAAGTTGATCAACCACGCATGTCATCGCGCCGGTTGAGCCACCAGCTTGCGAAGTAGCCAAGGCCGGTCATCAGCGGCAACAAGCCGAGTCCCCAAAGGCTGGCGATGCGCTGTCCGTTGTGGAGCTCAAACGGGAGAGCAAGGAACATTGCCATCAATCCGATACCGCCGCTTATCAGCACCAGCGCCCGGCGCCGATCGGCGTTGGAGACATGCGGCTCGACCAATAGATCCTGCGGCAATTCCACCCCTTTTTCCGCGAGCTGCAGCAGCGTGCGATAGCGTTCCTTCGTCAGTTCCGTGCGGTAGCGCAGGAAGATCAGGAGGATCGCAACGGGTGTCAGCATCACCACGCTAGGGATGAAAAACATTAAAAAGTCCATCAGTGTTGCTCCTGAGAAAATTGCACAAATATCAGATAGGTAAGAACGGGCGTCATGACTTTTCCCGGAGGGTGGCGAGTAGATCGGCAATGCGCTCGGCGAAGAGCCATGACTGCCCCGGTCCTTGGTTGCTGGTCAATACAACAGTGGCTCCGGTTTCCCAGACAATCGCCAAATTGGCATCTGTGCCCTCAATGCCGCCCGCGTGGCCGCGAATGTGGCACCCGTGGGAACCGCGATCGCCAAAACCGGCGGCATAAGCACCGGGACCAGTCGGCACTGCATCTTCGAACATCTTGACGAGCGTTCTAGGCTTCACCAGCTTGCCCGCGCGCAAGGCCGCAGAAAATCGTACTAAATCTGCGTTATTCGAATAGCCGCCGCCGGCCGGACTGGCATGATAGGGAGTCTTGATCCAGTCTGCCTTCCAGGCGTCGGCGAATGCACCCTCGCGGTAATAGCCGACGGCGAGTTTGGGCACGATATCGTCCACACGGTCGAACCCGCTCGCAGTCATGCCTGCGGGCGCGAACACATGGCGCTGGATGTAATCGAAATACTTCTCTCCTGAAGCGTTCTCGATGATGCTGCCCAGCAGCATGTAGCCCGCATTGCTGTAGCTCCACTCTCCGCCCGGTTCGCCGACCTTGGGCTGGCGGGCAATCAACCCAAGATAGTCTGCGGGATCGACGAACTTTTCCCGCTGCTCAAAGATTTCTGGAACCAGAAAATCGCCAAGCCCGGACGTGTGATGCAGGAGTTGCCACACGGTAATTTTGCTCGCCGTCGCTTGGTCTGGATATTCCGGAACCCGCAACGCCAATGTGTCATTCCATGATAACTTCCCGGCCTCGACCAGTTGGGCAATGGCGACAGCCGTGAACATCTTGTTTATCGAACCTATGTGGAATTTCGTCTGGCGATCCGCCGGAATGTTGAAGCGGCGCTCGGCGAGGCCACGACATTCGTCGAAGATCGTTTTTGTGCCGTCGCTCACCGTCACGCATCCGGAAAAATCTTTGGTCCGCACGAGTTGATCCAACGCAGCCTTGGTGAGCCGGGTGATCTCAGCCTGCGTCGCGGCGGTTTTAGGCCAGGCAGAAAAGAGCGTGGGATCATCGACTGGCACCATATCGACCATGGCCAGCTTTCCGGGCTGTTCCAGATCGGGGAGCAGCACGAGCGCGACTCGTTGGCCGGTCCGCCGCCCTTTGATGGTCACGACGAGCATCCCGGGCGGTCCTTGTGTTCGCGCATCGACAAAGTCGACCCCGCCGCTGTCACGCACTGCTACGGCAAGCTGCTTGAGAACGGCGGCCCGCGCATCGGCGTCGACCGACGTGGACAGGATCGTCGGTGCCCATTGCTGGATGCTCTCAGGGGAATCGGCATTGATATGCGCGATCACCGCCCTGCCGATCTTGCCCGCGACCGTATATGGGATGGTTGTGCTTATAGGATCAGCGCTGACGGATGAACTGGCGACGGTGGCGCTGAACGCGAGGATCGGAGCCAAAAGCGACGATACGAACAGAGCGGGCCGGATTGATAGCTTCATTTTCGACATTCCTCTGGAGGCCATATGGCGGGTGGGATAGATTTCGATAGGTTAGATGCAGCCTCGAACGCATTTGGATGCAGCGAATTTTTGCGGCGGACATTGAGCGCTTGGTCAGGCCGTGTGTCGGCGTGCAAATTGACGACTGGCAGCGCTAACACTTCTGCCAGTAGGTCAGTGATGCGAATGCGCAATAACAGGCCATAGAGTTGAGCCTTGAGATACTCCGCCTCCTCCGATACCCCGTTGCGGAGCGGCGATATTTTCAACCCGCCGCCATCAAGAATGGCGTCGGGTAGCGTACCACTCAGTGCTTTCTGGTTGACCTCTGCCAGACTGGATGAAAGCCGCTGGCGGCGATCCTTGAGCTAAGTTTTGCAACAGCAACGGGAACCATCTGATCGGCCAGCATCGTCTCGAAAACCGGCTTAGGGAGCAGATAATCGGTGAGGTTGCGATAGGCTCTGCTCCCCTCGACCCAGATTGCGCCTGAGCGACTGCTGGATCGAGCGCGAGAAGCTACCGGTCGGCAAGGGCTCTGCAGTGCGGGCATACAGAACCATCATCGATCTGAACGAACACCGGTGTTTGCTTCTTCTACGATCCTATGCCTTCAGCCCCAATACGCAAAACCCGTTCCCGAAGGGGTCACTGCAAAAAGCGACTGGTGGGTGCCCATTGCCTTCGAACTTCCTCTCGCATTGAGCTCCCGCGTCGAGTGCCCGCGAGATAAACTCGTCGAAGTCATCGACATGAAAATCGATATGCACCGGCGTCCAATGCCGTTCATATCGGCGTACATCGACTGAGCCTTCGGCGGGCTTGCTGCCTGCAGACTTTTCCATCAGCCCCAGCTTGGACGAGCCGCATTGGAGGATGGCATAGGAAACGATCGGCCGAGTTACCTCTGCCATGCCCAAGGCATCTCGGTAGAAGTGCAACCCTTCGTCGAGCGAAGGGACATCAATCGTTACCATATAGTGCATTTACTTCTACCCTTCTGGTGAAACGCTAAGCAGCTCAAGCACACCGCAGCGCTTAACTGTCCGTCGTCATACCGATAGCTAATCTACCGGCTTATGCCCAAAACTCAACACGCGGTGCAGTTTCCATGCGCCGCCATTCCATTGCCAGACCATAGCGAAGCCTGCACGGCCGACCAGTTTTTCTGGGCCATCGCCTTGGCGTTCGTAAAAGAGATGCTCGCCCACCTCCATGGCACCAAAGTCAGGGACGGGGTCGACATGTAGGCTTTCGGTCACCAGTACACGACGACTGCGCCAAGCATCTGGGGCTTTGCGCGCTTCACAGTTTTTCGCATATTCCGCGATAAATTGCGTGCCCGATGTCGCCACCAACCCTGCCTTGTCATGGTAGAATTCAAGGCTGCTGCTGACCATGGGGCGCAGCTTTTCTGGATTACAGCCGATGAAGAACAGCCCGAATAGGTCAGTATCGGCGATGCGGATGGCCTCGGTCAGCGCCGGGCCTTCAGCCATTGGCGCGGGTACGGACGGACCGGCAATCGCTGCGCAGAACGGAAGAGCGAGGGCGGCGGCGGTCAAGGCAAGACGAAACATCAGATTCTCCAAGCTGTTATAGTTATATAATACAGTGCCCGTAACTATCGTCAATGGTGCATTGTCATCTGGATTTGATAGATGATAATTTGGCTTGGAGGCCGTGCCAACGTCTCTGCAAGCCAGCTCTCTTCGGGAAGTCAGACTTGGCTGGTGTGTCAAACCGCCCCAAGGATGTTGTGGCAAGGCCTGCGCCTTCGTGAGTGAGCAGCGTGCCGAAGACGCAGCTACGTTCATTGCAAACCTGCTGCTTCCGAGGGATCGGTTGGCGAGATTGGCGCAACCTAGCGATGCTGCGCATGTCGCCCATTTAGCTAGATTTCTCAGAAACGATACTCGAGTCATCTTTGCGGCGTCACGCTTGGCCAACCAGCCCACTTTAAGAGCAAGCCGACATCTGTTATGATAAAAGCAACCACGCTTGGTGTTCACGCCGTAATATAATTGCACCATCGTCGTTCAGATATTTGCATCACGTCCTTTAGGCTGCTGACGTGTATAATAAATTTTTTTGATACGTTTCAGTTATGCCAACAATAAAAGTGATCGTCGCGCGATGAGTTCAGGCCACAACAGGGTCGAAAATGAATATGTCGCGTTGCTCAGTGAGGGGCAGCGCGATTGCCTCCGTTTGGTCTTTCAGCACCGTTCATCAAAACAAATCGCCCGTGAACTTGGCATCTCCTCACATACAGTTGATCAACGACTCAAGGCAGCTATGCGGATATTGCGTGTCAGCGCGCGCATTGACGCAGCCCGGATACTCGCTGCGTATGAGAAGGACGACCCATACCAATCGCTGGTACACCAATCCCCGGGCATTGCCCAACGCAGCAGCCCGGCCATGATGCTCCCACCAATTGACTATCGGGAGCTTCACCCAACTGACATTGATGGAAACGCTGTTCATGACGTGGTTGCTTCAGGGCAATCGCTCCGTGACATGACTTCACCATCATCCAGTTGGCCGCTCCCAATGTATGTGGGAGAGCGAAATGACCTGAGCCTTATATACCGTCTGGGTTGGATTTTTGCGATTGCAGCTACCGCAGCCCTTGCCTTTGGTATGATCCTCGCGGGACTTGATGCGCTCGCTCGACTTATCTGAAATCATACCAGTTTCCAGCATTCACTAATGAGAAACGTGTCGGACCTTCCGGCATGGGAGGAGAAAAGTATGCTCAAACAACGTAAAGATGCCGCTCAATATGTGGCTGATCGCCTCATGGCCGCCGAACTAGCCATTGATTGCGCACTCACGTGCACCGCAGAGTTAAGTGGAAGCATTCCGAAGGCACGTATTGATGCAAATCTTGCCGCTGAAGTTGGACAAGAGGCGCTTGAGCAAGCAAGTCATACCTTCGTCTCACTGGTTGCAGCAAGGCGCAATATCATCAACACCCACCGAGAGCTTGCACATACCAGAGATCAAATAGGCCTACGCGAAGTAGCTCTCGGTGGGCTTATGGACAAGCCGCCAATGGCGAAGCATATCAGACATCTTGCCATAGTTTCAAATGATTCCGACCGCGCGGCCTAAGACTGTGACCTACATCCTTGACCGGAGCATGAGAACATGATTCGGTCAGGATCCTATGCACAAACTCATCTATCTTACCACCCTCTTGATCATTTGCGGATTTGCGCTGTGGCGTGGTGGAAGACCGGAACGCTTGGCAGCCCTCATCATGATTGCTGGTTCGCTTGCAAGCGTGCCAGCCGCCGCACTTGTCGCTGCGACATGGCTTACTCCAGAACTTGGTATATTGGGAGTCGATCTTATCGTGCTTGGCTTGTTCATCGCCCTTTCGTTGTGGAGTGACAGATTTTGGCCGATGTGGATGACAGGTTTTCAACTCACCAGCGTAGCAATCCATCTTGCAACGATGGCGGAGCTGACCATTGTCCCCAAAGCCTACGCGATGGCACAAGCGTTTTGGGCCTACCCAATGCTCGCAACACTTTTGATCGGTACGTGGAACGTGCATCGCACAGCGAAGAAGAAGATGGTGAGCGACAATTAAGTCGATTGTTGCGGGCGGTTTGTGGAGATGACGCTCCGGGGTTAGCGCGCAGACTCATTGCTGAATACGGATCACTTGCCGCAGTGTTTTCAGTACGCCGCGACCAATGTAGCCGTATCGTCAAAGATACCGTTGCCGCAGAATTTTTATCAGATGTGAGTGAGAGTTTTGCATCAGCGCTTCGCTTTGAAGTTGAGCGCGCGCCAATCATCACCTCATCGCAGACCTTGGTTGATTATCTGCACTTGGCTATGGGGTGCGCATCGTCCGAGCAATTTCGTGTCCTGTTTCTCAATTCAGCCCATGCCTTAATCCGCGATGAGGTGATGAGTGCAGGTAGCGTCACGCACGCCCCTGTGTTCCCGCGTGAGATTATCAAGCGCGCGCTTGAATTGGGGGCCGCTGCCATTATTCTTGTGCACAATCACCCATCAGGCGATCCGCACCCAAGCAAAGCGGACATTGACATGACGCACAAGATTGCGAGTGCCGCACGGTGCATGGATATTGCCATGTGCGATCATATCATCATCGCGCGCATGGGGTGGGTCAGCTTTCGTGCGCTTGGGTTGTTGTAGACATACGATTGCAACATTTTGCCCCTCCTATGCTTGTTAGCACAAGTTTCATTCACATTTCGCTGGTAGTCTCCTATTATAACGGGACGAAAAAAGGGATATCCCCTATGCCGCACGATATGGATCATACAACGACGTTGGAACACCACTCGAGTATTGAATCGGTAAAATCTGATCTTATGCGTAGCCTAACGACGCTCGACACACTTGGGCTTGATCATGCTGCAATCTATGTCGATCAGGCGCTATGGTCGCTTATGTCAAAGGACGAAAAGAAAGTAGCCACGGCTCAAGCGAACACCTCGTTTGAGGAGGTTTTAGACAAGCGGGTGTTGACGACGGTTTGAAGTCGCGATTTTCAATGTGATCTCAGAGTCTGTTTGGAAAATCATGGATGAGCGTTTCGTCGTAGCATATTTCCGCCCATGGCGACGAGGATCATGGCGTGTGAGACGTCGATGCGCTTCTCGTAATCACGGACAAGTCTGCGCCATCTGATCATCCAGCCGAAGGATCGTTCGACGACCCATCGGCGCGGCAGCACTGTGAAGCCTTTCTGGTCATCCGAGCGGCGGATGATCTCGATAACGAAATCGAGGTAACTGGCCTTATCCATCAGCTTGAGCCGGTCATAGGCTCCATCGGCAAAGAAGTGTTTCACAAAGGGCCAGCGTTTGCGGATGCCCTCAAGGATGACCTGCGCGCCTGCACTGTCGGAGATATCGGCATTGGTCAGGTTGACCATCAGCAAGCGCCCGTCAGTATCGACCGCGATATGCCGCTTGCGTCCGACGATCTTCTTGCCAGCATCGTAACCCCTTGTTTCTGCATGAGGAGCCTTCACCGACTGGCTGTCGATCACGCCCGCGCTCGGGCTTTGTTCACGCCCTTGCCGTTTGCGATCCAGCATCAGTTCGATGTCGTGGATCGTCTGAAACAGGAAACGTCGCGCAAGTTCCCGGAACCAGCCATAAACCGTCTGCCAAGGCCCGAAATGGATCGGCAGCATCCGCCACCCGCACCCCGAGCGCACCAAGTAGCGCACAGCGTTGATCACCTCCCGGAAGTCCACTTCCCGAGGACGGCCACGCCGCCCAGGACTGGGCATCAGCGGCGCAATCCGCTCCTACTCCTCGTTCGTCAAATCACTCGGATAGCGCTTCGTCTTGCGCTCAATCCTCAAAATCCGCCCTCGGCTCGCATCAGTCCACATTCAAACCATGAATCAGACTTCAACACAGTTGGGAAACCCTCAATAACCATTTTCCAAACAGACTCTTAGCTCGGTCAACATATTAGGGATATTGCTGTGTTGTGGTTGGTGACGATCCGGTAGTATTGACGATATCAATGTCATTTGCCACGCAGCAGTTCTGCGAATTGCAAAGCGAATCGGTGTGCGTCGCCGGGCCAGCGTGCCGAAACATAATTGCCATCAGTGACGACGAACGAAGCGCTTTGATCGCTCATTGTGTCGCGAGCTAGCCCTGATGTTTTGCGCCGAAAAGCAGGGTCAGTCGGCGGCACATCCAGAAAATCAGATGGTTTTTCAAGCGAGCGAATAATTTCATGCTCGACTGACATATATCCCACAGGCTCGCCCGCTGCTTCGCGGTAGGTGCGGTAGTAGAAGGGGTCCCAAAAGCGGATAATTTTGCCGAGCTTCGCCGCCGAACGCTCAAAGTTCCAGGTCAGCGCCGTCGTTTTCCGGCCAAAAAGCACCGAACGCCCCGTTGCCGGATTTATGCTGCGCGCGGGGATAAGCGCCCCGTGACAAATCGCGCCTATGGGCTTATCGGCGCTGAAGAATTTCACAACATGTTGTTGCAGGAGCGGGCTTTCAAGATAGGCTTGGATACCACGTGCCCGGTGGCCGCCGGGGAGAAGCAACCCGTCAAAGTCGCCCTCGCGAAGGCTGTCCCATTGCAGCGGTTTTCGAAAGGCTTCAGTCTCAATCATCGCCCTATACGCGCTAAGCCCATCGCTGTTGGCCCGCAGCAATCGTCCGATAAGTGGCAGTTTTTTGAGACCGGGAATCAGCCCCCATAAATCAAGGCCTTCGCCCGTAATCATGATCTCATCGGCCTGACCCGGGTGACCGTCAGGAGTAGCGAACGACACTTCATGGCCCAGCTCGCTCAAAACCTTCCAGGGAACCGCGACTTCCGTTGGATCAAAGTCGAGACTGGGGATCGGGATGATGATTTTGGCCATTCCCCCATTTCATGCTCGCTCAGTGTGAGAAGTCAATCGCCGTAGCTAAGAAGGCATCAAAAAATGCGAACCGACGCAGTGCTCATCATCGTCAAGCGCGGTGCGCCAATGCGTGGCTTCGATGTTGGCTGCTTCCGCTAAAATTCTGTCGAAAAAGTCGCCTTCCCAAAGGGTGACGAAATTTACTTCCGATCTATTCGACGCATTTGGAATTATGATTCAAAAGTGCGGGCTACCAGATTAAATTCTATCCATTCAGCGTAATAAAATTAGGCGCGCTGACTTTTTCAACACAATTGCTAACATTTCCGCCGTTCGCGTTGCTGATTGAGAACCTCAAACTCGCCATTCATTAATCATCGCACGGACGGCGGTCTCGCGCCACGATGTTGCCGCCCATGTCTGTCATCAGAACATATGGTTGATTGTTGTGCAGTTACGGGCCAACAAGTGCGAAGCCAAGGTGTGAGAGATTTGATGGATATGGGATTTTCAGCTCGAAGCCTGTTGGCGCTTTGCGCAACCTTCGCTTGTGGGGTGTCGCCCGCATTCTCGGCACCGGTGCGCTATTATAGCGGCGGAGACGGCTTGCCTTTTTCCGAAGCTGTGCAAGTTGGCGACATGCTGCTTCTCGCAGGGCAGATCGGTGTTGCTCCCGGTGCCAAGTCTGTGGTTCCCGGCGGCATCGAAGCTGAAGCCCGCCAGGCGATGGAGAATATCGGCGGCATATTGAAACGGCGCGGATTGACGTTTGACGCGGTGGTGAAATGCACCGTGATGCTCAGTGACATCAAGGATTGGCCTGCATTCAATACGGTCTATGTTGGGTATTTCAAGCCAGACCGGATGCCCGCTCGCAGTGCCTTTGCCGCTTCCGGCCTAGCTTACAATGGCAAGGTCGAAGTTGAATGCTGGGCGCATAGTCCTGCCAAGCAACGTTGACACTGACAGCGCTACCCATATGCCACGATTGACCAAGCGACAGTTTTTGGGCGCAACTGGGGCAACTCTCGTCGCGGCTGCGGTTGGTGGCTATTTCGCGTTCCGTCCAAATCCGGCACCGATCGGTTTTGCAGTGTCGCCAGACGAACTGGCGGCGGCGCGCGCGCTCCTCGCCAAATACCCGTCGATTGATGCGCATGCCCATCCAGGTCGGCTATTCATGCGCGGGGCCGAGAACGTATCGGGCAAAATATATCTCGCGACTTGGCTCGGCACCTTCGAACAGGATACAATCCGCGACATGAAGGCGGGCGGACTGACTGCTGCCGCCTTTGCGGCCGTGTCGGATTTCCAGACGCTTGGATTTCAGGGAGAGGGTCTGGCAGCGGTCCGCGCTTTTGAACCTGGTGAGGCCTGGGCAAGCTACAAGCGCCAGATCGCCAATCTCCAATCATTGGGCGAAAGCGGGCTCGTCTATCCGATCAAGGCGCTTGGTGATTTTGAGGCAGCGCGCAAAGCGGGAATGCCCGGTGCACTCCTCACCGTAGAGGGCGGCGATTTCTTTGAAGGCAAGCCCGAGCGCGTTGCAGCGGCCTATGCTGACGGGGTGCGCTCGGTCACGCTGATGCATTACCGCAACAATGAGCTTGGCGACATAATCACCGGCAAGCCATTGCATGGGCGGCTGAGCGATGCCGGGGTCGCCGTCGTCAAGGCGATGAACGCGGCCGGAATGCTTATTGATGTTGCACATGCGTCCGAAGCGACGGCGTTTGGCGTCATCAAGGCATCGGCTAAACCCGTCATGGCCAGCCATGTCCATATTCATGGCGGGAAGGTCGAACATCCCCGCTTTATCAACCGCGACCTAGCCAAGGCCGTTGCACAGGCCGGCGGCGGGGTCATCGGTGCCTGGCCCGCTGGCATTGGGATCACCGACCTTGCGGGTTATGTCACACGAACATTGGAGCTGGTCGACGCAATCGGTATCGATCATGTTTGTATGGGGACCGACATGGATGCCAACTATAAGCCGGTGTTCGATACCTATGCCAATTTGCCATATTTTGTCGCGGGCTTGCGTCAGCACGGCTTACATGACGAAGAAGTCGCCAAACTGGTCGGAGGGAATTTTTTGCGGGTGTTCGACTTGGCATAGCTGACATCGCCAAGCAGCGAGGCCTAGGACAAAGCTGCTGTTCAAGAACCTAGGAGAAAGCGTCGTCGCAAGCGGACCTAAATTCATGGTCCGGCTAAGGCTGCATTTCGGCCGGGAAGGGTCGGTCCAATGTCGGATGCGGCATGTTGGAATGCTGACGTTCGAGCAGCCGGCACATTGGACGCGCTTACGCCAATCTTGCCGGCTTTCTCGATATCCGAGCCGCTCCCAGCCCCCCATTCGTTTATCTGCTCCATCGGCGTAAGCGAGAGCGCGGATGTCGCTGGCATTCACATTCGCTTCGATTTCAGTCGATCCGTGACTGCCCGGAGCATCCACATCCGCGCTGGTCCGGGCTGGCAATCTTTGCGCCACAAGGCGTTGAACCCATAGGCCATGCCAGGCGCTTCGGGGATCGACAACTTGATCAGGCGACCAGCATGCAGATCGTTGGCTACTGCATGGTGCGGCATGTTGCCCCAGCCAATCCCCTCGAGTAGAAACGCGTGCTTTGCGCCAAGATCGGCGAGCCGCCAGGTCCGGGCACTCAGCACTGAAAAATCCCGGCCCGCGGTAAGCGCCGAACGATCGGTCAGCACAAGCTGGCGGTACTTCCGGCTGACGCCGGGAACTATGGACGCCATCTGGGCGAGTGCATGGGATGGCGCGGCGACCGGCACGAGTTCAACCTCGCCGATCGCCATCCTTTCCAGCGCGGGATCTTCAATGATCACCGGCCCGCCAATTCCGAGGTTGGCTCGCCCATCAAGGACCAGTGCCGCGATGGCCCCCAAGGCTTCAACATGCAGCCTCAGTTCGACCGTCGGGAACACTTGCTCGAATTCGCGAAGGATGCTCGCGACCTCTGCGGTCGGATACATGACATCGACTGCCAGGGTAAGTTCGGGTTCCAACCCCTGGTTGTAGCTGCGCACGCCGGCGACAAGGGCATCGACATCGTCGGTCACGGCCCGGGCATTGGCCAGCATCGCCTTGCCCGCTTCGGTCAGGATGGGCCGGCGGGAGCCTTCGCGATCAAACAGCGTGATCCCAAGCTGCGTTTCCATGCTGGCGATCCCGTAGCTGACAACCGAGATCGCGCGTCCGAACCTGCGAGCCGCGCCATTGAAGCTGCCTTCGTCCACCACCGCCAGGAACAGGCGGATCTGGTCAAGGGTTGGCTGTCCTACATCCATTGTTCAACTTTCTTGTAGATTTTGATAAGTTTTATCGGAATTTTCAGATCGAATGGCAAGGTCTAGTTTCACCCCAATCCCTGAACAGATGGATTGGACAAGACATGATCGAACTTCGCCCCTTCACCAGCCTTGGCGCTGCCCACCACGGGTGGCTCGACGCCAGGCACCACTTTTCGTTTGCGGACTACCATGATCCTGCCCGAACCACTTGGGGCAGCCTCAGGGTTTGGAACGACGATACCATTGCTGCCCAGACTGGCCTCCCGCCGCATCCGCACCGCGACATGGAAATCATCACTTACGTGCGCAAGGGCGCGATTTCCCATCGCGACAACCTCGGCAATGCCGGACGGACGGTGGCCGGAGACGTTCAGGTGATGTCTGCGGGAGCCGGCATTCAGCACTCGGAATACAACCTTGAGGACGAGGAAACCCAGATCTTCCAGATCTGGATCATCCCCAACGCTCGCGGTCATGCGCCAAGCTGGGGCACTCGTCCCTTTCCTAAAGCGGACCGCGCAGGAAAATTCGTGGCGCTCGCTTCTGGTTTCGCTGACGGTGACGACGCCCTTCCGATCCACACCAACGCCCGCGTGCTGGGTGCGTCGGTCAGGGCGGGCGAGACTGTCCGATACGAACTGACGCGCGATCGGCATGCCTACCTCGTTCCCGCAACTGGCCGCGTCCGGATCGGCAACACGCAAGCCGATTGCGTCGAGGCCGGTGCGCGCGATGGCGTCGCCATCACCGATGTCGAAATCATTGAAATCACGGCGTTGGAGGACAGCGAACTCGTCCTCGTCGATGCCGATTGACCGTCAAACACTTCAACAAGGAACCGAACCATGACTGCTATCACCACCAATTCCGTTTCGTCCGCCGCGATCCCGGCGCAGAGCGCCGCACTGCTCGCTGTCTCCGGTCGCGTCATGCTGGCGGCGATCTTCGTGCTCAGCGGCTTCAGCAAGATCGCCGACCCTGCCTATACACTGGGCTACATCAACAGCGTTGGCCTGCCGCTGCCGTACCTGGCCCTGGCCGGCGCCATTGCCGTCGAGGTGTTCGGCGGATTTGCGCTCGCTCTCGGCTTTCGTACCCGGCTTGTGGGCCTAGTCCTTGCCCTGTTCAGCGTTGTCACCGCGCTGGTGTTTCATTCTGCGCTGAGCGATCAGAACCAGTTCATCCACTTCTTCAAGAACATCGCCATGGCGGGCGGCCTGCTGCAAGTCGCTGCCTTCGGCCCCGGGCGCTTCGGCATCGACCGGAGCTGATCCCCTTCAACAACGCATCCAAGGAGGCGGGCAGCCCGTTGCTGCCCCCTTCACTCAAGACAGGAGATACCCATGGAAATCCGCAATGCACACCCCCGCGTCCTGCCCTTGATCGCTGAGCGCTGGTCCCCGCGCGCCTTTGATGGTTCGGCGGTCCTCGAGGACGATCTGGACGTGATCCTGGAAGCCGCCGCCCTTGCCCCATCGGCGTTCAACTACCAGCCTTGGCGCTTCCTCTATTCTCACCGCGACGATGCCAACTGGGGATTGTTCCTTTCGCTGCTCATTCCCTTCAACGCGAGCTGGGCCAACGGGGCCGGTGTTCTGCTGTTCATTGTTTCCGACAGCGTGATGCTGCAAGGCGATGAGGCGAACCCATCGTACAGTCACAGCTTCGATGCGGGCGCTGCTTGGGCACAAATGGCCCTGCAGGCAACGGTGCTCGGTTATCACGCCCATGGCATGACCGGCATCGACTTTGATCGCATCAGGACGGAGCTGGCCGTGCCCGACAGCTTTCGGATCGAAGCCGCAGTCGCGATCGGACGTCGCGGCTCGCCAGAAATACTGCCCGAAGGCCTCCGCGCCCACGAAGTGCCAAGTGGCCGCAAGCCGGTGTCCGACTTGGCCAATGCAGGCTCGTTCGCATCATTGCTGCGCCCCCAGTGATCTCGGCAGCGTCGGCACCTCCGGGGACGACCAACCTCAGTTCTCTTAACCAGATCCAACATTCGCGAACATTCCGGACATCAAATGGACCAAGATCGCACTCTGAAAGCTGCCGTAGGTTCATTTTTCCTTGCATAGGTCGAGTTTGCAATTTTCACGGCACGACGAGACGGTAACCAATCCCGGGTTCATTTTGCAGCAGCACCGGATTCGCTGGGTCGGCTTCCAATTTGAGTCGTAGCCCGCGCATGGCAACGCGCAGATATTCGACATCATCGATATGCGCATCGCCCCAGACCGCGCGCAGAAGGTGGACGTGCGTGATCACGCGTCCAGGATAGCGCGCCAGTTCGGCGAGCACCGCAAATTCCTTGCGCGTCAGTCGCACGTCTTCGCCGTCGCGCGATATCCGGTGTGCGAGCGTATCGATCTGGACCCGGCCTGCCGCAATCTGGCCGTTGGCGGTCGCGTTTGCCGAACGGTGGCGCAACGCGGTCCTGATTCGCGCCAGCAGCTCTTCAGTATCGAAGGGTTTGACGACATAATCATCGGCACCGAGATCGAGCGCCGCAACCTTTTCTGCAGTTGCATCGCGGGCGGTCAGCACGATCACCGCGCGGTCCATCGCCTTGATCAGCGGGACCAATTCTAAGCCATCCCGATCAGGCAAGCCAAGATCAAGGAGCACCAGTTCGCAGCCTTCCCGCGCCGCGTGTTCGAGCGCTGCTTTGGCCGTCTCCGCTTCACTGACCGTCAGGCCCGCCCGCTCGACTGCACCGCGCACAAGGCGGCGTATCGCGGCTTCGTCGTCAACAATCAGGACATGGGCCGTCATGCCTCTGGCTCCTCAGTGGATGCCTTGCGAAGCAATGAAGCAGGCCAGAAAATCTCAAAACGCGAACCCTCTGTTTCGGTGCGGTTTGCGGCAGCAACGCGCAAACCCATCGCATCAGCAAAGCCTTTGACGATGGCAAGACCCAGCCCGGTTCCGCCTGCCATGTCGCCACCCTCGACGCGGGCGAACCGGTTAAACAGCGCCGCTTCGCCCCCTGACGGCAGCCCGGGGCCATTGTCGATGATGGCCAACGTCAGCCCATCGGGAGAGCGTCTGCCTTCGACGATGATCGACGTTTGGCTTGGCGCAAATTTCGCGGCATTGCCGATCAGGTTGACCAGAATATGCTGCAACATACGCGGGTCAGCTTCAACGAGAGGAAGGTTTGACGGCACATCCAGAACCAGTTTGTGCGCGACCAATTCTGCCTTCAAATCTTGTGCCGCTGCGACAACGGCATCGGTCAGATCGATAACATCGTGCCGCACGACGAGCGCATCGGCCTCGATCCGTGTCATCTCGACCAGATCGTCGAACACCCGCCGCAAGCGGCGCGCTTCGGCTTTCAGAGTCTTTGATGTGGCATTGTCGCCATGTTCAGCCGACAGCGCATCGGCTGCGGCAACGACGGCGGTAAGCGGCGTCTTCAGGTCATGGCCGATGGAGGACAACAAGGTCGCCCGCAGATCGTCGCGTTGCTTGAGCGCGTCAATATTGCGTGCCTGTGATTCCAGTTTGATACGTTCATGGGCGAGTGTCGCCTGCCCAAGCAGTGTCGTGAACAATATCCGTTTATCAGGCGGGATTGGCGGGCCGCTTCCGTTACTGCCAACCGCAAGCACCGCCAGCACACCAAGCGAGGTGATTAGCGGGTGGAACTGCCAGTCGCTCGCTGCGAGCGTTCCGGTATCGCGACCCGTCGCCTCGCCGCGATCAAGCGCCCATTCGGCTGCGGCCACATCGATCGGACCGAGCGGAGACTGACCTTTTTGACCGCCGATGATGGCGATTTCTGTTCCCTTTCGCGTGATCAGCAACGTCGAAACATCCAGCATGGCCGCGATCTCTTCGCAGACCGCTGCGCCAGTTCCCTCTTCATCTGCAACTGCCGCAAGTTGCTGTCCAAATGCTGCAATCGCCGCATTTTCGGCGGATGTGCGCGCGCCGATATTGGCTTCGCGCTTCAACCTGCCCGTCAATTGGCTGGCCACGATCGCAACGCCTGTAAGCACCAAAAAGGTTATCGCATTTTGCGGGTCGCTGATGGTGAAGGTGTAAATCGGCGGCAGAAAGAAGAAGTTATAGGTAAGCGCAGCGGAAATGCTCGCGATGAGAGCGGGGCGCAGACCGAAAAGCGTTGCCGTCGCAATGACTGGAATCAGGTAAAGCAGATCGACCGAATTGGGGCCGATCCACGATGCGACGGCCACCGCCACGCCGGTTGTGGCGGCTACCAGCGCCAAACCGATGCTGGTGCCTGACCAGTTAAAGGGCCTCGCGCTGCGCTCTTCGTCATTTGCCGCGTTCGAACCTTGCGATGTCGGCATGACGTGCACCGCTACACCGTCGAGCCCGCGCACGAGCTGATCGACAACCGAGCCGTGGCGCAACTCGAACCACCAGCTTCGCCGGGATTTGCCGATGACGACCGCCGTCGCTTTGGCTTCTGCGATATGCGCCCGCAGCCCTTCGACAACCGACGCCGCCGGAATGGTAGCCAGCGTCGCACCAAGTTCTGCCGCCAGTTTGAGCGCAGCCGCAATCCGGTCGCGTGCATCGCTGCCAAGCGTCGCGCTGCGCGGCGTTTCCACCGTCACTGCCGTCCACCGCGCGCGCATCGCGTCGGCCAGGCGTTTGGTTGACCGGATCAAGGCTTCATCGCCGGGTTGGTCGCCAACCGCCACGACCAGCCGTTCACCCGCCGCCCAATTGCCGACTTCGCCTGCGATGCGGACATGATCGAGCATTTGCAAATCGACCGCTTGTGCGGCCCGTCGCAACGCCAGTTCGCGCAGCGCCGACAGGTTCGATTTGGAAAAGAAATGGCCAAGCGCCCGCGTGGCTTCGTGCGGGATATAGACCTTGCCCGCCTTTAACCGTTCGATCAGTTCATCGGGTGGAAGATCGACGACTTCGATTTCGGCATCGTCGAGGATGGCATCTGGCACCGTTTCGCGCACCCGCACCCGCGTGAACCCGGCGACCACATCGTTCAGGCTTTCGACGTGCTGGATATTGAGCGTCGTCAGGACATCAATCCCCGCGTCGCGCAATTCCTCGATGTCCTGCCAGCGTTTGGGGTGTCGGCATCCCGGTGCATTGCTGTGCGCAAATTCATCGATGAGCGCGATGGCCGGCTTTCGCGCAATCAAACCATCGAGATCGAGTTCGGTCAGCATGTGTGCGCCATGTACGATTGTGAGTCTCGGCAGGACTTCGAAGGGCGCGACCAGTGCCTCAGTGTCGGCACGACCATGCGTTTCAACGATGCCGACGACGACATCCTTACCCTGTTTGAGGAGATCAGCGCCTTCGCGCAGCATTTCAAACGTCTTGCCCACGCCAGGGGCAGCCCCGAGTATGATCTTCAATCGGCCACGCGTTTCCTTCCGCGCCAGTTTGAGCAGCGCTTCCGGGGATAGGCGATTATTCTCCGACTTGATCACTATAGCGGTTTAGCGGAAATTCGATCAACTTGTCGATTGAGCTTCAGCACGTTGACGCGTGGTTCGCCGATAATGCCGAACAGCGGATATTCAACCGACCGCTCAACGACCGCCCGGAGCGATTGCGGGGTCAGACCGCGCGCACGGGCGACACGATCGACTTGGGCAAAAGCCGCCTCGGGACTGATATGGGGGTCAAGCCCCGAGGCGCTAGTGGTGACCAGGTCAGGCGGGACAGAAACCCCGGTCATTCCTTGAGCGCGCGCATCCTCGACTCGCGCTGCAATGGCGTCGCGCAAATCCTGCGAACCCGGTGCAAGGTTGGTCGCGGCGGACGCAGACGCGTCGTAGCCATCACCGGCAGCCGAGGGACGTGAATGGAAATAGCGCGGCTGGGCAAAACCCTGCCCGATGAGTTCGGAACCGACGATGGTGCCGCGCTCGCTAATCAGGCTGCCATTTGCCTGCGCTGGAAACGCCGTCTGCGCGATCCCGGTAATGGCGAGCGGATAGGCAACGCCCGTCAGCAGCGTCAGCAAGAGGAGCAGCATGAAGGCGGGACGGAGACTGTTACGAATTTCTGTAAGCATGATCGTGGTGCCTTTACGCGCGGAGCTAAGCAAGGTTCAGGCCGGTGACGGCCATATCGATAATCTTGATGCCGACGAACGGCGCGAGCAGCCCGCCTACGCCGTAAATGGCGAGATTGCGGGCAAGCAGACTGCCTGCGCTGGCGGGGCGATAGGCCACGCCTTTCAGCGCAAGCGGCACCAACGCGGGGATGATTAGCGCGTTGAAAATGATGGCCGAAAGGATCGCGCTTTCCGGGCTGCCGAGCTGCATCACATTGAGCGCGCCCAGCCCCGGATAGAGCACAATGAAAATGGCGGGGAGGATCGCAAAATATTTGGCGACATCGTTCGAGATCGAGAAGGTCGTGAGCGCGCCGCGTGTCATCAGCAATTGCTTGCCGAGGCCGACAATCTCGATGAGCTTGGTCGGGTCGCTGTCGAGATCGACCATATTGCCCGCCTCGCGCGCCGCCTGTGTGCCGGTATTCATCGCTACGCCGACATCGGACTGTGCGAGTGCAGGCGCATCGTTGGTGCCATCCCCGCACATGGCGACGAGCTTGCCACCTGCCTGTTCCTTGCGGATCAGCTCCAGCTTGTCCTCGGGCGTCGCTTCAGCGAGAAAATCATCGACGCCGCTTTCAGCCGCAATCGAGGCCGCCGTCAGCGGATTGTCGCCGGTAATCATGATCGTGCGGATGCCCATGCGGCGCAATTCGCCAAAGCGTTCACGGATGCCCGCCTTCACAATATCCTTGAGGTGAATTACGCCAAGCAATCTTGCGCCGTCGGCGACTGCCAGCGGTGTTCCGCCAGCGCGTGCAATACCGTCCGCAATATCGCGCAGAGCCTGCGCCGAAGCTGGATCGACGCTGTCGCCAAGCCGTTTGAGCACCGCATCGACCGCTCCTTTGACGAGGGTCCGGTCGCCGATCTGCAAACCCGAAACCCGCGTTTGAGACGTGAACGCAATCGGCGCGGCACCAGCAGGCATTGCCCCGCCTTCGCCTGCGAGGACGACAATCGAACGACCTTCGGGCGTTTCATCCGCCAGGCTGGCCAGACGCGCCGCCGCAATAAATTCTTCGCGCGACACGCCGGGAATAGGCAAAAACTCCGTCGCCTGCCGGTCACCAATCGTGATGGTGCCGGTCTTGTCGAGCAGCAGTGTGTCGATGTCGCCCGCCGCCTCCACTGCGCGCCCCGATTTGGCCAGCACGTTAAACCGGACCAGCCGGTCCATTCCGGCGATGCCAATGGCCGAGAGCAGCCCGGAAATCGTCGTCGGTATCAGCGTGACGAACAGCGCAACGAGCACCGGCACGGCTATCGACCCCCCGGCATAGGAGGCAAAGGCGGGGAGCGTGCCGACGGCAATGAGGAAAATGAGTGTTAGTCCGGCGAGTAGGATCGTCAGCGCAATTTCGTTTGGCGTCTTTTGGCGACTTGCGCCTTCGACCAATGCGATCATGCGGTCGAGAAAGCCTTGCCCCGCACCAGCCGTTACCCGCACCTTGACGCTATCAGACAGCACCCGCGTTCCTGCCGTCACTGCTGAACGGTCTCCGCCAGCTTCGCGAATGACCGGCGCACTTTCGCCGGTAATTGCCGCTTCGTTGATTGAGGCCACGCCTTCGATGACTTCGCCGTCGGCAGGGATCAAATCGCCAGCTTCCACGAGCACGATTTCACCAACTTCGAGCAGGCTTGCGCCGACCATCTCCCACGCATCGCCCACGCCAATCAGTCGTTTGGCTTGCAGATCGGCCTTGGTCGCCCGCAGCGAAGCGGCCTGTGCCTTGCCGCGCCCTTCGGCGATGGCTTCGGCAAAGTTCCCGAACAGCACCGTGAGCCACAACCAGAAGACTAACTGCCCTTCGAACGCAGGGTTGCCGGTGCCCGTGGTTAGCCCGCGCACCCACAGGATTGTGGACAGCGTCGCCACCATCGCGGTCACGAACATCACCGGGTTGCGAATGAGCGCGCGCGGATCGAGTTTGACAAAGGCATCGCGGATTGCCTCTGTCATTAGCGGGGCGGTGAAAAGCGATGGCGCTTGTGTTTCGGTCGTCATTATCATCGATCCTTAGAGCAATGTGCTAGCGGAGACCTGGAACTGGTCCGCAATCGGCCCAAGTGCGAGGCTGGGGAGGAAAGTCAGCCCGCCGACAATGAGGATGATTGCGACCAGCAGACCGACCCACAGTGGCCCTGTCGTCGGGAAAGACCCCGGCCCCGGCGGCACGCGGCGCTTCATCGCCAGCCCATCGGCAATCGCCAGCACCGGCAAGATCACACCAAAGCGACCGATGAACATGCCGAGCGCCAGCGTGATGTTGTAGAAGGGCGTATTCCCCGTCAGCCCGCCGAACGCGCTGCCATTGTTCGCGACCGCACTCGAAAAGGCATAGAGAATCTCCGAAAAGCCATGTGGCCCCTTCGAAAGCGACCCCGCAAGCCCTGGACTCGTGACCGAGGCAAGCGCGGTCAGGCCGAGGATCGCCAGCGGCAGGATTGCAATGGCGATCACCGCCAGCTTCATTTCGCGCGCCTCGATTTTCTTGCCGACATATTCCGGTGTCCGCCCGACCATCAGCCCCGCGACAAAGACTGCAAGAATGGCATAGACCAGCATCCCATACAGGCCCGCACCGACACCACCGATGATGATCTCGCCCAATTGCATGTTGAACATCGTTACCAGCCCACCCAATGGCATGAAGCTGCTGTGCATGCCGATGACCGCACCGCATGACGCCGCCGTCGTCACGACAGCGAACAAAGCCGTCGCAGCGATCCCAAAGCGGACATCCTTGCCTTCCATATTGCCGCCGACGAGACCAAGCGCCTGATGCGCAGAATTGCCAGCGGCTTCGGCCCAATAGGTGAGTGTGACGCCCATCAGGAACAGCACGACCATTGCCGCCAGCAAGGCCCAGCCCTGGCGTTCCTTGCCGACTGCCTTGCCGAATGTGACGGTCAACCCCGCGCTGATCACGAAGATCGACAGCATCTGGATGTAGTTGACCAACGCGGAAGGGTTTTCGAAGGGGTGCGCACTGTTGACGTTGAAAAACCCGCCGCCATTGGTGCCTAGCATCTTGATCGCTAGTTGCGAGGCGACCGGCCCTAACGATACGGTTTGCTGCGCGCCTTCAAGCGTCGTCGCCGTCACCGAGGCTGCCAGCGTCTGCGGAACACCGAGGATGACATAGACGATCGCCAGCAGGGCACAGGCGGGAAGCAACAGATAGAGAGTCGCGCGCGTAACATCTGCCCAGAAATTGCCGATTCCTTGCGCGTTCGTTCGCGCAAAGCCCCGGATGAATGCAAAGGCGACTGCGAGACCCGTCGCGGCGGACAGAAAGTTTTGCACTGTCAGCCCTGCCATTTGCGAGAAGTGCGATAGCGTCGTTTCGCCGCCATAATTCTGCCAGTTGGTATTGGTCACGAAGCTGACCGCCGTGTTGAATGCCAGCCAGCTTTCCAGCCCCGAGAAGCCTTGCGGATTGAGCGGCAACCCGCCTTGGAGCTTGAGGATGGCGAAGAGCAGGGCAATCCCGGCCAGGTTGAACATCAACAGCGAGACAGCATAGCCGACCCAGCTTTGCTCGCGTGCCGGATCGACGCCGGACAGCCTATAGAAACCGCGCTCAACCAGGCCGATGATGCGCGCCATCGGCATCTTTCCGCCGCCGTAAAGCGCAAAGAGCCACGCCCCCATCGGCTTCGCAAGCGCCACGAACAGCGCAGTAAAAAGAAGGATCATGGCCCAGCCGGAAATCGTCATCGTGGTCGCCCCTCAATAACGCTCAGGCCGCGCCAGGACGGCGAGCAGGTAAACCAGAATGGCGGCAGCGGTCAGAGCGCCGAGTAAAAGATCAATTGGCATGGAGGACTCCCGACTGTTGGGAGCTCAGTGCCATGGCATCGCATTATGGCGCGCGGTGGATTGCCGAGCCGGAGCGTAAAGCGAGCGTAAAGTGTTCACGTCAACGTCGGTCTCCGCTAACAAAGTTGCCGTTCGTAATCACAAAATGGTTTATTGAAAGCGGTCTTACATTAATGGCCAGGCAAGGACGGCGAATTGGTTAACAGCGGGTCATCCGCTGTTATTATACCGTCCGGCGGCAGCGCGCCTTTACAGAGGCGGCGTTTTGTTGGATTTCTAGGTAATCAGGCCGGGAACGCAAAAAATTTTACCGAAAGAGTAAGTATTACCTATGCTGCCATAGCGGCATAATCTTCCGGTCCTGCCAACAATTGTGGAAGACCTCGTTCAATCAGTTTGGCACGGGCGGCCAATGTAAATGGTCGATTGGGCAAAGTACGGCTGACGATGGTTTTTCGATGCTTTTCGATTAGCTCGGGATCGTTGGCTCGCTCGGCGTCCATAGCGCCTTCGTGCAGCATAAGAAGCTTATCAATATCGTCGTTAAGATCGATCATCACCTGTCGGCGCGCGTCTAATATATCTGGCAGATCAAGACCATAGAAGCGAACGCTGGCTTTTACACGTTCTGCACCGGCATTCGTACATGTCCGTGAAGTTACGATCAGCCCGTCCGATCCGATGTCAATGAGGGCGACGTCGGCTTCCACGGTCGGATCAAGCAACAGCGGCTTTTCTTGGCCGATACACCGATCATCCCAGCAGGCAACCGGGCTACCCGACACCAACGGAAACCAACTAGACTTGCCGAATGTTTCGCCCGTCTCTTCGTCCGTGCTCAGCCTATTTGAACGTTCGGCAGAATATCGGAAATTGTCCCAATCGAAAGCTAGCCAAGGGTATCCATCGTCCTTCACTCCGTCCGCGCGTTGAGCCTCAGATTTTGGACGAAAATGGTCAACATCATAGGGCGATTGTGACCCCACGGCTTCAGAATACCAGCATTTTCCATACGACATCGACCGAAGGTAGCGCTTGAAACCACGCCAAACGTGTGACTTCTTCTTGATGAACGCGATGCGCTCTTCAGCGGGAAGTGCTTCCAGTTGGGCTTGTGCTCTTTCAGCGATCTTAAGAACTTTCTCCGGAATCTTCGCCGGATCACGCTTCACGTATATCAATGCGCCTTCCCCTGTTCTGTGGAGAGCGATTTGATCAGCGCCTGCATAGCAAGCCGCCGCTTCTCTATCTGATCCTGCCTCAAAACCGGGCGATCTTCATATTTGTAATCATGCACAGCCTTTAGGAAATCATCATACAGGGGGTCACGGCTTTCATGAAGGAACCCTAGCCGGTCTAGCTTGTCGTTCAGTTCAATAAGCTTTCGGTCCTGATCCTCTGAGCGCTTGTCAATCCGCGCGAGCGTGTTTCTATCATCAATTTGTTTCTGAGTTTCTGGATCAAGCGTTGTCGGCAAGCCAAAAATCTCGGTGAGCGTTGAAGTGAAGCCCAAGCCTCGAGGGTCAGCGTAGGGTTCGGAAACAACGATCTGATCACGCTCTCCCTTTTGCATCACCCGCACTTCTTTTTTGGTCAGTGCGGCGATGGTCAGCGGGTTGTGGGTGGTCATGATGATCTGGCATTTGTCCTCGTCCGCCGCGACTTCGGTCCATTCGCGGATCAGGTCGAGATAGGTGAGCTGCCATGCGGGGTTGAGGTGGGTGTCGGGCTCGTCAAGAAGGAAAAGCGCCTCTTTTCCGCGCGAGACGCGGATTAGGCCGAGGACCATCAGCAATTGCCGCTCGCCATCGGAAAGGTCGCTGAAACTGATATCGCCGCTCTCGTCATTCTTGCGCGTGACCCAGACGATCATATCACGGAACAGATCAGAGATGTCAGCGGCTTCAAGCGCGGCGAACATGTCTTGGTCGGTCTCATATTTCGCGGCGAAGGCCTTCAGCGCCATTTTGTCGCGCAGGAAGCAGGCGAGTTGGGCTTCAGTGCGCGGCTTAAGTCGATAATCGTCGACGACTTTACCTGCCAAAGCGACTGGATGAAAGCCAAGGTCCCGAAAGGCACGTGCGCAATTGCCAGCGGGACCTTTTGCGCCCCAGATATCCCAGGATTGCTCGCTGAGCTTGTCATATGTGCGACGCCCACGACCCGCCAGATCTGGGCTAGATGAACGTCCTTTTTGCCAATTGCTGTGATTGAACCAAGATGGCTCCTTGAAATGTGCCAGCGCTGAATGAAAGCCGGTAATTCCCAATTTCTGGGTCAAGAGTGTTTTGGCATCGGCATTCTGGCCGGGCTTTGCAAGGTAAGCAAGTAATCCGAATACGCCGTGAACAGGACGACAGTAGAAGAGCCTCCGCGCAACGCGCGCATTTTCATACTCTTCTTCAGAGGCCGCTTTGTTGATAACGCCGTAGTAGCGCGCCTGGTGCCCATCGAAGAGTTTCTCGAGCTTTCGTCCGCTTCCGGAATAATATCCAAAAATCAGGTCTGGCAAATGGAATGAGCGAATCCGGTTCCGACGGGAATCGATGAATTTTCGCCATAGGGTGCGAATTATCCCGGCGGGAACGACAGGCGGGGTTGGTACAACAAATTCCGGGGGAATTTCCGTCGAGTCATCACGGTTGGAAAGCCGCACATCATATCCGCCAAGGCGATAAAAGAAATCGTAAGTGAACTTGATCTTAGCTTGTTCCCCCAAATCATGCGCCCGAAACACCTCGACAATTGCTTCGATCAGGTTAGATTTGCCGCTCCCATTTTCGCCAATCACGACCGTGGTCAGGCTGTCCTCGTCGAAATTGACCGTGACATTCTTCAGATTGCGATAGCCGTCGATATAGACGCGGAGGAGGCGCATTAGGCGGCTTTCAATTCGTTGGGATCGTCAAGAATATAGCCCTTGCCGATTTCCGAGGCCAACTGCTTGTAGAAATCGGCGACGGGCAGATTGGCGGTTCGGAATAGGGTTTGGACGTCGCGGCGTGATCCGCTCTTGAGCAGGCCTGCAAGATAGGGTTTGTCCTTCACGTCTTCATCCTGGCGGCTTTTGGTCATGGTGGATCTTTTCGGGTTGGTGCGATTGACGGTGAGAGTTGGATTGCTGACTTGAGGTGGGCCGGTGCTGGCACTTACGCCTTGCAAGTGATGCACCTTTGGCTGCTTCCGCCCCTGCCCACTTTTCGGCATAGCAGCATCCGCGTCTCGCTCCACCTTGATCCGTTCCAGCAGCTTGGCCGCTGGTTCGTCATTGGGGTCCTGCGGCGCCAACTTGCCCTGGAAAGCTTTGGCGAGGATGGCGGCGTCGAGTTTGGGGAGGAGGAGGGCGGCGGCGGCGTGGTCGGCGGCCATGCGGTCTAGCCAGCCAAAGGCCGACTCGATGCGGCGGACGATTTCGGCTTGCTCTTCTATGGTAGGTAGGTCGAACTCGAACTGCTTGAGGTGTGTGAGCGAAATGCGCGGGCGCGTTGCGCCGTGCACTGCCTCCTTCAAAACCTCGTAGCACGTTGGGCTGGCTAATCTGTATGCGAGAAACTTTGGCAAGCAAATTTCGGGATCGGCTCTGACGCAAAAGCAATCGGCTTTGTTGATCGCGATTGTTTCGAGATCCTCAGGCAGAAGGCAAACTCTGATTTCTTCCGCAATGAATGAAGAGAACAATACATCATTTGGACGCAGTTCGTGCCGCTGAAGGGATTTGAACTTCGTTTTAGAAACATAGGTTTCTTTCTCGCGGATGAAACGCAAGCTGCCGATGTTTTCAAGGCGAACAACTCTGACGCCGCTTTCGACATAATCGGCTGATTTGAGGTTCGAGCCAAACGGCCCATCGAATGTAGTTTCCGCTAATTCTGCCACAGTTATCCGAACCCAACCTGGGCTGCCATTTTGATCGTGCCAATTTCGTGTTAGCAATCCTTCAGCGGCCAGCGCGAGGAGGCGTTGTTTGTAGCGGGCGATGAGGGTGGGGATGCGGTTCAGGTCTTTGCGGGCGCGGGCGGTGCGCGCGGTCAACCCGTCCACCTTCGCCACAATCCGCCGCTGTTCGGGGAGAGGTGGGAGGGGGATTACGGTTTCCAACGACTTTGTAACCCTAACAAACGGCTGAGCGCTCCCGCCGCGCACCCAGAAGTTCTCATCATTCAGCCTAAACCAAAGCCAACGTTGGTCCACCAAATCGTGATGAGGAAAAATAATATGGGTGTTGGCGACTGCGCTCCACTGCCCTGAGGCCAAGAAGGCTTTACCGCACCTAGCGCCAACGGCTGAGACTATGATAGCTTCCCCTTCATGCTCAGCATGGTTGACCCAAACATCTTGTCCGGAAGCACTGAAGGCTGGATAGCTATTCTCAGTTGGTTCCTTGAGAAGAGTCCCTTTAACAAGCTTTGAGTTGCCTGATCGTGATTCTGCAAGCGCGTTGACGGCTGTTTCGGCCCATCCATTCGGCAAATCGCTCATGCGCTCACCCCATCGGCGGCAATGCGCGCCTGCTTCACATCGTTGTAGGTCCGCTTCTCGCCCTTCACCTTCCATTCGGACAGGCCATTGCTGTTGCGATCCAGCACGACGGCAGCAGCGGCAGACGGGCTGGAGAAGCTGTATGGCCGGGCAAATACATAGAGCGTTTCCGACTGCACGATCAGCACGCCCTGTTTGACGAGATTGCCCTTCAGGCCGACATAGCTTTGCTGGACATAGCCGGTATCCTTCAGCGCCTGTGATCCTTCCAGCACGATGAATTCGCCGTCCTCCTCCACCGCCTGCGCCTGCACGCCGGATTTGTGGCGGATTTCAAAGCTGATCTCGCCGCTGATGCGCTGTGCCACCGGGGTGGCCGTCTGCGTCACCGCTCGCGGCTGTGGCTTCAGCAGATCAAGCCCGACCACGGGCAGGATGATTTTCAGATTGGCGAGGAACTGTTCCATGTTCGCCTGATCCGCCTCTGGCAGGCGGCGGCGCTGCCCGGCGGGGCTGGTCCCGTTGTCCAGCGTAACCCGATTGGCCTCGGTCGCCACCTGGATCAGCCGCGCTTCCAAATACTCGACATGACCTTTGGACAGATCATCATCGCTGGTGGTGACGGCAATCGCGCTTTCCCAGAAATCGCGCTGTGCCGCGCTCTGCTTGATCCGCTCGCGCACGCTGTTGGCCGAACCGATATAGGCGCGGGTGCCTCCCACCGCTTCGGCATCGGGGCCGGAGAGGATGTAGATGCCTGTCCGGTCCAGCTCTGGCCGGGCCGTCAGTGCCGCAAAGGTGGTGCCGGTGGCGACGAAGGTTAGCCCGGTCCAGCCGTGGATGGTCGCCTTGCGCAACCCGGTGGGCGTGCCATCGACAAGGAATAGCTGGATGGTGCGGCCAAAGGTTTCTGGGGTCACGCCTCAACCTCTTCGGTCTCTGCCAGTTCGTCGGCAACCGCCTCAATCTCCTCCAAAGCGTTGCGCAGGTGGCTGAGGATGGCGGCGGCGATATCGTCTGGCTCATTCAGATTATCTTCAATCTCTTCCTCACGCAGCCAGCTGATATCGAGATTGTCATTCCGCTTGGCGATTTCCTCGCGGGTGAACATGCGGAAGCGCCCGGCTTCACCTTCATCTTTTCGCTTGGCCTTGCCCAACGGATCATCGCCATAGGCTTTGATGAAGTTCGCAAAATCATCCGCCATCAACGTGCGGGTTTTGCCATAATTGGGCATTTGCGCGCGCATGTCATAGAACCAGACTGCTTTGGTCGCGTTGGTCGTTTCATCTGAGATTTTGGTGAAGAACATGACGTTGGTCTTCACGCCAGCGCTAGTGAAAATTCCTGTTGGCAGCCTTAGAATGGTGTGGAGATCGCACATGGCCATTAGATCCTGCCGAATCTGCTTACCAACACCGTCTTCAAAAAGCACATTATCGGGCAATACAACTGCTGCGCGACCACCTACTTTGAGATTCAGATAGATATGCTGCAAAAAAGCTAGCTGCTTGTTTGCGCTTGGATACGCAATATCGTTTCGCAGGGTTCGCTTGCTGCCGGATTTGGCTCCGAATGGAGGATTGGCAAGTATAATGTCAGCCGGTTCAAAAGAGCTGGCATCATCTGTCAACGCATCACCGAAAACTATATCTGCATTCAGGCCATGTAACAGCGTATTCATTAAGCAAATACGGCGAGTATTCTTCTCTATCTCTGCTCCTTGATATCGCGGTGGCTTTTGAGAGTAGGATTTTTGCGTATTATTTGATCGAATAAACCGGTCTGCCGCTACTAAAAAACCACCGCTGCCCGTTGCTGGGTCTTGAATGAGATCACCAAGATGTGGTTGAATAATCTGTACAATGGATTCAACTAATGCTCGTGGTGTGAAGTACTGCCCAGCGCCTGAGCGGACATCTGCACTTTTTTGCAACAATCCCTCATAAATTTGCCCAAAGCTGTCATCTGCTCGGTCATTCCAATCAATTTTTGTAATCCCATCGATAACCGCACGCAAATTTTCATCGTGTGAAAAAACTGTCGTGGGAAAAGCAAATATTGCTCGGACGGCCTCAGTGCCTGCGTGATGACCGAGGTAAGTTAGCATTTCTTGATAAAAATTGAGAAGGCCATCATCAGAGGCCTTTGCCAAATTTTTCCAATGATACCCTTTTGGTAATAAAGCCTCACTGCCATTTTCTTCAGCAATTTTGAGAAACAACAGATAAGTTAGTTCAGAAACATACTGATGATAACTTATGCCGTCGCCGCGCAATATGTGGCAGAGGCCCCAAATTTTTTGAACTATGTTTTGGTTCTGCGACAAATTTTCATATCCCCCAATCCAAGGTATTGCATTAGTGTGAGGGCAGTCGCCAGTCTAGCTAAAGCGAACTTTCTCAAGCCAAGCCTTTAACGAAATGGGTGGACTTGCTGCAATCCCGTCTTTGCGCTCAGTTGGGAGGAGTGCCGGACAGGCGCTTAGCCTCCATTCGATTGAGG
Organism: Pseudomonadota bacterium; assembly: GCA_038042405.1. Lineage (GTDB taxonomy): Bacteria > Pseudomonadota > Alphaproteobacteria > Sphingomonadales > Sphingomonadaceae > Aquisediminimonas. Next base: position 35,221 of record JBBTEI010000091.1, read on the forward strand.
AATGAACGAAGGGCGGCTTAACGCTAATGCCGGGCCAAAGGCTGCCTGTCCGGATCGTCCAACAGATGCTGCCGATCGATCCAGTCGTCTCGACGGTTCGGCAGCGACGATTTTTTGGTCGTTCGGACGACTCGCTAGCGATTTCAATAGCGGACACCACCGCACTCAGTTCGTAGACTATATACGTTTGTCCAGCGGCTTGTCGTGCAGTGCCGCGACAGTCTGATCCACAAGTCGCCTGATGTCACCTACCTCCTCAAACAGCCCTTCATAAGCGGTGACGATAAGTTTTGCGCAGCGCTCGAATATCGCAAGCTGCCTTATGCCTTCGGCCGTCAGATGAAATACCCGTCGGCGCGCATCGTCGTCATCGTTACTATGCTCGATGAGGCGGAGACGGATCAGCTTTGGTATCTTTTGCATAACCAACTGATGCGAGTGTCCGAGTTCCCGCGCCAAATCGGAGGCCGAGGCGGTGCCGAGTTTTGCAAGAACCGTCATCAATGAGCAGGACCGCACCGGGATGATAAGCCCTGTCGCATCGAAAACCGCTTTTGACTGGTCGGCAATAAGGACGCTTAGCCGCTCGACGGCGCGGCCAAGAAACACGCCGTCATCGAGCACAGCCGGAATATTCGTCGGCTTAGTCAAGGCGCTTGTAGGTCTGGATACTGCCGTCCTTGTTCACACGTTCCAGCGCCGTTTTCCCGCGCTGCGTATTCAGCCGATATCGGAAATCTGAAACGCCTTCTACCGCAAACAGATTGGGAGCAATTGGCTCCAAGGCGACGCGAAAACGCTCGCGCCAGTTATAATAAAGCGTGCCGTTCTCGAGGGTAATCTTGCGCCCCTCATACGTCCCGACGACGTTCCGCAGAATATTGGTGCCGATATCGGGGCGCTGAATCTTCGCCATCAGTTCGGGGAGATGCCAGGCATATTCCGCCTTTTGCGCCGCGTCGGTCTTCGCCAGATTTTCGAGTGCCAATTTGTGAGCGAGCGGCAGGGCTCTTATGGATGGGCTTTGAATGTCGGGCTGCACCCCGGTTCCTTCGAAATCGCCATGATCGACCGGATCCCGAATCTGACCGATCGGCACCTGCAAAAAGAAATCCGCATCGATTGGCTTGCGCGCAACCGGATGGGCACCGCCCGCTGTCCGTTCCCCGATTAGGGTCGCCCGCCCAAGTTTTTTCATCGTGTACGAGAACCACTCCGCAGAGGAAAACGACGTGGATCCGGTGAGAATATAGACGGGCTTGTCCACCATGCGCTTGCCGGGCAAGCCGGGCAGCACCCATTGCCCGCGCTCGATGCGCTTGCCATCTTCGTTATAGTAATAGTCAAAGAGCAGCTGGTCTTTTTCGCTTGAAAAGAAATAGCTTGCTATGAATTGCCCCATTTCTAGCACGCCGCCGTTATTATACCGTAGATCGATGATAACCGCATCGGTGTTGCCGACGAAGCGCATCGCGGCGGCGACCGTCTCATACGCAAACTCTGGATCGGCAAAATAGCTGAACCTAATATAGCCGATATTGCCCGTTAGGCGGCTGACCTCGTCAAAACCGAAGTTTTGTTCCTCCAGACTAGCTAATTCTTCTTTCCGGATCCTGGCCTTGTGCGCCGGATCGGCTTCGGCCTGAAAATCGGCAACCCATTTCGGATCGACGCCCACGAAAAAGTGCAGGTCGCCGCTGATCTTGACGATATCCTCGGTCAGTTTTCTAGCAAGCTGATCCTTGGTGGTGGCCGCGTCATAGTCTCCCTTTGTCAGATGATCCTGAAGCACGGGTGCAATTTTTTGAGCGACATCTGGAAATACATAGTTTGTTTTCAATGTAGCATTGAGCGCTGCGATAATGGCGGCCTTTTCGGTCGGAGAGATGGCTGCAGCGTCTGCCAAAGCGCCCGTCGCCCAAAAAAGTGACAGTGTCGACAGCGTGGAAAACGTTAACAGGCGATTGCGCATTCTGACGATCCCTTAAGTGGCATCAAACTTTACAACATATTGCACAATATATTGCAATACTAATTGTGAGAAATCTGCTTTGCGTTCGAGCGTGTAGCGCTCTTTGCTGCCCGGCA